>CAZAKZ010000165.1:0-11177 GCA_964485695.1 uncultured Planctomycetota bacterium | reverse complement strand
AGTGACCGCCCCACGCGGGCGAAAAATAGAGCGGGTCATTCCGCGGAAAGTAGGTCTCAGGGCTCCTCGCAATGCCGATTCAATTGCTTGACGGTTCTCGATGGGCGGATCCTGGTAGTCCTTGTGGATGTAAAGGATCATATCGGGTTCGAATTCGGCCAGCAGAGGAACGATCTCCGCTGCTTCGTGGAGGTTTTCGGGCAGGAGAACAAATTGAAACTGGATCCTGGGCGTTTCTCTGCCCATGTCCTTCTTGATCTCTTTCAAGGATTTCAAATTTTTGATCAACGTTTCGAATCTCGCTCCGACCCTGATGCGTTCATATGTTTCCCTGGTTGCCCCGTCAACAGAAACATGAAGGTCGGTCAACCTGGATTTCACCAGTCCGAGCGCCCTGGAAGGCGTCATGAGAATCGCATTGGTGGTCATCATGATTTCAGGAACATCATATTTTCCGGCGATTTCGAGATAATTGAAAAACTCCTTGCACATCAGTGGTTCATACGCACAGGAAAGGGCCAGCTGACGTGTCCGGTGAAAAAGCGTATCTGCAACTTGCCTGAAATGTTCCAGATCGAGGACCGTCGGAGTGGGTTCAAAATCCAGTGTACCCCCACACATGGTACACTGCAGATTGCATTGATTGTAGACATCAACAAAGACATGGAGGTTCCGGGCGGAAGCAGCTCCTGGATACGCAGAATCGAAATTGCATTCAGGACGCGCCTGAAATCGGTCTAGGTCACCGTGTGCATTATCAGGCTGTCCGGATATGTCATTCATGCTCGTACCGATACCGATATTGATGTCATTGTGGACAGGCGCCTTTTTACCAGGTCCATGCAATGCCGGGAAGGGGACGCCGGACAAATGGACAGGATTGTCGATGAAATTTCAAGAGGTCCGGGGACAGGAGCGGCGGTATCTTGATCTGGATTGAGGATGGTCGAAACAAAGCACCTTTTTCCATTCCCGGGGTCTATCTGCAAGGGCCGGGTTGGCTCTTGACATTCCTTCTCATGGAAACCCTCCATGAAATTCGAACGGAGATCCACGCCGGACCGGTCAAATCCTTCAGGGCGCACGCCTAGAGGACATGCTTTTTTACGCGGAATACCGTGGTCGGGGTGACTGGATTCGAACCAGCGACCTCTTGAACCCCATTCAAGCGCGCTAGCCAGGCTGCGCTACACCCCGACTCGGTCAGAAATGACCCTACAGATTCAGAGAACGAACGGGATCACCGGGCGCACGATGCACCCGGTCGAGGTTCGGGCATACGGTAGTTCAGGCGTGGGGGAAAGTCAAGGGAAGCGGGCTGCCGGGATCACTCAGGCGCCCGGTGGACCTGGAATCGCTCCTCTTTGCCGTGGACCAGGCGCACGATGTTGGAGCGGTGGCGGAACACGATCAGGGCGGCCAGGAACACGGTGCCGCAGAGGATGGGGGTGCCGTCGCCCATGGCGCGTTCCCAGTAGGTGCCCATGAAGGCGAAGGGCAGGGTCAGGGAGGCCATGATGGAGCCCAGGGATACGAACCGGGTGATGAGGACCGTGATGAGGAAGACCACGAGGACCAGGAGGGTGGCCTTGGGGATCATGGCCAGGCAGGTGCCCAGGCCCGAGGCGGCGCCCTTTCCGCCGCGGAAGCCGAGGTAGATCGGGAAGATGTGGCCCAGGATGACGCCGGCCGCCAGGGCGATCATGAGGAGGTCCTTGGCCCAGATGCCGCTGTTTAGACCGACCAGGAAGTAGACCGGGAAGAAGCCCTTGGCGGCGTCCAGGATCAGCACCAGCAGGCCGTACTTGACGCCGAGGCCGCGGCTCACGTTGGTGGCGCCCAGGTTTCCACTTCCGATCTGGCGGATGTCGATGCCCTTGAGGAATCGGCCCACCAGGTAACTGAAGGGAATGGATCCGATGAGGTACGCCAGGAGCACGAGCAGGTAGTTGGTCATGGTCTAAGTAATAACCGGTTCTCCAGAATCAGGGAAATGAATCCCCTGAAATCGGCCCCAATCAAGCTACCTTCATGTCGATTATTCGGGCCGAGATTTTTTTCTTGGCCTTCCTCCCTGAAAACGTACCATGTGCACGCCGTCAATATCCAGTGGGGAGGATCGCAATGAGGTATCATCTCAACTTCCGCGATCTGGATGAGAGGACGAGGTACGCCTCGCTCTTCCACCGCGAGGCGTGCAAGCTCCAGAAGCACCTCGTGGACTACAAGCCCGACCTCATCGATGTCTGGGGATTCATGGCCTCCCTTCCCCGAAACGCCGGCTACGCCGCCCGCATGCGCGTTCATCTTCCAACCGGGACGCTCAAGGCCGAAGGTCGGGGATTCACCCGATTTTCCGCCTGGACCGACGTGTCGGCGGAAATGGGCGTGCGCATCGAGCGCCACAAGGCGCGCCTTCCCGGCAGTCGTAGCCGGCACCGGAAGGAGCACCACGAGAGGCGCTGGGAAACCTTGCGCCGCCGGCCCGACCCGGACGTGGACAGCACCGTGGCCAGCAGCATCCAGGTCGGCTACCCGGACCTGCTGGAGTTCCTTCGCACCGAGGTCCGACTCCACGAAGAGCGGGGCAACCTGCCGAAGCGCTTCGCCGACCCCATGGAGCTGGTCGGCGAGGTGGTGGTGGAGGTGCTCCAGAATGAACACCGGAAGCCGCAGGACATCAAGAACGAACACTGGTTCCTCAAGGTGGCCTATGAACGGGTGCTGAGCTCCATCGATCAAGCCCGGCAGATCCGCTCCCGGAACCACCTCGGCACCAGTCTCCACACGATTCTCCCCCGCCGGGAGGGACCCGAGGGACTCGTCGAGGAGGAGGACCTGGTGGACGAGCTCATCGGCTCCCGACAGCGACTCCGTTTCGGTCACGACATTCCTGATCCCCGGTCCCTGCCATGACCCCAGTGGGGGTGGATACGGGTGGAACCTTCACCGATCTCGTGACCGTTTCCGCATCGGGGTCGCTCGAGATTCACAAGGTGCCTTCCACGCCGGCCGCCCCCCACGAGGCCATCCTCACCGGCCTCGAGGCCGTGGATCCCGCGGGCCGGAAATCCCTGGTGCACGGCACCACCGTGGCCACCAACACGGTGCTGGAAAAAACCGGCGCCCGCACCGCCCTGGTCACCACCGCCGGATTCCGGGACCTCCTGGAGATCGGCCGGGGAGACCGCGCCGCCCTCTACGACCTGGCGGCAAACCGGCCCCCTCCCCTGGTTCCGCGCCCCGGGCGGTTCGAGGCGATTGAGCGCACCCTGGCGAGCGGCGCCGTGGAGAAGCGCTTGACCCAAAAGGAGGCCCGTCGGGTGCGGGAAGCCGTGCGGCGCCACAAGGCAGAGGCCGTGGCCGTGTGTCTGCTCCACGCCTATGCCACGCCCGACCACGAACGCATGCTGGGGAAACACTTAAAGGCGCTGGGGATACCCGTCAGCCTCAGCCACGATGTGGTGGCCGAGTTCCGCGAGTTCGAGCGCATGAGCACCACGGTGCTGAACGCCTACGTCCAGCCGCGCATGGGCCGCTACCTCGGAGCCCTGGAGGCGGCCCTGGGCGGGCGCGGCCTCCGCGTCATGCAGTCCAGCGGCGGCACCACCGACTTGAAGCGAGTGGAGGCCCAGCCCGTGCGCACCCTGCTGTCGGGTCCGGTGGGCGGCGTCATCGGCGCCCTGCGCCTGGCCGGCGCCCGAGGCATGAGAAACATCATCACCCTCGACATGGGCGGCACCTCCACGGATGTCTCGCTTGCCCGGGGCGAGGCCGTGTATTCCCGGCAGGGACGCGTGGCCGGGTACCCGGTCCAGACCCCCATGGTGGACATCCACACCATCGGCGCGGGCGGCGGCAGCATCGCCGAGCTGGATCCCGGCGGCGCCCTCGTGGTGGGGCCCCGGTCGGCCGGCGCCGTGCCCGGCCCCATTGCATACGACCTGGGCGGCACCGAGGTGACCGTCACCGACGCCAACGTGTTCCTGCGGCGCCTCTCTCCGGACGTGCCCCTGGCGGGCAACATCCACCTGGACCGCGCCAGGGTGGCGGAGGCCGTGAAACGCCTTGCCCGGGAGGCGGGCATGGCGCCGAGGGCAACCGCTCTGGGCATTCTCCGGGTGGTGGTGAGTCGCATGGCCCGGGCCGTCCGCACCCTCACCCTGGACCGGGGCCACGATCCCAGGGACTTCACGCTGGTGGCCTTCGGCGGGGCGGCCGGCCTCCACGCCGCGGACCTGGCCGAGGTCCTGGACATCCCCCGGGTCTGGGTGCCGGCCCACGCCGGCGTGGTCAGCGCCTACGGCCTCATCGCGGCCCGCGCCTTCCAGGAACGATCCAGAACGTGTCTTGCGCGCGGCCCCCTCGCCAGACCCCGGGTCCTGGCCCCGCAATTCGGCCCCCTTCTCCGCGAGGCCGCCGAAGCCCTCCGGGCCGAGGGTTTCCGGGGCCGTGACATCACCCGGCAACGTCTCGTCGACTGTCGCTACGCGGGCCAGTCCTTTGACATCACCGTGGCCTTTGGCCCGGGATACCCGGAGGCCTTTCACGCCGCACACCAGCGCGCCTTCGGCTTTTCCGATCCCGGGCGGCCCGTGGAGGCGGTGACGCTCCGGGCGCGGGCCCTGGGTTCGGAAACGCTCCCTCCCCTACCCGCCCCACGAAGGGACTTCCCGCCGGGGTGGGTCGGGCAAGGGCCTCTCACCCTGCCGTTCAGGACGAGCACGACTTTTGTCCCGCGCGGATGGCAGGCCCGCGCGGACGCCCACGGCGGCCTCGTTCTGACGCGGGCCGGGAAAGACGGGAGGTGAGCGCCATGGCCCGGAAACGCCCCCCGGTGGATGCCGTGGACCTCGGGGTCTTCGCCCACCTCTACGCCTCGGTGGCCGAGGAGATGGGCAGCGCCCTCTGCCTGTCAGCGGCCAGCCCCAACATCAAGGAACGCAGGGATTTTTCCGCCGCGATCTTCGACGCCACGGGACACATGGTAGCCCAGGCCGCCCACATTCCGGTCCACCTCGGCTCGGCGGGCCTGAGCGTCCGGGCGGCCATGAAGGCGCGGCCCATGCGGCCGGGGGACATGGTCATGCTCAACGATCCCTACGCCGGCGGCACGCACCTGCCCGATATTACTCTGGTCACGCCGGTGTTCCTGGCCCGGGCCCGGAAGCCGGATTTCTACGTCGCCACCCGTGCCCACCATGCGGACGTGGGCGGCAGCGCGCCGGGTTCCATGGCGTCGGTGCCCGAGATCCACCAGGAGGGACTGCGCATCCCGCCGGTACGGATCCAGGAGGGTGGGCGCTGGAACGAGGACGTGGTGGACCTGGTGCTCCTCAACGTGCGCACCCCCGGGGAACGCCGGGCCGACCTGGAAGCCCAGGCGGCCGCCAACCGCCGGGGTGTGGCCCGCATCCAGGAGATGGCACAGCGATACGGCAGAGCGCGCCTGGATCGAACGGCCGCGGCTCTTCTGGACTACACCGGCCGCATGACCGCGGCCACCCTCGGCCGGCTGCGAGACGGGGTCTACACCTTCACCGACCACCTCGACGACGACGGCCGGGGCGGCGGCCCCTACCCCATCACCGTGCGCATCACCCTCCAAGGTCGAAAAGCCACGTTCGACTTCTCCGGCACCCACGCCCAGGTGCCCGGGTCGGTCAACGCCAACAACAGCATCACCACCGCGGCCGTTTTCTACTGCCTCCGGTGCCTGCTGGAAGGAGATCTACCCACCAACGAGGGGGTGCTCGCTCCCGTGAAGCTGGTCCTCCCGCCCGGAACCCTGGTCAACGCGAATCCCCCGGCTGCCGTGGCCGGCGGCAACGTGGAGACCTCCCAGCGCATCGTGGACGTGGTCCTGGGCGCCCTGGCCCGGGCCGCACCCGACCGGATTCCGGCCGCGTCCCAGGGCACCATGAACAACCTGAGCCTGGGTGGGACGGATCCCGCCACGGGCGAGGCCTTCACCTACTACGAGACCATCCCGGGGGGCAGCGGTGGGGGTCCCTGGGGTCCGGGGGCCTCCGGCATCCAGTCCCACATGACCAACACCCTGAACACGCCGGTGGAGGCCCTGGAACACGCCTACCCCCTCCGGGTGGAATCCACCTCGCTCCGGACCCGATCCGGCGGCCGCGGCCGCCACCGGGGCGGCGACGGCGTGGTGCGGGAGATCCGTCTCATGGCGGACGCGCGCATCACGCTGCTGACGGAACGGCGGACACTTCGTCCGTATGGCCTCGGAGGCGGCGAGGCCGGAAGACCCGGTAGAGCCGTCCTGATCTCCGGAGGCCGGAGGATGACGCTGTCCTCCAAGGGTTCCATGGACGCCCGGGCCGGAGACGTGATTCACATCGCCACTCCAGGCGGAGGCGGATTCGGGAAAAAGTCGTAATCTCCCGCGCAGCAGAGTGAGGAATTTATGGCATAATCCCGGGCGAATGGTCGGTCATGATTGGAAACCGTCGCGTCGGGGTCTATCGACGGCGCAGGCAAGGCGCGACGACTGCCGCGTATTCGGTGAATACGCAAAGGAGGAGCAACGCAGCATGCGTCGTCGAGAGGCTCCGACGCGACGATTTCCAATCATGACCGACCATTTTGCAGGCAATTCGGAACCTCAGCTCGGATTGAGATGTGTGCATGGCCGAAACCAGGCCCGGACCCGCAATATTCCTCCTCGTATTCGTATGTTCAGCTTTCACCGGCTGCGCCAGCAGCCTCACGGAAGGCATCCTCGGCCCGTATGATCGAAACCAGGTGTTCTCGGCCGCCCGGGCCGTGTTGCTGGAACGACACGGAGGATTTCAAACGCTGGACGCGTCCAGGGGGGTACTGATCACGGAGTATTACCAGGCCCATCCCGGCGCCAGAAGCCGACTGCACATCCGCGTTGAAATCGAACCCTCTCCCGGAGGATGCAAGGTCAAGGTTCAGGTACCCATGGACAGAATCGCCTACGACGAAAGCAGCCAGAAGATCCTCTGGACGCAGTACGATCGGGGCCGGGACATCGAAAAGCACATCCTCGATGAGATCCGCGCCCACCTGGAAAATCCGAAATCCCAAGCTTCCGAGAATCCGGCCGGACCCGAGGCCCAGGCCCCCGATTCAGGTCACCGATAGGAGTCGATGCCATGGAACTTTCACTGGTTCTTCTCGTCCTGGACAAAGCGGTCGAGGCCGGGTCCACCGGCACCGGCACGTTTGAAGTGGTCTACCTGCTCTGCGCCCTCGTGGGCCTCCTCTTCACCGTGATCTCCTTTCTCATGAGCGGCGTCTTCGAGACCGGAGACGTCGGCGATCACAGCTTCGAGATGTCCGATGGAGGGGTGGACGTCGGAGGAGACATTGGAGGGGACATCGGGGGAGACATCGGCCACGTGGAGATGGGTCACGCGGAGGCGGGGTCGGCCGTGGACATCCACAGCGGCGAAACCGTCGCCCTGGGCCCCGTCAGCCCCACCACCATCAGCATGTTCATCACCTCCTTCGGCGCCGTGGGCTACCTCGCCCTGGTCTACCTGGAAATGTACGACTGGTACCTGCACCTGCCGCTGGCCTCGGCCGCGGGCTTCGGCATGGCCGCCCTCATCTTCTGGGTCCTCTACAAGGTGTTCCAGGTCACGGTCAGCTCCTCCGAGGTCATCGTCCAGTCGCTGCCCGGAACCCGGGGGGAAGTCATCGTGGCCATTCCCGAGAATGGTCTGGGCGAGATCGCCTACACCGCTCGCGGCACCCGGTACAATGCAGCGGCCCGGAGCCTGGACGGCGGGGCCCTGAATCAGTTCACCACGGTGGTGATCCGGAAGGTCGTCGGAGGCACGTGCGTGGTGTCCCCGGAAGAAGAAGAGAAGCCCGCGAGTTCCGGGACGGACGCCACACCGCCAGGTTCATGAATCCCGCCCGGGGCTTCCCGGGCGAACCACCGGTAATCGGTATACATCAAATACATCGGGGAAAGGAAAATCCATGATGATCACCCCCACATCGCTTCAACCCCTGTTCTCGATGCTGGCCGCATCGGACTTTCCGGTCGGCGTCATCTTCGCCGCCCTGGCCATCGTTCTGGTGTTCTTTCTCAGCGTCCTCATCTGGGCCAACCGCTACGTCAAGGTGGGGCCCAACGAGGTGCTCATCATCTCCGGTCGCCGCCGCCGCATGCGGGACGCCACCGGGGAGGTCAAGTCCGTGGGCTTCCGCATCGTGAAGGGCGGCGGCGCCTTCGTGTGGCCGGTAGTGGAGAAGTCCGACATCCTGAGCCTCGAGGTCATGACCCTAGAGGTGAAGCCGCCCGAGACCTACTGCGTCACCGGCGCACCCGTCTTCGTGGACGGCGTGGCCCAGATCAAGGTGAAGGGCGACGACATCTCCATCGCCACGGCGTCGGAGCAGTTCCTCTCCAAGGGCCAGAAGCAGATCATGGAGATCGCCCTGCAGACCGTGGAGGGGCACCTGCGCGCCATCGTCGGTAGCCTCACCATCGAGGAGATCTTCAAGAACCGGGACATGTTCTCCCAGAAGGTCCAGGAGATGGCGTCGGCGGACATGGCCAACATGGGCCTGCACATCGTCTCCTTCACGCTGCGCGAGATCCGCGACTCCCAGGGCTACCTCGACGCCCTGGGCAAGCCCCGCATCGCCCAGGTGAAGCGCGACGCCACCATCGGCGAGGCCGAGGCCGACCGGGACTCCACCATCAAGAGCGCCCAGGCCAACCAGGCCGGCCAGGAGGCGAAGTTCGAGGCGGATACCCACATCCAGCTATCCAAGCGGGACTACGAGATGAAGACCGCCGAGTTCCTGGCTTCCATCAACCAGAAGAAGGCGGAAGCCGACCTGGCCTACGACCTCCAGAAATACAAGACCGGCCAGCTGGTGAAGAAGGAGGAGGTCGGCATCGAGGTGGTGGATAAGGAGAACCGCATCCAGGTCCAGGAGCAGGAAATCCTGCGCAAGGAAAAGGAACTCGCCGCCACGGTGAAACGTCCGGCCGACGCCGAGAAGTATCGCGTCACCACCCTGGCCGAGGGCGAGATGTTACGCATCCAGAAGGAGGCCGAGGGCAAGGCCTCGGCCATCCACCAGGTGGGCCAGGGCGAGGCGGATGCGAGAAAGGCCAAGGGTCTTGCCGAGGCCGACGTGATCCTGGCCCAGGGCTCGTCCGAGGCCGAGGCCATGCACAAGAAGGCCGATGCCTGGGCCCGGTACAACGAGGCGGCCATGACCCAGATGGTGCTGGACAAGCTGCCCGAGATCGCCCGGGCCGTGGCCGAGCCGCTGGGGAAGATCGAGCGCATGGTGGTGATCAGCGGTGACGGCCAGTCCGGCGGCGCCAGCCGGATCACCGGGGACATCACCAACATCATCGCCCAGCTCCCGCCCCTGGTGGAGGCCCTCACCGGCGTGGACCTCAACAACGTGGTCAAGGCCGTGCCCAGGCTCCTGGACCAGGAGCCCGCCCCCGCCCCGGCCAGGAGGCCGGACAGCGGAAAGAAGTCCTGAGCCCCCTGACCAGCCCGTGGAAACGCTCGAGTGTTCCACGGGCTGGTGATCGACTTCCTCCCTGACCCCTGTTGCACCCCCCACCAGCCTGCCACAACTCCCACTCCACTCTTCCGTTCCGTTGCATATGAGATGCGGCAGCTCCGGTTACAGACGCCCTGTACGATTCAAGTCAACCGGGTGCGAATACGATAGAAAAATGGGGGGATACGGCAAATACTAGTTCTGTGGAATGGGGACTGTACCATACCTCTGGGATGATCTCCGACGGTTCAATCCTCGATGAAGGTGCGGCTCACACATTTCCAGAACTAGTCGAGGACGCAGTCCATGAACCGTTCCAGAAATCTTTCGATCCTGGCCATTGACGACAATATTGCAGATCTGGAACTCCTTCGAATTCACCTCGACGAGATCACGGATTACGAGATCACGTTGCACACGTTCCTGGTTCCCGAGAAAGGCCGTGTCTGGCTCGAGAATCACACCGCGGACATCATCCTTCTCGACTATTTTCTGGGAACGCTTACAGGCCTCGATCTCTTCGGGATATTCCGGAAAGCCGGCATCATGACGCCGGTCATTCTGCTCACGGGCTGTGGCGGTGAGGAGATGGCGGTGGAGGCGATGAAGGCGGGCGTTTCGGATTATCTCCCGAAGGGCACGGTGTCGCCGAACAGCCTCACCCGAGCGTTCGCCAACGCCATTGAAAAACAACGATTGCGCGAAAGAATCGAGGACCATCGCCGGAAGCTGGAGGAAACCGTTCTCGACCTTCAGCGCAAGAACGGAGAGATCAAGTCATTCTACCACACCCTCTCCCACGAGCTGAGGACCCCCTTGACGTCGGTTCGCGAGTTCGTGTCCATCGTCAACGAGGGGATTGCCGGACCGGTCAATCCGGACCAGCAGCAATACCTCCTCATAGCTCAGAACAGCTGCGATCAGATGTCGCAGCTCATAGCCGATCTTCTCGATGCGACCCGGCTGGACACCAGCAAGCTGGCCTTGGCCCGGAATCCTCAACCGATCGGACCCATCGTCGATCACGTAGTGGCCTCGCTGTCGAGTGGCGCAATGGAAAAGAAGATCGAGCTGACCGGCAACGTGGCCGTGGAACTTCCCCTCGTGAACGTGGATGAACAGAGGATCATCCAGGTTCTGACCAACCTGGTGACCAATGCTCTGAAGTTCACCCCGGAGGAGGGAGTAGTGACGATCGCGGCCGAGGCATCGAAAGAAAGGGATCGGTTCGTCACCGTCTCCGTCTCCGATACAGGCTGCGGGATACCCGAGGAGGACCTCGAGCTCATCTTCGATCGCCTCTACCAGGTTCAAAAAGTGGAAAACGGCAGCAGCGGTGGACTCGGCCTCGGCCTCTACCTTGCAAAGGAACTGGTCCACCTCCATGGAGGCAGGATCGGGGTGGAAAGCCGGTTGGGAGCGGGCAGCACCTTATCGTTCGAGGTGCCGGCAGGGATCGAAACGGAAACGGACTCGGACAGGGATTCCGTGAATACACAGCAAAGGCAAACGGTATGAAAAAGATATTGATCATCGAGGATGACAAGAACATCGCCTTCTCCCTGGAGATCCGCCTCAGGGATGCGGGCTGAGGGATCCCCTCATTTTTTGTTAACTTATTTTGCGTAACACATTGTCTTCCC
>CAZAKZ010000164.1:0-11213 GCA_964485695.1 uncultured Planctomycetota bacterium | reverse complement strand
CATTCAGTTGGCCCTTTCAGGGAAAATTTATACTGAGAGGGGTGAGTAGTTACGTAAACGGAAGGATTCATCCCTATCTACTCTCCTGAGGGCGCGGCTCGCCGAGTACCACGCTTCATGCTGCTCCGGCCACAGCGTGGTAAGGGCCATCGCCACCCGGCGTGCCGGTGCTGCCTCGGCCAGGCGACCGACAGCTTGGGCCAGATAGCTATGATAGAGCAACCGGGCATGAGGCGCTGTGAGGGCTGCTCGGGTCAGGTGGTCCACGGCCGGCCTCACGTTCTTATAGCTTTGACCGGTTCGGAGCTGGAGAAGGCGCCAGCCCGCGAAAAAGTGTCCGAGGGCCGTCCTCGGTGGCGGGATACTCCCTACCAGGTCGGCCGCTTCCTGCCTCCTCCCCAGCTGTATGAGCGCACCGATTCGTAACCGCCCGAGCTCCGGAACGCTCTCCTCAAGTTTTCGGTGAATATCCAGGAGACCCAGACACGCCTCCGCCTTTCTCTGATAGAGCAGGACCCGCGCCTTGCCGGCCACCGCCTCGGCGCATTCGGGCCGGAGCGCGAGCGCAGCCTCGAAGGCCGCCAAAGCATACGGCAGGTTCACGAAGACGGGGCTCAGCTCGCCATAGTTCAAGCACAGTTTCCCCAGCTCGTCATACCCCGCCACCAAGTGGCGCTCCACCGCATCCGCCAGTTCCTGCTCCTTCTGCTTCGCGATCTCCGGCTGGTGGGCCACGATATAGCCTGCCATGCCGGTCACCACCGGAAGGCCCACGACCAGCATCAAGATCAGCGCCGCCCGGGCAGGCCGGCGCCTCGCATACCGCAGCATCCGGCCGATCATGCCCACCGGTTTCGCCGCGATGGGCTTCCCCTCCCGCACTCGCCGGAGATCCTCGGCAAGATCCAGCGCGCTCTGATACCGCCGGTCCCGATCCTTCTCCAGCGCCGTCTCAAGCACCACCTTCAGGTCCGCGGGCAGCGCCGGATTCAGCTTCCGTGCATCCGCCGGCGCCCGGTGCTGGATCGCCTGCACCATGGCCTCCCGCGTAGCCGCCCTGAACGGCCGTTTCAGGGTCAGGCACTCGAAGAGTGTCGCCCCCAGAGAATACACGTCGGTGCGCCGGTCCACCCGGATGCGCTCGAACGCCAGCTGCTCCGGGCTCATGTAGGCCGGCGTGCCCGGCATCTCGCCCGTGGCCGTGAGGGTGATCCCGCCGCCGTCCTCGTCGCCGGCCAGGCCGAAGTCCACCAGCACCGGCTCGCCGGCCGGCGTCACCAGGATGTTCCCCGGCTTCACGTCCCGGTGGATGATGCCCGCCTCGTGGGCTGCGTGCAGGGCCCTGGCCGCCTTCTCGATCACCTGCAGGATGCGCGTGGTGGTGTCCCGGCTCGAGTTGGGGAGTGTGGGGGTATCCTCGCCCTCGAGGCGGATCTGCCTCCTGCTCTTGCGATGCTTCTGCGCCCGGGCGATGTGCCCGGCCAGGCTCTCGCCCTCCACGTACCGCATGGCGATGAAGGGCACTCCGTCCCGCACCCCGGCGTCATACACGGCGCAGATACCCGGGTGGTCCAGGCGGGAGGCCACCTCGGCCTCGCGCCGGAACCGCCGCATCGTGGTCTCGGACAGCGGTCCCAACCCTTTCAGCACCTTGAGCGCCATCGGCCGGTTCAGGCGCAGGTCCTCGGCCAGGTAGACCACGGCCTGGCCGCCGCGGCCGAGCTCCTTGAGGGGCTGGTACGGACCCACCGGGTCGTACTTCTTTGCGGCGTCGGGATCGCTGATTGCGGCGCGGTCCTTGGCGCTCCAGGTCGAGTTCGATCCGGAATCCTCCAGGGGCCCGAGCATGCCCGCTTCCTGGAGGATCCGGAGCCGGGCGCGCAGCGCGTCGGCCGCGTCCGGATGGGCTTCACAGGCCTCCTCGATCACCTGGTGACGGTGGCGCGCGGCGTTCTCGCGGTGCGTACTCATGAGCCGGTCCACGAGGCGCTGGGTGGTGTTACCCGGTTCGTTCATTTCACTTCTCCAGTCGGATGAGCATGGCCTTCACGTTTTTCCAGAAGGCCGCGCACGCCCGGCGCTCCTCGGGCGGAAAGGTCTTCAGCCCCTCCGGATCCCGGAGTCCTGCCAGGTCGGAGTCGCGGAGCCAGTGGGTGAGTCGTTTCCTCAGGGCCTCCCGCGTCAGGCTTCCCGCCTCGAGTTTTTTCTCCCCCGCGGCCAGCGCCTCCTGTAGCCACGCGAGCGCCTGGCGCCGCCAGGAAGCGCGTGCGGCTTCATCGAAGTCCTGAGCATCGATTCCCCTCCCGCACCCCACCAGAGCGGCCGCACAAGCAGCGTCGTAGCGGTGAAGGTCTACAAGACCCTTGTCCTGCTCGAGTGCATTTTGGTAGAGCTCGGTTGCTATCCCGTGTCGCCTTTTGTAGTACGCAACCTTCGCAAGCATAGCGCTTTCCTCGGCATCTCTGGGCTTGACCGCTCCAGCCATCACTTTCTCGAGCTTTTTTGCCATGGCCACCTGCTGTCGGCACGTTTCCACCCAGCGCCCGGAGGGATAGCGCCAGTTTTTCTTTTTCTGCCCAAGGGCGTGCAATTTTTCGTATACGCGAAGTGCTTCCTCGAAATCGCCTTTTTTCTGATAGATCCTGGCCATATTGCGATAGGCCTCGGCGTAATCGGGTTGAATGTCGATCGCCTTTTTACAGACGCTGATGGCTCTGTCCAGGCGTCCCATCCTCCATAGCACGATACCGAGGTTGTAGTGTGTCAGAGCGAAGTCCGGCTTCAGCTGGATCACCTTTTCGAATTCGGCGATCGCCTCGCCCAGCTGGCCCGACCTCTGCAGCGCCACGCCAAAGCAATTGCGTGTCTCTGCATGGTCCGGCCTCAGGTCGAGGGATCTTTCGTACGCATCGATGGCCTCATCCAGCCGGCCCGAATCGCGAAGCAAGTCAGCGAGGTTGTGGAGAATTTTCGCGCTTTTCGGTTTTAGCTCGAGTACCTTCTCGTATGCAGTGATCGCGTCACCCACTCGACCCGACATATTCAAAACGATGCCGAGGTTGAAGTGGGCATTGGCGTTGTCGGGCTTCAGCTGGATCGCCTTCTTGAACTCGACGATTGCCTCGTCCAGCCGACGCGCTTTCTTATAAGCGAGGCCGAGGGGAATATGAGCAGAGGAACTCGGCCTCAACTCGATGGCTCGCTTGAGCGCGGCGATGGCTTCGTCCAACTGGCCCACCTTCCTCAGCACGATACCGAGGTTGAGGTGGGCCTCGGGGAGGTCCGGCTTCAGCTGGATCGCTTTTTTGTACTCGGCGATCGCCTTGTCCAGTCTGCCTGATCTCTTCAGTGCGAGGCCGAGGTTGCAGTGGGCTTCGGCGTGATCGGGGTCCAGCTGTATCGCCTTCTCGTACTCGGCGATAGCGGCATCCAATTTATCCATCCTGCTCAAAACGATGCCGAGGTTGTAGTGGGCTACGGCGGAGTCGGGCTTCAGCTGGATCGCATTCTTGAATTCGACCATCGCCTCGTCCAGCCGGCCTGATTTCTTCAGGGCGACGCCAAGGCTATTGCGGATAGCGAAATCATCTGGACACAGCTTGATCGCCTTTTCGTACGCTTCAGTGGCTGATTCGAGATCTCCTTTCTTTTGAAAGGCTACAGCGAGCCCGGTGTATGCGTTCGCTGCAACTGCCTGGCCTGGCTGTAACTCGATGGCCTTGTCGTACGCAGCCATGGCCGCGTCCAGGTCACCCTTGTCAGCGAGTGCATTCCCGAGACTGACGTAAATCGGGGCGTATTTCGGCTTCTGCTTCCGGGCCTTCTGGAGGAGGGTGATGGCCGCGTCCGGTTTGCCGTGAGTACTGACGAGAATGCAATGTTCCGACACATACCTTTTCAGCCAATACGTATCCAGTTCACCGGCTCTCATGAAGGCAGCGTTCGCCGCATCGAGCTTGCCGATCTGGGTCAACGAGACGCCGAGAAAGTAGAGGGTTTGAGCGTCACGCGGAACCAGCTCTAGAGCCTTCTCGAAGGGCGCCACGGACGCCTCTATCGTTCCCTTGTGTCTGAAAGCATGACCCAGATTCACGAATGACTGAGCCCGCAACGGGTCCAGGTCGATGGCCTTTCGGTGCGCGGCGATGGCCTCGTCCAGGCCCTCCGTATCCCCTGCCTCTTTTCCGTGCCAAATCTCTATTCCGAGGCGATCGTGAGCCACGGGAGATTCGCGGCTGAGACGAACCATCTTTCGAAATGCACCGAGCGCTTCTTCCCGGTCCACGGATTTGAGGGCGCGGCCGGTCCAGTACCACGCGGCCGAACGTTCCGGCCACAGCGTGGTGAGGGCCATCGCGACCCGGCGGGCGGCCATCGCATCGGCCAGGCGGCCGACCGCATCGGCCAGCTTGCCGTGGTAGAGCAACCTTGCATGAGGCGAGGCGAGGGTGGCCCGGGTCAGGTGGTCCACAGCTTGCTGTACAGCATCTCTATCGCCTTGATAGGTACCGACCTGGAGAAGTCGTGAGCCCTCGAGAAAGTGTCCGAGCGCCGTCTTCGGTGGTGGGGTATTCCCTGCCAGGGCTGCCGCTTCCTGCTTCCGTCCCAGCCGTTTGAACGCAACGATGCGGATCCGCTTGAGCGCGGGTACGTTTTCCTCCTGGGTCCGGTGTGTATCCAGGAGACCCAGACATGCCTCCGCCTTTCGCTGCCAGAGGAGTGTCAGCGCCTTGCCCCCGATGGCTTCGGCGCATCCGGGCTGGAGCGCGAGCGCTGCCTCGAAAGCCGCCGCAGCCCGTAGCGGATCCCCGAGGTCAGGCTCGCCGTATTCAATCAGGCTCAGCTCGTCATACCCCGCCATCAGATGGCGCTCCACCGCCTCCGTCAGGACCTGCGCCTTCTGCCTCGCGATCTCCGGCTGGTGGGCCACGATGTACCCCGCCATGCCGGTCACCACCGGCAGGCCAAGGATCAGCAGCACGATCAGCGCCGTCCGGGCCGGACGCCGCCTCGCATACCTGAGCGTTCGGCCGACCATGCCCACCGGTTTTGCCGCGACAGGCTTTCGCTCCCGCACCCGCCGCAGGTCCTCGGCGAAATCCAGGGCCGTGGCGTAGCGCCGGTCCCGGTCCTTCTCCAGCGCCTTCTCCACCACCACCGCGAGGTCGGCAGGAAGCTGCGAGTTCAGCTTCCGTGCATCGGGCGGGTCCTTGTACTGGATGGCCTGGTACATGGCCTCCTGGGTCGGCGCCTCGAAGGGGCGCTTCAGGGTTAGGCACTCGAAGAGCGTCACCCCGAGCGAGTAGACGTCGGTGCGCCGGTCCACCCGGATGCGCTTGGCCATGAGCTGCTCCGGGCTCATGTACGCGGGCGTGCCGAAGAGCTGCCCGGTGCGCGTCAGGGTCCCGGGCTCACCCGCCTCGGTGCCGGCCAGGCCGAAGTCCAGGATCACCGGCTCCCCGGTGGGTGTCACCATGATGTTCCCCGGCTTGATGTCCCGGTGGATGATCCCCGCCTCGTGGGCCGCGTGCAGTGCCCGCGCCGCCTTCTCGAGAATCGCGGTGATGCGGAGCACGTCGGCCCGGGTGGCCGTGCCGGGCGTCACCGGCGTCTTCTCGGTGTCCTCGCCGCATTCCTCCGGATCGTCGAGAGAGATGTGGGTCTCCTGGCCCTTCAGCCCCCGTGTCTGCCGGATCTTCTGCGCCAGCGACATGCCCTCCACGTACCGCATGGCGATGAACGGGATGCCGCCCTCCACTCCGGCGTCATACACCGTGCAGATGCCGGGATGGTCCAGCCGTGAGGCCACCTCGGCCTCGCGGCGGAACCGCTCCATCGTGGTCTCGGAGAGCGGGCCGAAGCCGGTGAGGATCTTCAGGGCCACGGGCCGGTTCAGGCGCCGGTCCTCGGCCAGATAGACCCGGGCCTGGCCGCCGCGGCCGAGCTCCTTCAGGGGCTGGTACGGGCCGATGGGCTGGTAGGCGTTCTCGCTGTCTCCTTCCGAGGAGGGCAATTCGGGGTAGGGGGTCTCTCCCAGGCCGTTCTGAAAGCCCCCGGCCCGGAGCGCCTCGAACCGGGCCCGGAGGGTGCCCGCGGCATCGGGATGCGCACGGCACATGGACTCGAGCGCCTCCTGGTCGAAGACCTCCATCTTCTCCAGGCAGGCCGCCACCAGGTCCTGGACCGGGACGGGATCGGGATTTGGGTCCCTGGAATCGGACATGGCCCACTCCTTCAGAAATCAGGGTCCGGTTACCCATGGAATGGGATTTTAGCCGGGATTGCTACAGGAAATCTTGGATATATTCCGTAGGCGGATACCCACCCTCTCCGGTGTGACGGAGAGGGCGGAATCAGGTCGTCGATGGGTGGTAGTTATCAGGAACCCCACCATGGATGGCCGTCCGGCGGGCCGTTGCGCAGGTGCCCGGGCGAATCATACGGACTCAACGGACCCCGCGGCTTGCCGCGTCCCGGTGGATTGCCGTACACACCCCACTTCTTGCCATTCCCTGGCGGGGGTGGTTTGTTGATCCACACTGGTACCTTCCAGAGTTCGCGGCCGGTCGTGTTGTCGTCCGCGATGAAGAAGACAGTGTCGCCCACGACAGTGAAGCCGTAGGGAGAGGACGATCCCGGACCGATCGCAATGTCCTGAACCAGATTGGTACCCGTCGCTGTGCCGTTACTCTGCCAGAGCTCGTGGCCGGCGATGCCGTCCGTGGCCGCGAAGAGGCAGATCGAGTCGCCGATGTCGGAGATGTCGATCGGGTAGCCACCGCAGACGCCAGGGCAGATGTCTTTCACGGCAAACGTGCCAGCTGAGGTTCCATCGCTGGTCCAGAGCTCGAGGCCGTTCACGCCGTCACTCGCCATGAAGTAAAGCCGGCCGTTCACGGCCGAGAGGCCACTGACCATTCCGTCGGCAGCGCCGGTATTGATGTCCTTGACGAGCATGGTGCCCGTTGCAGTTCCATCGCTCTTCCAGAGCTCTCGTCCGGATCCCGACTCGAAGGCCGTGAAAAAGAGAATGCTTCCCACAGCCGTGAGGGCGACAGGATTGGAAGCGCCCGCACCGAGAGCGATGTCTTTCACCAATACGGTGCCAGTGTCGGTGCCGTCACTCCTCCAGAGCTCTCGTCCGGTTCCTGACTGGATGGCCGTAAAAAAGAGGGTGCTTCCAACAGCCGTGAGATCATCCGGATATGAAGCGCCCGCATCGGGAACGATGTCCTTCACCATGACGGTGCCGACTTCGGTGCCGTCGCTCTTCCAGAGCTCGTAACCATATTGATATGTCCTGGCCGTGAAGAAGAGTGTTTCGCCAACTGCTGCTAGAGAATAAGCGCCGCCCGATCCAGCTCCGGGTATGATATCCTTGACAAGGACGGTGCCCGCAGCTGTGCCATCGGTCTTCCAGAGTTCGGAGCCGGTGGTGTTTAATTCGCCTTCCCGGGCCTGGTAGAAAAGCGTGTTCCCGACAGGCGTGAGACCTCCAATGGAGGACATGACGGTAGTGGGAGCAACGCCCCTGACGGGCATGGTGCCCTCTGTAGTTCCGTCGCTTCTCCAGATCTCCTGTCCGTAGCGTGGGGGCGGAGCTATGGCCATGAAATAGAGTGAGCTGCCGATGGCCGTGAGATAGGAAACACCGGCCCTGCCGGCACCCTGATGGTTGATGTCCTTCACCATCCGGGTACCGGCCTCGGTGCCGTCGCTTATCCAGAGCTCTCGCCCGGTGTTCGGTTCTGTTGCCGAGAAGAGAAGCGTGCCGTTTCCGATGTCCGTCAGATAATTTGGCCAGCCTCCCGGGAAGCCTGGATAGATGTCCTTCACCATCTTCGTACCGGCTTCGGTGCCATCGCTCTTCCAGAGCTCGTAGATGTTGTCGGGTTCCGAGGCAATGAAGTAGAGCATATTGCCCATTGCCTTGAATCGACCCGCATCAGCGGAACCGGGGCCTGGATAGATGTCCTTCACCATGACGGTACCGGCTTCTGTGCCGTCGCTCTTCCAGAGTTCCTGCCCGGTATTCGGTTGTCTCGCTGTGAAGTAGAGGGTATTTCCAACTGCAGCCAGATAATCCGGGTAAGACGATTTCGTTCCGGAGACGATATCCTTCACAACGACGGTACCGGTTTCGGTGCCGTCGCTCTTCCAGAGCTCCCGCCCGGTGCCCGGGTCATACGCTGTGAAGAAGACGGTGTTTCCTACTGCGGTGAAATCGTGGGGCTCGGACGAACCGGCACCGGGATTTATATCCTTTACCCGTACTGTGCCTTCGGCCGTGCCGTCGCTCTTGTATATTTCATATCCGGCACCCGACTCGTATGCCATGAAAAAAAGGGTTGATCCGACCGCAGTCAGATAATACGGATTCGGCGAACCGGCACCGGACACGATGTCCTTCACGAGCACGGTGCCTTCGGTCGTACCGTTGCTCTTCCAGAGCTCGCTGCCGTTATCCGGATCCCGGGCGCGGAAGAAGAGGGTGTCCCCCACGGCCGTGAACCAGCTCGGCTGGGATTGTCCGGCGCCGGGGTAAATATCCTTCACCAGCACGGTGCTCGCGGCTGTACCGTCACTCTTCCAGAGCTCGAAGCCGTGATCCGGATCCCGGGCGCGGAAGAAGAGGGTGTTCCCCACGGCTGTGAGATTGTTCGGGCCGGACGAAACTGCGCCGGGGAAGATGTCCTTCACGATCATGGTGCCCTCGGTCGTACCGTCGCTCTTCCATAGTTCTTGCCCGGTGCTCGGCTCCTCTGCCGTGAAGAATAGCGTTCCTCCGATTGCTGTGAGACACTTCAAATTGCCTCCCGTACCTGGGTAAATATCCTTGACCAGTACGGTTCCAGCTTCAGTGCCATCCGTCTTCCAGAGTTCCTGCCCGTTTGCGGGATCGCGCGCCGCAAAATATGTGGTATTGCCTATGGTGACAAGGTTGTAGGGGTAAGAGTCCCCTGCATTCGGGCGGGTGTTGATGTCCTTCACCAGTGTTGCCGGCTGTGCTGGAATGGAAAGTGCACAGGCCAGCATCAGACCTGCTGCAAGGATCGGCACCGGCCGAAGCCTTGCTGCCATAAGAAGACTCGAGATGACTGATAGCAAACGCATGATTTTTCTCCTGATCGATCTGACCAATAGATTTCTATTCACCGAGCAGGAAGACACACGTTCACCCCGATCTCGGTGATTCCGCATTGTGTATGCACCCGGCTTCACCTCCTTCCTTGGGAAAGCCCCACCGCCTCCCTCAGTCCCAAGGCGCCTGGTCATCGGTAGAATCGAAGTTTCTTGTCTTGGTTGCCAAGGTCGTCGGTAGGAGTTATCAGGAACCCCACCATGGATGGCCGTCCGGCGGGCCGTTGCGCAGGTGCCCGGGCGAATCATACGGACTCAATGGACCCCGCGGTTTGCCGCGCCCCGGTGGATTGCCGTACACGCCCCACTTCTTGCCCTTGCCGGGCGGGGGCGGTCTGTTGATCCACACCGGTACCTTCCAGAGCTCGCGGCCTGTCGTGTTGTCGTCCGCGGTGAAGAAGACAGTGTCGCCCACGACAGCGAAGCCGTAGGGAGAGGACGAACCCGGACCGATCGCAATGTCCTGAACCAGAGTGGTACCCGTCGCGGTGCCGTTGCTCTGCCAGAGCTCGTGGCCGGCAATGCCGTCCGTGGCCGCGAAGAGGCAGATCGAGTCGCCGATGTCGGTGATTTCGTAGGGGTATCCACCACAGGCACCGGGATAGATGTCACGTACGGGAAACGTACCGGCGGTAGTGCCGTCGCTGGTCCAGAGCTCGAGGCCGCTCACCCCGTCATTCGCCATGAAGAAGAGCTTGCCGTTCACGGCCGAAAGGTCGCTGTTTATCCCGTCGGCAACGCCAGGATTGATGTCCTTGACCAGGAAGGTCCCGGTCTCGGTGCCGTCGCTCCTCCAGAGCTCCCACCCAGTCTGGTAGTCGTAGGCCAGGAAGTAGAGCAGACTTCCTGCGGCCGTAAGCCCCTTTAGCCAAAACTCATGGCCCTTCACCACGACCGTGCCGGCGGCTGTGCCGTCGGTCTTCCAGAGTTCTTCCCCGCCGGTCCACCTCCTCGGACACGAGAAGAAGACCGTGTTTCCGACGGCAGTGAAATAGCACGGGCGCCTGGGACCACCGGAGAGAGAGTCTCTCACGACCACGGTTCCGGCTTCGGTGCCGTCGCTTTTCCAGAGCTCCTCCCCGATACTCGGCCGATAGGCGGAGAAGAACAGAGTGTCTCCGACTGCGGTGAGGCCGCCGGCCCCGCCCGAGCCGGTGCCGGGAACGATGTCCTTCACCAGGACAGTCCCGGCGGCTGTGCCATCGGTCTTCCACAGCTCCCGCCCGATACTCGGCTGATAGGCGGAGAAGAACAGAGTGTCTCCGACTGCGGTGAGGCCGCCGGCCCCGCCCGAGCCGGCGCCGGGAACGATGTCCTTGACGAGTGTAGTGCCGGCGGCGGTTCCATCGCTCTTCCAGAGCTCACCTCCAGTGCTCGGTTCATAGGCCAGGAAGAAAAGCGTGTTGCCGACCGCGGCGAGATCGCTTGGCCATCGGCGGCCTGAACCGGGGCCCGGGTTGATGTCCTTGAGGAGCACGGTTCCGGCGGCGGTGCCGTCGCTTCTCCAGAGCTCGTCTCCAGTGCTCGGTTCCCTGGCCTGGAAGAAGAGCGTGTCGCCGGCAGCCGTGAGATACCACGGCCGGGACGAGCCTGTGCCGGGATTGATCTCCCGGACGAGGACGGTGCCGGCGGCAGTTCCATCGCTCTTCCAGAGCTCCGCCCCGGTGTCCGGTCCACTGGCGGCAAAGAGAAGTGTGCCTCCCACGTTGAAGAGGTAGTGTGGTGAGGACGAACCGGAGTCGGGCATGATGTCCTTTACGAGGACGGTGCCGGCGGCAGTGCCGTCGCTTTTCCACAGCTCGTTCCCGGTGGTCGGCTCAACGGCCCGGAAGAACATCGTGTTGCCGACTGCCGTGAAATAGCCCGGCTCGGACGAACCCGCGCCGGGATGAATGTCCTTGAGGAGCACGGTCCCGGCCGTAGTGCCGTCGCTCTTCCAGACCTCCTGTCCGATACCCGGCACAAATGCCTTGAAGAAGAGCGTGTTGCCGAAGGCCGTCAGATAATACGGGCTAGACCCTAAACAAGCACACGCCAAGATGATGTCGTGCTCATAAACTCGAAAAGCCCTA
>CAZAKZ010000163.1:9552-11223 GCA_964485695.1 uncultured Planctomycetota bacterium | reverse complement strand
GAGAGCACGCTGCCGAGACCGCTACATTTGGAATAATATGAGGGGATGCCTCAGCGTGAATCCGCTTTGCAACGCGATAGGCCCCATCTCCCTCAGCCTCACCCTTGAGTCGCAGCAACTTCTTCGCCGTCATCGGATGCAGTCTCAGTGTACGTGGGCGCATGGCAGACCTCCTCGTATGGTCTACCAAAGCATATCACATCACGACTACTATGTCCCGATAATTATGTGAGGCTGTATACCATACCGGAGGAGGACAGGGGCTCCAGGCACCGCTCGTCATCGAGAACACCGCCCTGACCCTTTCGGGCGCATCCACGCCGGGTGGAGAGGTGGTCCTCGCACTGTCGGCTCCCGCGGCGGCCGGCCTCTCCTATCAGGTCGCACTGTCGTTTCACACGCGGCCGGGCATCCTGCTTCCCGTGTATCGCGAGCTTCCGCTCAATCCGGACTGGCTCTTCTTCCTGACCGTGACCACGGTCTCGCCGTATTTCAAAGATTTCGCAGGCACCCTGGATAAAAGCGGCCAGGCCAAGGCCACCTTTGCTATACCCGGGGATCCCAGCCTGCGGGGCATCAACGTGTTCGCGGCCTTCGCGGTCCTGGATCCCGCTGCCCCCGGCGGTATCCGGACATTCTCCAACGCGGAGTGCATAACCATCCGGTGAGGAGCTACTTCGTCACCGTGAAAGAGAACGTGTTCGAGATGGACCGGACGCCCGACGGTGCCTGCGGGTCCAGGGTCACGAAGGCGGTGTGGATGCGGATGCCGATGAGGCCTGCCAGGTTCGGGATGTGGATGGCAGCTCGGGCCTGGCCCTGGCCGTCCAGGACGCCTGGATAGCCCGAGAAGATCGTGGGCCAGAGGCCGGTGACGGAGACCCGGAGCAGGTCGTCCAGGCCGAGGTTGAGCCTCCGGGCATCGATGGGGATCGGGCCGGTGCCCAGGGAGGAGCCCGTCTGGTACGAAAGCCCCGCGTCGCCCGAGGCCGTGAGCGCCAGGTCCACTCGCCCCCCCGGCCGCGGCGCGCCGCCGCCTGTGAGAACCGTGACCGAGATCCTCGCCACGAACACGTCGTTCCCGCCGTTGTGGGTCAGGTCCGGACCCACGGTAACCGGGAAGGTCTGGTGGCTGGACGGCGTCCGCCCCGCCACGTACGCGCTGCCCGCCGCATCCACGGCGATACCGTACGCGGACTCGTGCGAACTCCCGCCGATATAGCCGCAGGAATCGAGGCCGGTCCCCTGCGGATTCACCCTGGCCACAAAAGCGTCATCGCCGCCGTTGTGGGTCAGGTCCGGCCCCCCCATGACCGGAAACGTCTGGTGGCTGGACGCCGCCAATCCGGCCACGTGCGCGTTTCCGGCCGCGTCCACGGCAATGCCGTACCCGGAATCGTTGCCGCTCCCGCCGATGTAGCCGCAGTAGACGAATCCGGTCCCCTGTGGATTCACCTTGGCCACGAACACGTCGTTGCCGCCGTTGTGGGTCAGGTCTGGCCCGACCTTGACCGGAAACGTCTGCTCGTCGGACGGCGTCCTGCCTGTCACGTAGGCGTGGCCCGAGGCGTCCGCGGCGATGCCCTCGCAGTAGTCGGCCCCGCTTCCCCCGAGAAAGCCGCAGTAGACGAATCCGGTCCCCTGCGGATTCACCTTGGCCACGAAGCCGTC
>CAZAKZ010000163.1:0-9452 GCA_964485695.1 uncultured Planctomycetota bacterium | reverse complement strand
GCCGCAGTAGACGAATCCGGTCCCCTGCGGATTCACCTTGGCCACGAAGCCGTCGGCCTTGCGGGTATGGGTCAATACCGGCCCCACCGTGACCGGAAACGACTGCTGGCTGGAAAACGTGGCGCCCGCCACGTATGCGCTGCCGGCCGCGTCCACGGCGATACCGTAGGCGTTATCGGTGGAGCTTCCGGCGATGTAGCCGCAGTAGACCAGCCCGGTGCCCTGCGGGTTTACCTTGGCCACGAACGCGTCGTAGCTGCCCTTGTGGACCAGACCGGGCCCCACCTTCACCGGAAACGACTGCTGGTCGGACCGCGTGAAGCCCGTCACGTAGGCGTTGCCGGCCGCGTCCACGGCGATACCGTAGGCGTTATCGGTGGAGCTTCCGGCGATGTAGCCGCAGTAGACCAGGCCGGTGCCCTGCGGATTCACCTTGGCCACGAACACGTCCTGGATGCTGTTGAAGGTCGGGTTGGGACCCACCTTCACCGGAAAGGTCTGCTGGCTGGAACTCGTCCACCCGGTCACGTAGGCGTTGCCGGCCGCGTCCACGGCGATACCGTAGGCCCGGTCGGTCCTGCTCCCGCCGATGTAGCCGCAGTAAACAAGCAAGGTCGGGTCGATGACCAGGGGCCGCGTGCGGTCGTAGGCGCCCACGGAAAAACCGAAGCTGGCAGGATCGTCCGGGTCCAGGGCGTAGGCCGCGGCCACGCCCACCCGTTCGCCTTCGACCTCCTGGTACGCCTCGGGCGGAGCATCCTCGATACTCCCCTCCGGGGTCTCCGCCCGGATGGCTCCGGACTTCTCGATCCCGACCCCGGCCGCCCCCCGGTAGCGCAGCCGGATTATTCCGGGATCGACTCCTGGATCGATCCTGAACTCGTACTTCAGCCGGTTCCCCGTTGCCTGGTAGACCAGGTCGATGCCCGGCCACAGGTTCTCGTAGACCACCCTGGCGAAGGTCGGCAGCCCGGTCTTCCAGTCCTTCTCCGGCCCCTTGAAGTAGCTGATCACGGCCTGCTGCCGGTCCTCGCCTTTGGGCAGGACATCCGGATTCGCCCCGATGAAATCGAGCTTCACCCCCCAGGTGCGGTCTTCCCCCTTCAGCCGGAACATGATCCCGTCCCGGGTGAAGAACAAGGTCTTGTCCGCGCCCTGGACGTAGAACTTCACCGCATCCGGAAACACACCTTCATTCTGGATGAAGTGGATCGGGAGCCTGCCGAGGGTGGATTTTGCGAGCCCCACCTCCTGGGCATACATCCCGGTGGCCAGAAGAAACACGAGTGTCACAACCGAGTTGATCCGTTTCATGGTAATCTCCTCGAAGGGGTTACGGGGTACCTGGAACCATGATACCAGGTTCGCGTCTCGCACCGGTTGAAAAGGGGTGAATACTCATATCCGTGAGCATCTGACCTCTTGAAAAGCGGTGAATGCTCAAAAATTCGAGCAAAACGGGGCTTTCAGCTGGCCCGCTGGCGCTCCTTCACTCCATCCCCTCATCGCACCAGGATGTCGGCCAACAACCAGACCATGCCGAGGGTCTCCAGGGCGCACACGAGGAACCAGAACACGACCCACCCCCAGTCGGACGGCCGCTGCTTCAGGATCAGGAGATTGTTGATGTAGTAGAGTCCCATGACGAACCCGATGGGCCCGGTGAACAGGAAGATGGCGGCCAGGATGATGCGCTGGCCGAGGGCTTCGGCCTTCATCCGCTCTCGCTCTTCCGGAGAGGCCGGGACCTCGGGTTCGGCCAGACGCGCGCGATCTTCCTCGAGCAACCAGCGGATTTCGTCTGCCGTGTCCACGGGCGCTTTCAAGGTGTAGATGAGGGCGGACCCGCCCGTGATGAACGGATCAATGATCTTCGTGGCCTCGTCCTGGATGTAGGTCTCGAAGCCCCGGGCGCCGAGGGACGCCTTGGCGGCCAGCACCTCGGACCAGGATCCGGAATGGACCGTGGTGAGGTCCATGAACTCGACGTCTTTTCTGGGGAGGGTTCCCGTGTCGTCCAGGGCCTTGATCGGATCGACGGCCATGTCCTCCCCCTGGCGATACAGCACCGCATCCGGTTCGGCGTCGACCGCACGGCCGGTGGGCACGGGCGGGAGATCGGGTGGGATCAGCGCCACGCCACATTCCGGACACCGCACGTCACTGACCGTGACCTTCCCGCTGCAGGCCGGGCACGGGTCGATCCGCGTGGTTTCGTCTTCCTTCATATTCACCGTGCTCCATCCGGCCACCGGGAGGGTTTGCCCTTCCGGAGGATGTTCACCATCTCGTCGGCGACGATCTTCGGGTGCAGCTTCGGCCGGTAGCTGTAGGCGAGAGCCACCACGATGGCGGATCGCTTCAGGCGCACGTAGTAGGTCACTGTCTTTCCCACGGCCCCGCTGTGCTCCCAGCACGTATCGCCGTGGCCGGACTTCACGTACCAGCCCAGCGCATACTCTTTCAGCCCCACCCGGTAGTATTCGGCCTTGGCGGCCTTGTTCAGGATCTTCGTGCCCCGGAGCGCCCTGTCCCACAGCCACATCTCGCGCGGCGTGGCGATGGTCCCGCCCGATCCGCGATACCCCCACGAGAGGTCGTAACCGTAGGCGAAGTGCTTCCCCTTGCCCCGGTCCTCCCGGGGCACACGGTCGAGGTCGAGGCCGGGGCTGCCGATGAAGCAGGCCTCCTTCATGCCCGCCGGCCTAAACAGGTGCTTGATGCAGAAGCGCTCGAACTTCAGCCCGCTCCTCTTCTCGATGAGGGCCGCAAGGACGAAGTAGGCGAGGTTGCTGTATTCCCACCTGGTTCCGGGCTCCGCCGCCACGGGCCGCTTCAGGAACCATTCGAGCATCGCCTTCCGCTTCCGGAAATCGACGCCCTGGGGCCGCTGGGACTGATCGATGCCCGACGTGTGGTTGAGCAGGTGTCGGATCGTGATCGGCACCATGGCCTTTGGGGCGCGCTTGTAGAACTTGCGGATCGAGTCGTCGAGAGAGACCTTGCTCTGCATCTCGAGCTTCAGGATCGCGGCCGCGGTGAACTGCTTCGACACCGATGCCCAATCCCAGAGCGCGTTCACCGGCATCTGGCGCTTCTTTGCCACGTCGGCCATGCCGTAGCCCTTGTCGAGAAAGACCTTTTTTCCCCGGGCCACGAACGCCGAGCCGAAGAATCCGCCGATGCCGGGATCCAGCGCGCCGAGGTAGCGGTCGAGGAGCTTCCCCGTCTTTCCCTTGACCACGGGCTTTCCGGATCGCTGCGCCGTGACCGAATCCGCAGCCAGAAACGCGATCAGGATGATGAGGGCGGCGCGGTTCATGGTGAGGGATCTCCATGTTCTTGACAGGAGATCACTCTACCCGGAATGCAAGGGAAAGGGAAGATCGGGCCGCCGCCCGACAGGGCAGCGAGACGGCATTAATTCGGCACCTGTCGGTCCAACTCACGGCCGAGGGCGCTCTCCCCGAGCTTCTGCCGCAGGAACCGGGCGCGGGCCAGGCCTTCGATCTTCTGGCGGCCGCCCGCGGCCACGGCCAGGCTGATTTCCTTGATCTGGACGCGAAGCGCCTTTTCCAGCGCCGACCTGAGCGCCTTCGCGTCCTGGACGAAGCGGCTGCGGTGGTCCTTCTCCAGGGAGATGATCTCCTCGAGGGCGGCCAGGAGTAGTTCGTAGTCGAACGACTCGAGGCGGGAAGGGATGTCGCGCAGGATCTCCAGGCAACGCTCGAACTGCCCGCTGTTCAGGGGTTTCTTCGAGTCTTTTCGCTCCCGGGACCAGTTCTCGATGTGTTCACCGAGCCTGTCGAGACTGGGGAGGGAAAAGAGCGGGCGGCTCGATTTCTCCTTCGTGGAGAAGACCACGGCCGGCATCCTGAATCGCAATGGAATCTCGGTCTTGTGTTGCTTGAGGTCGTCGGGCGGCGTGGCCACGAAGGTCACCCTGTGGGCAATGAAATCCTTCACCAGCTCGATACCTCGCTGCGAATCGAACCGCTTTTTCATCCTCTTGCAATGCGGGCACGGTCCATAGCTGTAGGTCGTGAGCAGCGTCTTGCCCGAATACGAGGCGAGGCGCGCCGCTTCGGTCCGGTCCTCGATCCATCCCGGTCCGGGGTAGTGCTCCGGGACCACGGGGATCTCCAGCTGGATGGGCGCCAGTGCGACCCGGACTTCCCCGGAATCCTCGCCGGAACCGCCCCCGTGCCCCAGCAGGGCATAGAGGACGACGGCCGCAGCGGCGGCAGCCACGGCCGCCGCCCACCAGTACCGGGTCCGTCTCGGCCGGCTTCCCGGGAGGTCCGGGTACCGCGGGTCCCCGAGGACGACCGTTTCATCCAGGTCCAGGGCATACAGACCGTGGATGCGATCCCGGTAGCTGCGGCATCCGGAGCATTGATCGAGGTGTGTTTCCACGTCTGCCATTTCCTCCGGATCGAGGCGGCGCGTGACGTAATCCGCCATCTTCAGTTCGAATTCGTCGCAACTCATCCGGGACTTCCCTTCACTCCAAGCTTGCTGGTCAACTTCTGAATGGCCAGACGCAGGCGGGATTCTATGGTCTTCCTGGACGTTCCCAGGGTGATCGAGATCTCGCGACAGCTGAGGCCCTCGACTCTGTGGAGGAGGAAAGCCTCGCGCTGCGGCTCGGGCAAGGACGCCACCGCCATGCGGACGCGATGGAGCATTTCACTGGATTCCAGATTCGATTCCGGGGTGGGCACCTCCTTCGGGTCGAGACGATACGCGTATTCGTCCTTCACGGCGGCCAGTCGCTTCTCACGGGTATGGCTGCTCCGCCATTCGTTGTATGCGACCCGGTAGATGTAGCTCCGTGCGCTCTGCCCCTGGTAGGTGCCGCGGTAGGACCACAGCCGGAGAAATGTGCCCTGGAGCAGGTCTTCCGACACGTCGGGGCAACGGCTCAACCGGTAGAACAGGCGCAGGAGGGGCCTCTGCGTGCACCGGAAGAGTTCCTTCACGGCCTCCGCGTCCCCGCCGGCAATGCGGTTGAGGAGCAGCTTCACCGTCGCTTCGTTCAAGAGGTCTCCGTTCGGGGGCCTGTGGGTCACATTTCTCCTGATAGACCCAACATAACCAGGAACGCCCCAAAGGAATTGATTATTTTTGAGGATTTTCCTCCCGGGAGAGGTCCAGTGGGCCGAAGCACGATCGGTTTCTTCTGATTCGATTCAACGGAGGCGGACTATGAAGCTCTTGTCAATTTTCGTCGTATTTCTGTGCCTCGTCGCCCTGCCGCTCAGCGCAACGCCGGGAGAGGATGACGGTCCCGCAGTGCGGTGCAACTGCCACATGTGCCCCGTTGCCCGCGCCGCGACCCAAACAGGCTTCGAGGTGGTCAGCGCGCTCACCCTCGTGAATGTGGATGAAGGTGAGTTTCTGGTCTGACCGGAATCGACGGGCGGGGGGCGTCTCCTGACGTCCTCCGCCCGTTTCTTCCTGGAGGAAAATCCATGCAGCGTTTCATTCTTCCAGTCCTGGTGATGGCGGTCACGGCCGCCTGGACTCCGGCCCAGGTCGGTGTTGCTCCCGGGACTTTTTCTGAGATCTGGGTAAAGCACCGGAAGGGGGAAGACGTCTCTGCGGCCCTGACGAAGCTGCAGCAAGACGCGTCCAGGCCCCGGAAGGAGCGTTTCAACGCCGCCTATCTCCATGCGTTGATCCACCTGGGTGCCGGCAAGCCGGAGAAAGCGCTCGAGCGCCTGGCGTTCGCCGACCAGATGCAGTCCGGCCGGCCGCAGGTGGCCGTGCGCAGGGCCGAGGCGAAGCTGCAGCAGGGAGACGTGCGCGGAGCCAGGAAGGACCTCGAGAAGGTGCTCCCGAAATTGAAGGGTCAGAAGAAATCCGCGATCTACCTCCGACACCAGATCCTGGCGGCCCGGGTAGACGGGCGCAGCGGAAACGCAAAAAAAGCCGTGGCCCGTCTCGGTCGCCTCGCAAAGCAGCACAAGAAGAACTGGGAGGTGCATTTCTTCAAGGGACACTTCTCCGAGGCCCTGGACGACCCCAACGGGGCCATCGAGAGCTACGAGAAAGCGATCCGGTTCTTGCCGGAGACCGACCCCACCCCCGGCGTCTACGCCCTGCAGCGATGGGCCGCTCTCAGCGTCTCTTCCGATCGCGGCTCGTACGGAAACGTGAAGCTGCTTGAGAAGGCGAGGAAACGCTACCAGGCGTTTCTCGCCCGCGCCAAAGCCAACAACGTACCCGAGAAACTGGTCCAGAACGTCCGGAAGACCGTCGGGGTTCTCGACTACTTCCTCAAGAAGCGGCAATAACCATGAAGACACCTACACGGCCGGGTAACACCCAGGGCTCAAACAAGCCGATCAGGAGGGACGCCGTGAAACAGGACTTCCACTTTCATTGTACCGGATGCGGAGAGGTCGGCGGATTGCTGTCGCGGAGGAGGTGGGGCTGGGGCTACTTCGCCATCGTCGAGTCGTTTAGATTTCTCTCCTTGCACATCGACCGATGCGGACCGGATATGATCCGGGTCCTTTCCGGACCGGAACCCGGCCGGAACGGGACAGCCAATGCCAGGGATTTCATCGAGAATTCGTCCGGCGCCTTTCCGAGAAGCGACGACTGGGCGTTCTGGATGGAAAATCAATACCTGGCCATGAGTGACAAGACGTGGCGGTGGGAGAAGAACTACCTCCGTCAGTCCGAAGGGTGCCCGTGACGGAAGAACCGGATCCCTTCCCTGGATCTCGCCACATTTCAGCAGGCACCCTTCGCCGGCGCCGCTGTCCTGCCGTGATAATCCTGCCTACCTTCCCTGGATAGACCTGCGAAATCATTGATGCCTGACTGGGATCCGGGTATTCTGCCCGGATGGACACGATTCAAGACCGCTTCCGGGATCCCGGAAGAAAGTCCGGATGGTGTTGCCCCGCTAACACGTACCCTGTTATCCCTTCTGCAAGGTCTCCGATCAGGAAACCGCCGATGAATAGAACAGCCCTGCTCATCCCCGTGTACCTCGCAATGGCCGCATTCCTCCTGCCTGCGCAGGAAGACTTCACTTCCAGGGCAAGGGAACTGGCCCGGCAGCTGGATACAATCCGGAAGTTGGGCGGGGACCACCTGAAGTACACCACCCACGCCCTCGAAATCCTGCGCAGAGGCTTCGGGATCACCCCCGAGGGATACAGGCCCCCGCCTGGCCGCCAGAGATTCCGGTTCACGGACACCCGCACCGAGGTGGATGTCTATTCCCTCCTCTCGGGCGGTCTCGCCATCCGGGAGTCGCTTCAGCTGGACCGCCTCATCGCGCTCCGGCCGGGCCGGGGGGCCGTGGATGTCTCCACCCTGAAGCCGCCGTCGCCTCCTTCCCATCCCTTCGAGAAGATGCTCGAAGGGCGGCAGTGGAAGGCCTCCGGCCTCGCGAAGATCGTACCGCACGACTTCTACTACGCCACCTTCCGGTCTATGGCAGCCTGCCTCGACTTCGCCGACTACCTGGACGAGGTGGGCGGCCTGGTGCTCAGGCGGTACGCCCCCACCTCGGTGGACTTCCACGTGAAAGAAAAGGTGCTGACGCAGCTCGCGCTTCGCGTCACGAAGAAGGCCCGGAAATTCTACGACGCCGTCATCGACGAGATGGCGGTGGTCGGATCCGATCCCTTCCTCCGGGAAGGCGCGGACGTCACCCTGATTTACAAGCTGAAGAGCCCCACCGTATTCAAGATGAGCATCGGGCTCTACCGGAAGTACTTCGAGGTGACCCACGGCGCCGAGACGCGGGAGGAGACGATTCGAGGCCTCACGGTTCACGGCCTTGTCACCCCGGACCGTACCGTGAACGCCTGGCTCGTTCACCTGGCCGAAGACCGGGTCGTGATCTCCACCTCGAGAAGAGCCCTGGAGCGGGTGATTGCCACCCACCAGGGGGAGTGCCCCTCCCTCCACGATCAGCACGACTTCCGGTACATGCGATCCATCTACCCCGCGGAGAAAGGGGCCGAGGACGGTTTCCTCTACCTCTCGGATGCCTTCATCCGGCACCTGGTGGGCCCCGAGCTTCGCATCAAGGAGGCGCGCAGGATGGCGGAAGCGATGCGCATCGCCGCCCTAGAGCGGTACGTCATCCTGTTCTACCAGCTCCACGGCAGGCTGCCCAAAAGCGTGGAAGAGGTGTTCCGCGACTTCGACCGGACTGCACTGACCGCAGACCAGAAAAAGCGTATCGAGGTCTTCCTGGAAGGCCGCGCCTGGAACCTGGTGAAGGACATGGACGAATCCCTGGACCTTTCCAGCTGGGACTGGTACCGGATCAGAGTCGAAAACAGCCTCTGGAATTCTTTTCCCGGTACCAATCGTGCTGGTGTCGAGAGGAGGCAGGGGGCAGCTCGAAAAATCATTGCGGAGTTGAAGGCGCTTTACATGGACCTCAAGGAAGTCGAACCCGAAACGCCCCGGGAGGTGCTGGACCTCATCGAGGGGAAGTACCACCCCGGCAAATCGTCCGGCTTCCGGGACCTCGACCTCGTGGCCAGCACCTTCTCCGCGCTGAGCCGGACCTACGGCCGGCTGGGTTTCTTCCGCCCCAACCTGGAGAACGAGGTGAAAGCGGTCTCCGACCAGGAAGCCAAGGCGTATCAAGAATTCGTGGCCCAGTACGAGCGGTACTGGCGCACCTACTTCGATCCCATCGGCCTCAGGATCAGGTCGGACAAGACACGGCGCATCGAGGTGTGCATTCTACCGCTGATCCAGAACTCCGTCTACGACATGCTCCAGACGGTGTTCGGCGGCAAGGCCGTTGCCCTGGCGACCCATCCTCTCCAGGACGAGATTGTCTCCCTGGGCCTGAAGGTGGGCCGGGATGCACCGCCCCTGGAGAAGCTGCCCTTCCTCAGGGAGATGCAGGACGAGCTCAACGAAGGGCTCCAGAAAGAGCTCGGCCTCGAGACCATCGACTTCCTCTCCATACTCGGGGACTCCCTCGAAATCCACGCAATGGACATCCGTCCGCTGGTGGACTTCGACGCCGGCTTCCTGTTGCGTGAGATCCTGCCGGACTTCGGGAGGCGGAATCCCGAGATGGCAGCGTACATATTCCTGGCATTTTCCCTCTTTCATCCCCTCCGGGTGTCCGTGGGGGTGCGGGAGGAGAAAGAGGCCGAGGCATTCCTCGAGAAGCTGGACCGCATCCTGGCGGTCCTCGATTTGAAGGGGGATGTCGACATGGATCTCAGCTCGTACGGGTTCGAACACGAGGGCCATACCATCCGGGTGCTCAAGATGTCGGTAATGCGCACCCTCCACTTCCGTCTCTTCTATGCCGTGCACGGGGGCATGCTGCACATCACCACCACCGAGGACCACCTGAAGAAGGTGCTCGATGCCGGCGAAAGGAGCGGATCGAAGCCCGTGGAGGCGAACCTCCTCCTCCAGGTACGTCCCGATGCCATGCAGCTGGAGCG
>CAZAKZ010000162.1:0-11268 GCA_964485695.1 uncultured Planctomycetota bacterium | reverse complement strand
GGGTGATCCATCGACTCAGCTTACCACCGGTCCGGTTAAATGGATACCCCAGTGACAAGATATGCGTGGTCTTGATGGCGCCCGTCATCGTATCGAACTCGTAGAGATTGGTCCCGGAGATACCGAAGAGCTGATCTCCGATCATGGTCAGGCCGTTGGGATTGACGGCAGGGGTGATCTCCTTGAGCTTGGTCCCGGGCGGGTCGTCGTTGCCCGTGGCCGGGGTCAGAAGGTTGCCTGCCACATCGTAAATCTGGGCCGGGCCCGGCAGGGCGAGAGCGGCCGTGAAGGCACACAGCAGTAGGATGGATTTCAGTGCTGACATTGGAATAGTATTCCTTTCTGTGGATGAAAAAACGTCATTACTTGAAAGAACAGAGTTGTCTCAATTCAAAATCCTTGAGCATCCCGGCAAGGTTGTATGTGCCCACTACCGTTAGACGCAAAGATCTGTGGTATTGATCTCTCATAGTGAGTCATACCTATCAGGCCATTGCCGAGATGGCGGATACCTCATCGATGCGCACACCATACCGTACGGAATCGACCCGTCAAACATTAAACTATATAATATTTGAATATTTAAATGTTTGCCCGTCGCAGGAGCCGGAGATTTCGCCTCCGGATTCTCGACTTCCCCCGGAGGAGCGCCCGCAACGCATGCATCAAACACTTTGAATTTCAGGTATTCATCGTCAGGAGTGAAATCTACAAGGCGGAAACGGTCAGCATGTAAGTGTCGGAGTACCCACGAAAGGGTCTCTCAGGTCTCGCCCCTCTTCATGCGTTCCTCATGGATCCGGTCCATGGACGCAACGGCTACAAATCATGACCGACCCTTTAGAACTTGGACGGCCAACGAGCGGGATGGGTGGGCGGTGAGTCAGGGGCGATTCTTTCCTTCTCACGGGCGATCTGTTGCGTTCTTTGCGAGGGGGAGTACAATCCGGACCTGGAGAGTCGGAATGGCAACCGCGATACACTTGATTCCTGGACGTATCACTTCTTTTGATATTTCAACGCTGCTTGTAGTCATCCTCATTGGTGGATGCAGTTCATCGAAAAGTGGTAGCTGCTGGGGAAACAGGCACGAATCCCTCCTGTGGAAGAGGGTCCAGTCGTATTCTCACGACCGCGGGGAAGTCGTTGCTCTGGAATTTTCACCCGATGGAAAATATCTGGCCAGCGGTAGCCATCGCACTGTGAAGATCTTGAACGCAAATGACGGATTCAAGGAAATCAGATCCTATTCCCATGAAGACAAGATATGGACGCTCGGATTTTCGCCGGATGCAAGGTACCTGGCAAGTGGAGGGTGGGACAAGAAGATCCAGATTCATTCCCTCCTGGAAGGCATTCAAAAGGTCAAAGAAATCCCTGTGGAGATGAATGTCTGGGCACTGGCATTTTCTCCGGATTCTCACTACCTTGCAGCCGGACTTGCCCAGGGAGTCGTCCAGATCTTCTCGGTTACAAAAGACTTCAACAAGATAACAGACGTAGCACTCGACTGGACCGTGGGGTCACTTTGTTTCAGCCCGGGCGGAGAATACCTCGCATGCGGGTCCCGTGGTGGAGGAGTGCGCGTAATTTCAGTAGCTGACGGATTTGACCCGGCCGTGTCATATTCCCTGGGCCGTCCGGTCAAGGCCCTGACATTCTCTTCCAACGGCAGGTATCTCATTGTTGCCGGAGGGACCTGAAAGGCCGATGGAACCGTCAGGATTTTGTCCGTGAATGACAATTTCAAAGAAACTCACTCTTACTCTCATACAGGTTGTGTGAGTTCTGTTTCGTTTTCCCCCGACAGCCGGTACCTGGCAAGCGGCTCCTGGGATAAAACCGTACAGATCATGTCCGCGGAGGATTCTTTCAGAGAAGCGGCCTATTACACCCATGAACATTATGTCGAAACGATTGCTTTTTCCCCGGATGGGAGATTCCTGGCGAGCGGGTCATCGGATAAGACAGTACAGCTTTGTTCAGTGGGCAAGGACATCAGGCCGGCTACATCGTATTCGCACGGAAGTCAAGTCAACAGAGTCGCCTTCTCTCCGGATGGGAAATACCTGGCGAGCGGAGATGGGAGCGGACTCGTGAAGATTGTTCGATATTTGAAATAAGGCCGGCCCATTTCCAGCGCGGTTACGGGGGAATTGGCAGAACCCTTTCGCCTCGACACATCCCTCCCCGGTGAACGTCCCCAAAAACAGCGACGGTGACGATCACCTGCCAGTCGGGATACTCTCTCCCGGCGTGCGGGCCGACTCGGTCTCGAACCAATCCAGCAACACGGACATGAAGGCCTCCTGGGACTCCTGGAGGAAAAAGGTGTGGTTGGCGTTCATGACCGTGTGGATCTTGTAGGGCCTCCGGGTCAGATCGGATAGTCCGGTGAGGGTCTCTTCCGAGCCGAGGAACTCCTGGATGGCCCGGTCCCCGGAGCTGAAGACCAGAAAGATCTCCCTGCGCCGCCGGATGAGGGTGCGGAATCCCGCCACCAGAGCGGTATTGAATCCGTTCCGGTCGGTCTTGACCCTGGAGCCGGTGTCCCCCGAGGGCGAGGAGGGCCCCTCCCCCTCCCCCTTCAGCTTCTCCCTGAGGTGGACGAGGAGCCGGCCGAGGAGGTAGCGGTAGTTGCTCCTGAAGGTGAGGGCCCGGAGCCAGCTCCGTGCCTGCACCACCTTGGTCTGGGTCTGGCTGGCCGGGGACAGCGACGGTATGAACGGCATGTCCGTGAGCACCAGTCCCTTGACCGCGTCCTCGGAGTGGAGCGCCTGAACGATGGCCATGGCGCCTCCGCAGTGGCCATATACGTGCCACGTCTCGATGCCGGTCTCCTGGATGCCGGCTTGCAGGATGGCCTTCAGATCCGGGGTGAAGAGGCCGGACTCGATGGCGTCGTAGTAGTGGAGTCTGGGCATGGGACCGAGTCGCCCCTCACTGTCTCCCACGCCGGTCGGATCCACGCGCGTGACCGCGTACCCCATGCGGGCCAGGCGCCGCGCGAGGCGGACGTTGAACCGGTGCATGCCCATGCGGGCGCCCACGCCCAGCTCCACCAGCATCACACCCTCGGATCGGGAGGGGCCGCCGGCGGGGTGGTGGAGGATGCCCGAGAGACGATGGCCGGACGGCGGGTTGACCTGCATGGGCACCTCGCTCCGGGCAAACGCCGTGTCCGACGCATCCAGCTTTCCGGTGCCGCCCGGTTCCGGCTCCGGCACAGTGTGGCGGGCCGGCGGCCCGTCGAGATGATCCAGCACCGCTCGGATCAGGGTCTCGGGGGGGTCGAAGTAGTTCCGGGGCAGCTCCCAGATCTTCTGCCCCGGTGTGGCCACATAGGCGGCCGGTGTGCCGGCGGCCTCGTAGGCCTGGAGAAGCCGCGCCGCCTCCGGGGGCGGATCGGCCCCTTCGGGCACCGTGGCCGTGACAACCACGGCCGCGGTCGCCTTCATCTCCCCGGCGGGATCCAGGGCGGAGGCCTCCTCGTAGAACACCTTGCCCAGGGGGAATCCGCCCACCACGGCCACGGCTTCCCCCTCCTGGATGGCGCTCACGAGGGCTTGACGGTTCCGAAGAACCTTCCGGTACGAGGTGGTCTGGGAGGCCACGTTGGTCCGGAGCGCCTGGTTGAGACAGGCCTTCAGGTCACTCACGGGATCCGCCAGGACAACCCAGTCGGGCCGGATCCGGCCCCGGGCCGCGGCCAGGGCGGCCAGGGTGCCGCCGAGGCGGAGGCCGAACACACCGGCGTGCTCCAGGCCCGGGAGCCCCTTCAGGTAACGCCAGGCGGTCTCCAGGTCCTTGAGCCTGGATTCGATGCCCGCCGCCTCGAATGCCCCCTCGCTGTCTCCGGTCCCCACGTAGTCGAACCGGAGCACGGCCACGCCTTGACGGGCGACCGCCCGGGCCAGGGACACGAGGCTCCGGCGGGCGAAGATACTCTCCGCGGCAAAGGGATTGCATACGAGGAGGCCGCGTCGGCACGACGCGTCCATGTCCTGGTAGAGCACCGCGTGGAGGACTCCGCAGGGGCTCCGGAGGCGGATGGGCGTTTCCCGAAGATTCCCCTGCACTTTCCCCTCCCTTTCCGCCGGCACTGTCCTTGAGAGCATGTATTTCAAGGATCGGTTCGGGCCGGGGAATGGATGGGGAGAAAAGCCGGTTGATGCAGAGAAATTATTTCCCTCTGGGCTGCGGCCTCAAGTCGTTTTTCCGGCGCCGGTTGCCCGGGCGTGGATGCGGAGGCCGGCGTAGAAGAAGAAGCATCCCCAGAGGAGGCCGGCCATGGAGTCCACGGCGTAGTGGTAGCGGCAGTAGACCGTGGCGAAGGTGAGGCCGAGGACCGGGAAGAACCAGGCCAGGAAGAGGCGCTTGGAGTGCCGCAGGCAGAAGAGCAGGCACACCAGCGCCACGGCCACGTGGGAGCTGGGGAAGGCGCCGCCCCCCGTCTCGGCGCAGGCGTAGATGAAGTCCATGATGGGGACGAACACCACGCCGCCCGTGAAGTCGTCGCCGCGGAGCAGGTTCGGGCCGTGGACGGGCAGAATGATGAAGGCGAGGTACGAGGCGTAGAAAGTGAGGCAGATGGTGAAGAGGCAGCGGTGGAACTCGGCCCGGTCAGGTGCGCGGAAGTAGAGCCACAGGGGGACGAAGGGAATCGTGACGTAGTAGCTGAAGTAACAGGCGTGAATGCCCTCGTGGACCAGTGGAGTGCCTAGGGTTTGGGCGAGCCAGAAGCAGGGCTGGACGCCGAAAATCCTCTGATCCAGGTTGATGAAGAAGTCGTCGAAGGAATCCCGGAACACGATGGTGTTCACCAGGTTGGCATAGGTGTAGAAGACCGTGAACAGAAAGATGGGGTAGATGGCGGCCAGGAATCGGACCGGAGCCCAGGGGCACCGGCGGCCCAGGGGTACCACGAGCAGGATCAGGAGCAGCGGGATCAGGTGAGCCAGGAGGCAGGAGATCCGATTCTCGAGATGGCCTCCCAGCAGGACGATGCCGAGGATCACGAGGAAGAGGTAGCCTAGGGTGAGGAGGTCCTCGGGCCGGTATCGGGAATCGTGCGTTTCCATTGGGCGGAGAATCTTACCCTCCGGACGGGCCACGCGCCACCGGAAAAACCGCGTTTCCCGGGCCAGGTAGGTCATTTATGCATTATAATCGTAGTGTTCACTTGCGGGTCGCCGGGGCGGAAGGAACCTGGCTGACCCCACATTTCCGGAGGTATATCGTGGTCGGACATCATCGTCGCCTCGGGCCAGGGATTCTGATTCTCACGGTCTTCCTGGCGGGAATCCCGGTCTCGGGACAGACGACCGCCCGTCCACCCTACAAGATCTTCGATTCCAAGCGGGGGATCACGGCCTGGACCCTGCCCAGGAGTTTCCAGCAGATTCCCAACCAGCCCGGCGAGAAGCTCATCCTGGGCAAGTTCGTCAAGAAAGGGCGGAAGAAGGAATCCAAGCGGGGACGCATGCCCAAGTTCCGGCCTTCCTACCGCTACGTCCTCCTGGGCGACGTGAAGGCCGAGACCAAGGACGTGTCTTCCGATACTGCAGATCCGGATCCAAAACCCTTCAGACCGCAACCCACCTCTCCAGCGGACTTCCTGAAGCGCTATTCCTTTCAGTTCGAGATCACCGAGAAAAAACTGAAGAAGTCCACCATTGCGGGTCGGACCGTGCAGGAATTTCATCTCACCACCAAGACCGGAACGCCCTACGCCAGAGAGCCCGTGGAGGGCATGGCCGTCTTCTTCAACAACCAGGGTGTCTATGCGGGATTCCTCGGCTTCAGCTCCAAGAACAACTTCAAGAACTACAGGAAGACCTTCCGCACCCTCGGCTACTCCATCCGGTTCCTCGATGGGAAGATGAAGTCGAAACAGACCGCGGTGAAAAAGGACCCGTACGAGGGCTCCACGCTGCGGGGCATCGACTACCGGCGTAAGATCCGGTCCGCCATGGTTCCGGGCTGGAAGGCCATCGACACCGAGAACTATATCATCATCCACCACTCCACCGACGCCAAGCTCCTCAAGAAGCTGGATCGAAACCTGGAAGTGATGCACGCCTACTTCCGGAAGCTCTATCCACCCCCGAAACCCGTCACGGCAATTTCGACGGTGCGCGTATGCAAGAACCGGGAGGAGTACATCCACTACGGCGGCCCGGCCATGAGCGCCGGATACTGGAACCACAGGTCCGAGGAGCTCGTCCTCTACGACAACAAGAAGGGCGAATACGGGAGCAAGCTGGGCAACAAGGACACCTTCATCGTCCTCTATCACGAGGCGTTTCACCAGTACGTCTACCACTCCGCAGGCGAGCTCGCTCCCCACATCTGGTTCAACGAGGGCAACGCCGACTACTTCTCGGGCGCCGTCATTCCCGGCGGCAAGGATGTAGAGGTGAAGACGGTGCGGGCCCACCCGTGGCGGTACAAGGTCATTCTCCAGGCCGTGCGCACCAAGAAACAGGTCTCGCTGCGCACCCTGTTCAAGATGACCAAGTCCGAGTATTACCGCAACGCCCGCCTCTGCTACGCCCAGGGGTGGAGCGTGGTCTATTTCCTCCGGACCAGCTCGGTGGTGAAGAAAAATCCCGCCTGGGACAAGATCCTCTCCACCTACTACCGGGTGCTGGTGGAAGAGTATGCCCGCCTCACCGAGGGCCTGGACAAGACCCCTGATCCGGAGGATCCTGACGCAAAAGATCCTGACGCGAAGGACCCTGACCCGGAGAAGGCCAAGGAGCTGAAGAAGGCCAAGGCCGAGGCCGGCAAGAAGGCCCGGTCCGCAGCGACCCGGGCGGCGTTCCGGGGCGTGGACGTCGACGCCCTGGAAAAGGCCTGGAAGAAGTTCGTCCGCCGGAAGCTAAGGTCTCCGAAGGTCTGAGGTACGGAGTCAGGGCGTATTTCGCGGTCTCGCTCCCGACTCCGATGGTTCCTACTTGGTGATGGTGATCTTCCACGGCCCCGAAATATCCTGGATTCCCTTGGGGGCCGTGGGACTGGCCGTGACAAAGGCCACCGAGAAGAAAATTCCGGCGAGGACAGGGGCGTTGGGTACGTTGACACTGCCCACGGCCGTGCCCGAGGGGTCCAGGATGCCGTTGAAGTTGTTGAATATGGACGGCACCGCGAGGGAGAGGAAGAACAGGTCGTCCAGGGCCATGGGGAAGTAGCGCGTGCCGAACGGCATACCAATGGCCCACTCGGTGAAGGAGGCCCCGGCCTGGTAGAAGAGGCTCGGGGAGGATCCCGCCGTCCAGGTGATCTTCAGAGCACTGCCCACGGCCACGGTGGAGGCCGCGTCCACCCGCGGCAGGCCGAGGTCGAAGATGTAGGCCTCGTACGGGGTGGAGAAACTGTCCGTCAGCAGGGTCTGGGTGCGCGGGTGGAAGTGGGCGCCCCGGGCGCCGCCCGGAATACTCACGGAAAAGGTCACGGCCTGGCGGAACACCGGGGGATTTCCGGCCGTGTAGAGGAAGGCCTGGTTCTTATCCCGGCCGATGATCACGAGCAGGTCGTTGAAGGGGCTGTAGCCCACGTCTGCGGACCGGGTGCAGCCGGAGGGGGTGAGGCTGAAGCTGGGCTGGATGGTGGTGCCGGCGGTCGCGTCCATGAGGTGCAGAACGTTGTTGCTCCAGTCCGCCACCCAGTAGGCGTCCCGGTTGGGATCGTAGGCCACGCCGATGGGGCGGTTGGTGGGACTCGGGAAGATGGTAGTCACCTTGCCGGTCATGTCCACGCGCCCCACGGTGCCGGCGCCGGCGGCGGTGAGGACGAACTCCTTGCGCCGGGTGTCGTATCCCAGGCCGTAGGGGCTCGCGTAGCCGTGGGTGACGGTGTTGAGGATCAAACCGCTGGTGAGATCGAACTCGTAGAGGCTGCTGCCGCTGACGGCCCAGAGATCGTCTCCGATCATGGTCATGCCGACGAATTTCACCGGCAGGGAGTATCTTTTGAGCAGGGTTCCGGGAGCCGCATCCACGCCCTGGGCCTGGATTGACACGGTGCTGATCGACACGCAGGTGGCGACAATGAGAAGGAGAATGATACCGAGTGGTTTTTTCATGGTCTGACCTCTCCTGATCTGAACGGGAAACCTCGCATACCAGGGGCTCATTCAACCGTATGCCAGGCCAGAATACAAGGGGGGGGGCTCTGCGTTGCGGATTCCGTCCCCTTTCGGCCGTCTCGATGTGAGCAGCTCTCATGTTGACTTGACGAATCCTGCGGAGTTGTTTATGTTGGCATTGCCTGTCGGCCCGCAGGGATTGCCGAGGGCTTGATCCGGATTCTCGTAGTTCCCCGGTACGAAACGAGCCCCGTCAAGCGTCTCCATCTCCCCGCGGCCGGCGTCTCGCAGGACAGTGTGAAACAAGGATGCTTTACGAGGAGGATTTCATGAGAGTAGCTATGTTCCTGTGCCTGTGGATTGCCTGCATCACGATCCCGGCCTTCGCCCAGTACGATGCCGCCATCTTCGGATCGAGCACCTACATCGTGCTCTTCGATTCCCATGCAGGCAAGTCAACCACCCTCATCGCCCAGTCCACGGTGCAGCAGTCCCGGGGCGCCATGTTCGGCCCCACCGGCCTCATCTACATGAGCGCCTGGACCACGAACGGCATCGAGGTGCTGGACCCCGTGCAGCGGGTCTGGATCAAGTCCCTGGCCGTGGCCGATCCCACCAACAACCTCATGGGAGCGCCGTACCAGCCGGCGCCGAACTATGACAACCTCGGCGCCTTCGGCGTCTGGTGCGTCGACGGCAACCCCCCGCCCACCAGCCTCAACCCCCCGGCCAACAGCCGGAACAGCTTCGTGGTGGACTACAGTGTGAGCCCGCCCACGTTCAGAGCGGACGGCTTCTTCCCCAACACCGACACGCCCATGTCGGATGCCTTTGCCAACCCGTACGGCCCGGGCTTCCTCTGTGTGGGTTTCGCCGCCAGCGACCGGAAGATCGACATCTACCCCCTGGCCTCGACTCCGCCCAGCACCATCTCGCTGACCAACGTGTTGACGCTTCCCATGGACTCGCAGTACGACGCCACCTTTGCCGAGGACGGCAACCTCTACGTCCTGGGCGCCAACAACATGATGGTCTGCGATATCCGGAACAAGAAGGTGACCACGATCCAGATCAAGGGCCTCCCCATCGGCTACGGGGCCCTGTGGTCGGCGCCCTGGGAGCAACCCGGCATGAAGGGCTGGATCGCCAGCGACATCGACGACACAGTCTACGCCCTGGACCTCATGGCCGCCCCCATGGTGGTCACCAGCCTGATGAAGTTTCCCTTTCCGGCCCCGCTTCCGCATACGAACTGGAGCTTCAACACCGCCCGGTCGGCCGAGGAGTGCCAGCTCTGCAGCTGGAAATCCGACCTGAAGGGCAAGCGGAACTTCCACGTCAACTTCGGCTCGAGCGCCCTGGGACAGCCGTGTGTGCTTGTGCCGAGCCTCCTCGGCTTGCGCCGCAATCCCATGATGCTCAGCGGCCTGGAGATCTACCTGGCCATCGACAACGCCTCGATTCTGGGTCTCCAGGGGCTGCTTCCGTATCCCGGTGTGGTCTACCTCGGAACCAGCGGCGAGGCGGATATCCTCTGGAGCGGCTTCGGCAATGAACTGGGCATCCGGAGCTACTGGCAGGCATTGACGTTCAACAAGGGCGGCAAGTTCACCGACGCGTCCAACATCATCAACGTCGGGCTGTAGATCGACTCGACGGGTACATAAAAAAGGGGTCCGGAAGGACCCCTTTTTTTTAGATAATTGATACTTACAGGCCGACGTTGATGATGTTACTCACTTCCATGAGCGTGGCGCCTTTGAGGGCGACGGCCTGCCAGTAGCCTCGGATGCCGAGGACCGAACCGACACCATTCCAGACAATGTCCGCTTGACCACTTCCGTCCAGGGTTGCAACCGGAATGTAGGGCAGGACTCCTGCCAGTCCGAACTGGGTGATCATGTCGATCGCCAGGTGGATCTCCAGGTTGTTGATGACGAGCGGGTTGCGGTTGTATCCCGTGATGCTCGGCGCCAGGTAGGCGATCTGGCCGCCGGCCGCCGGACCGAAGTTGATGTGGAAGTTCCGCTTGCCCTTTTTATCGACCAACCAGCTGCAGAGATCACACTCGCCGGCGCTGCGGCCGGTGTTGACGCCCATGGCAACACCGATGGTCGTGACCTTGGTCACCACCATGGGGGCGGCCAGCAGGTCCAGGGAGTAGATGTTGTCGTCGATATCAAAAGCGGCGAAACCCTTCATGCCGGGCTGTTCCATGTCCGCTGCCCAGAGGGCCCCGTACGTGGCGCCGGTCGGAATTCCGGAGAGTTTCACGGTCTGGACCGTCTTGTTCAGCACGTCCACGATGAAGACCTGGCCGGTCGCAAGAACGTAGTATTTTCCGTCCTCGCCCAGGGTCGCGTCGTACATCGGTGCCGCGGGCAGGGTCACCACGTTTTGCAGCGTGATGGCGGACGGCGGATTGGTGGCGAGGGGATAGATGTCGACCTTCAGGTCGGTGGAGAATCCCGCCGCGAGGAATCCCGCACCGTGCGGATTCGGGATCATGTCGCTCATGGGGATGTTGGTGTTGGGGAAGAAACCGTCCACCGCGTACGACGGCTTGATGGTGGGTGTGGCCCCGCTGTAGTCCACCAGGAAGGTGTTCCGGCTGCTGGCCGGGGGGTTGAGACTGGTGGGAGCCGGGTTGCCGTCCACGCACAGGATGCCGAAACCGCCCATGTTGTCGTAGTTCGGGCAGGGCTGATAGGGCGCCCCCATGACGTAGTTGGTGGAGTCGGTCACCTGCAGCCAGGTGATCCACTTCCCGGTGACGGGATCCAGCACGTCGATGCCGTTGGTGGACCAGGCGCTGTGGTAGATGTATCCGTCCGGGCCGAACATGGCGCCGCGGCCGGCCTGTACCCGGGCCATGGGAATCAGGGACGCCACCTTGCTCGTGGTGGAATCGAACAGGACCACGGGCGAGGAGCCGGTGATCATGCCGTCGAACTGGGCAGCGGCCAGGCCGCCAAGAACCAGGGTGATCAGACACAAAGCAAATGCCACTCTCATAGGTACCTCCATAAAAAAAAGCGTTGCGTCCAGCGCAGTGCCGGGGACCGCTTCCCCTGGTTTGCACTGGAACCAAGACAAGGGAAAAGGGCTAGGGGAATTTGCCCTTAGGGGCGACTCAAAAATAAAATCACATTCTTGAAGGGGAAATCGAGTAGTTCCAG
>CAZAKZ010000161.1:0-11430 GCA_964485695.1 uncultured Planctomycetota bacterium | reverse complement strand
CCAAAAATACTCTCAGAATCGATGGGTGTCATGCAGGCTTGCCGAAAGGACACAAAGAAACGCGCCCGGAGGGCGGACGGTAAGGATATCTGAAGGACAAATAGCCGCCTGAACTGGAGAGTTCGTACTTCCCGGTCAGTCCACGTGCTTGCCGATGCCGCCGCCGAGGATGCTCGTGACCTCGAAGGCCGTCTCGAACCGGCCGAACGGCGCGCTCACCTGGACGCCCTGGATCTGGTCCCGGACTTCCATGAGGATCTCCTGGGCAATGCGGATGCCCTCGTCCCGGGCCTCCTCCTTGGTCTTGGCCTTCTTCATGCGCTCGAGTACGGCATCGGGCACGACGCAGCCCGGCACCTCGTTCCGCATGAACTCGGCGTTGCGGAAACTGGCCAGGGGCCAGATGCCGGCAATGACGGGAATACGCACGTGGTCGATGCGATCCAGGAATCGCAGCAGCGCTTCCGGGTTGAACACGGGCTGGGTGATGGCGAACTCCGCACCGGCATCCACCTTCCACTCGAACCTGCTGATCTCCCGGCCCATGTCCAGGGCCTCGGGGTTGGCGCCCACGCCGATGAAGTAGCTGGACGGCTTGCCCACGGGATTGTGGCCGATGTCCTGGCCCTGGTTGAGGCCGTGGACGATGTTCACCAGACCGATGGCGTCCACGTCGAAGACCGGTGTGGCGTCGGGATAGTCGCCGATGCGCGGCGGGTCCCCGGTGATGCAGAGCACGTTTCGCAGGCCTGCGGCGTAGAGGCCCATGATGTCCGACTGCATGCCCAGGAGGTTGCGGTCACGGCAGCAGTAGTGGAGGATCGGCTCGATGTTGGTCCTCTGGATCAGGAGCAGGGCCAGCATGGCCGATCCCATGCGGGCGCTGGCCCGCGGTCCGTCCGGGATGTTGATGTGGTCGATGCCCGCCCGGTGGATGGCGTGGGCGGCCTTCAGCACCTTGTCCGGGTCGCAGCCCCGGGGCGGGGTCATCTCGATGGAGACTGGAAATCCGCCCCGGAGGATGGCGCTGGCCATGCGGCTCCGGTCGTGCATGGCCTTGGGCTTGACCTCGGGAGCCTCCTCCACCACCACCTCGGCCGACGGGGTCAGGTCCACGGGCCGTACGGCCCGGACGGCGCCCTTTAAGCGCTTGATGTGTTCGGGCGTGGTGCCGCAGCAGCCACCGAGAATGCGGACGCCGATCTGGAGGAACCGCAGGGCGTAGGTGCCGAAGTACTCGGGCGAGGAGAGGTAGAACACCCGGCCGTCCACGGTGGTGGGCTGACCGGCGTTGGGTTGGATGACGAACCGGTTCTTGGCGAGATCCATGAGACGATCCGCCACCTCGAACATGACCTTGGGCCCCACCCCGCAGTTGAAGCCCACCACGTCGGCCCCCTCGTCCAGGAGGAGCTGGATCACCTCGGACGGATCCGTGCCCCAGGGGGTGCGGCCGTTCTCGCCGATGACGCACTGGGCGGCCACGGGCAGGTTCAGGTCCTTGGCGGCCTTCAGGGCCTGGGCGAGCTGGAACCGGTCGGTAAAGGACTCCAGGACGATGAGGTCCACGCCCCCTTCGGCCAGGGCCTCGGCCTGCTCCTTGAAGATTTCGCGGGCCTCCTCGTAGCTCAACTTGCTCAGAGGCTCGATGGGCACGCCCAGGGGGCCGATGGAGCCAGCCACGTAGGCCGCGTCTCTGGCCGCTCGACGTGCCAGGCCCACGCCCGCCTGGTTGATCTCGGCCACCTTCCCGGCCAGGCCGTGGCTCTCCAGCTTGATGCGGTTGGCCCCGAAGGTGTTGGAGGTGAGGATGTCCGCCCCCGCCCGGATGTAGTCGTCGTGGACCTGGGTGACGATTTCCGGTGAAGAGAGGTTCAGCTCGTCAAAGCACTGGTTGAAGAATACGCCCTTCTCGAAGAGCATGGTGCCCATGGCCCCGTCAAAGACGAGGACCTTTTCGTTCAGGGTGTCGAGGATAGATTGCATCGAGGGGCCTCTTGGAAGTTCTTGTGCGTGAACCTGTTCCGGCAAGGGTACTCGAGTGTACAGATCTCCGGCGGTTTTGCACGATTTTCTGGATGTCGTGGCCTACGATTACGTTGTAAAGCGCGCGTGATCCCACGACAACCCTTCTTTGCTTGAACATTGCACATTGCACCCCGGTCCGGGGCCAGGGGCGGCAAGGGCTCTACGAAAAGAGACGGAAACGTCGGAATATGGGAGTCAGGCGGCCTTTCCGGACCGGATCCTGTATCGGCTGGCCCGGGAGGGGTAGTTGCAGGATCCGGAGACATTTTTCGAAGAGGGACGAGAGACGATGAACACAGAATTCGGCGGCACCCTCCTGTATACCATGGTCATCCACCACCACCAGCCGGTGGGAAACTTCGACCACGTCATGGCCGAGGCCCACGAGGTGGCGTACGGCCCCTTCCTGGCGGCCCTGGAGCGCCATCCATCCATCCCCGTGGCCCTCCACATCAGCGGTCCACTCCTGGAGTGGATGGAACGAGCCGTGCCGGAGGATATCCAACGCCTGGCGGCCCTGGTGGACCGGGGCCAGCTGGAGATCATCGGGGGCGGCCTCTACGAGCCCATCTTTCCCCTCATCCCGAGGGAAGACCGGGTGGGTCAGGTGGTGGCCTTTGCCGATCGATTGGAGGCGCGGTTCGGAGCGCGTCCCCGGGGGATCTGGCTGCCGGAACGGGTCTGGGAGACGGCTCTGGTGCCGGACCTGGTCGAGGCGGGGGTGGAATACACCTTTCTGGATGATTCCCTGTTCCGGTCCGCCGGCCTCCCGGCAAAGGACCTGCACGGATACTTCCTGACCGAGGATCTCGGCCGGGTTCTCGGTTTGTTTCCCATTTGCGAGCGGCTCCGCTACCTCATTCCCTTTGCCGAGCCCGAAGTGGCGGTGGACCACCTGCGGGATCTTTGCCTGGACGGAGACAGACGGAGTGTCCTCTACGGGGATGATGGGGAGAAGTTCGGCATGTGGCCCGGAACCCGAAAGCGGGTCTGGGATGACAAGTGGCTGGACCGGTTCTTCACGGCTCTGGAGGCGGAGGGGGATTGGCTCTGTCCGAGCCATCCCTCCGCCGTGGTCCAGACCCTGGCCCCGACGGGGAAGATCTACCTGCCTGACGGGTCGTACCGGGAGATGCTGGAGTGGTCCCTGCCCGAGGCAGCGCATGCGCGCTACAAGGTCCTCTCGAAGTCCATGGAGGAGGAGGGGGACGAGGAGAGCCTCGCCCTGGTCCGGGCCGGGGCCTACCGGAACTTCCGGGTCCGCTACCCGGAGGCCAACCGGATCTATGCCCGCATGCTACGCGTGAGTCGCAAGGTGTCTGCCCTGGAAGAAAGCCCCGAGAAAGCGGCCGTGCAGGAGGATCTCTACAAGGGCCAGTGCAACTGTGCCTACTGGCACGGCGTCTTCGGCGGCCTCTACGCGCCGCATCTCCGGGCCGCCCTGCAGCGGCACCTGATCCGGGCCGAGTCGAGGGTGGATCAACTCCTGGGCGCCAGGGGGATTCGCAGAGATGTGGAGGACCACGACCTGGACGGCCGGCCCGAGGTCCTCATCGCCTCTGATCATCACGATGTGGTGGTGCGTCCGGATACGGGGGGGCATCTGACGGTCTGGAACCACAGGCACAGGGAGTACAACCTCATCGACGTGATCACACGGCGCCGGGAGGTCTACCACCAGGATGTGGCGGAAGCGGTCCTGGACGAGGACATCGATGGGGAGGTCGAGACCATCCACGGCCGGCCACGAACCCGGGAAATGGGGCTGGACAGGATCCTGCGATACGATGCCGGGGATCGGGCCTGCCTGGTGGACCGGTTCCTGCCGACCGCGGTGCCGGCCGCGGATCCGGCCGATCCGGCCTTCGTGGAACTGGGAGACGCCTGGAACGGGTCCTACATCCTGGCCGAGACCCGGAGAGATCGACCCGATCTCATCTCCCTCAACCGGGACACCACGCTGCATCTCCCCCAGGACAGGGTCTCACGGGTCCGGATCGAGAAGCGCATACGGTTCCACGAAACCCCGCGGCTCACCGTGGACTACGGCCTGGATCCGGCACCCTCCGGCTGTTTGTTCGGAGTGGAGCTCAGCCTGGGCATTCCCACCCCGGAGGGGCCGCGCTACCTCCAGCCGGGCCCCAAGGCTGCGCGGGTCCGCCTGGATGGAAACCACGAGTTTCTCGTGGAGGAGGCCGCCTACTTCGTGGACGAAGACCTGGGCATCCGGCTGGAACTGCGAACGGCTTCCGGGTGCCGGCTCTGGACCTATCCCCTCTACACGGTGTCCAGCTCCGAGATGGGATTCGAAAAGACTTTTCAGGGAGTCGGCGTGCTCCTCGGCTTCGACCTCGTGGCGGGGGAGAAGGACCGCATCCGGTTGGACCTGGACCTGACTGGGCCGGAATGAACAGGCGACTTGGGGGAGCGGGTACGTAAAAATGCCCGGGAGGAAGGTTCAACCTCCCGGGCTCCCTCCACAACCATTCCCTTCTATCGGATTGGCCCCGGTTGTTTCTCGTTCGTGGCGGCCTCACGATTCCTCGATGGCCGGCCGTAGACACTATCGGATCGAGGTTTCGATGGCCTGAAGGCGTGAAACCGGGATCGGCCCGGAATCTCGAGATTCCCGACCTTCAAGGGGGGGACAAAACCTGCAGGGCCGGATTCCAGGGGGGAATTCACTTGAAACAAGTTGGCCCGGTCAGTAGGGTTACCGCGCTGCCTACCTGAAGACAGGCCTGAGATGTCAGGATCGGTCTTGCGGGCAACTCAATCATCGGGGCGTAGCTCAGCTTGGCTAGAGCGCAGCGTTCGGGACGCTGAGGCCGGAGGTTCAAATCCTCTCGCCCCGACCATCTTCTAGAACGACGAGCCCGGGTACCCGGGCTCTTTTTCGTGAGCCTGGAGGTGACTCCCTTGCGGATCTGGGCCATCGGCGACCTCCATCTGGGCACGGCCGTGGACAAGCCCATGGACATCTTCGGACCGCAGTGGCGTGACCACGCGGACCGGATCCAGAGCAACTGGGCCGACCGGGTCCGACCCGAGGATACGGTTCTGGTGGCAGGGGACATCTCCTGGGGTCTTCGTCTGGAGGAGGCCCAGCCGGATCTGGAACTCCTGGGCCGACTCCCGGGCTCCAAGATCCTGATCAAGGGAAACCACGATCCCTGGTGGTCGAGCCGGGCCAAGGTGGAGAGGGTTCTGCCCGAGGGCATGGTTCTGCTCCAGAACGACGCCCGGCGCGTCGGGACGGACACGGGCGTGACGGGCACCCGGGGATGGAGTCTGCCCGGTGCCCCGGATTTCGAGGAAACGAAGGACCTGAAAATCCTGAACCGGGAGGTGGGCCGCCTCCGCCTGGGCCTGAAGGCCCTGGAGGCGCTGAACACCGTCAAGCGCATCGTCATGTTGCACTACCCGCCCGTCTGGCAGGATCACCTCGATACACCCTTTTCCCGCCTGCTATCCGAGGCCGAGGTGGACCTGTGCGTCTACGGCCACCTCCACGGGAAGGACCTGGACAGGGCCTATGAGGGGAAGGTGGGCGGGGTCCGGTATTGCCTGGTCAGCTGCGACCATGTGGGATTCACACCGGTGGAGGTGAATCCGTGACGGACATGGACATTCCAGACATTCCCGGACCCGAGGCGCCCTTCACCCGCCTCATTTCCATCATGGCCCGGCTCCGGAGCGAACAGGGGTGTCCCTGGGACAGGGAGCAGGACCTGGAGACCTTGCTGAAGACCATGGAGGGGGAGTATCTGGAAGTGGTCCAGGCGGTGCAGGAAGGATCACCCGCCGGGCTCCGAGAGGAACTCGGGGACCTGCTCTACAACATCGTCTTCATGGCCCGGGTGGCCGAGGAGCAGGGGTGGTTCACCCTGCGGGACGTGGCCCGGGAGATCGGGGACAAGCTGATCCGGCGGCATCCCCACGTGTTCGAATCCCCCCGCGTGTTAAGCCTGGAGGAGGCCGGCCGGTTATGGCAGGAGCTCAAGGCTCAGGAAAAGTCCGGGGGCGGTCCGAAATAAGACTCGGTTGTGAAATCTCGAATCGACGGGATTATGATTCCGCCCAAAAATTCGACTATATGTTATCGGGACTGAATTCGACAGCGAAGCCCCCCTCAGGAGGGGATTGCTGGTTCCCGGTTGTATCATTCTTTCCTGTTGTGAACGGCGAGTTCCGCATCGGGATCACTTTGGGATTTCGTCATTACCCAATCCAGCGTATTCTTCGAGATCCACGGTCGAACGGACCGGGGATTGAAACGCGAGGGCAACGAGGACACCTTCTTGATTGCCGACCTGGAAACCGGCGATCGCATCGAAGACGGAGGGGAATTCGAAAAAACTCGCGTGACGCCGGGGATGCTGTGCCTGGTCGCCGACGGCATGGGCGGGGCCCGGGCGGGTGAAGTGGCCAGCCGTATGGCCGTCCATTCCCTCCACGAGTTCCTCGGCGCCCTGAAACCTCCTCTGAAGGATCCGGAACGACTGCTGCTGAAGGCCTTTGAGCACGCGAACCGGGAGATCTTCCGGCGCTCCGAGACGGATCCGGCCTGCCAGGGCATGGGGACCACTCTGACGGGCGTCTGGCTGGTGGACACCTTCTGCTATCTGTGCCACGTCGGGGACAGCCGCGCCTACCTCCTCCACGACAACGTGCTTCGTCAGCTCACGCGCGACCACAGCCTCATGAACTTCCTCATCGACTACGGCGTCATGTCCAGTGACCAGGCGGAATCCTACGTCAATCGAAACATCATTCTGGAGGCCCTCGGCGTCAAGAAAGACGTGAGCGCGGACACCGGCTCTCTCACCCTGCACGAGGGAGACCTGATCCTGCTCTGCTCGGACGGACTCTACACCACCATGTCCGACAGGGATATCCACTCCATCGTGGCGGCGGATAAGAGCCTGGACGTCCTGACCGAGAACCTCGTCGAGGAGGCAAACAGGCGGGGGGGGCCGGACAACATCACAGTGGTCCTGTGCCGCGTGAAGTCCGTGAAGGAGTGATCAGAGTCCGATCTCGTCCGCGATTTCCGTCATGGCCTCCACCACCCGCGTGATGTGCTCCGTCAAGTCCACGCCCAGCTCTTCAACGCCCTGGGCGATGTCCTCTCGGCTCACGCTCCGGGCAAAGGCCTTGTCCTTGAGTTTCTTCTTCACACTCTTGGCCTTCACGTCCCGGACGGACTTCGAGGGGCGCACGAGGGCCACGGCCGTGATGAGGCCCACCAGTTCGTCCACGGCGAAGAGGCTCCTGGCGAGGAGGCTTTCCCGGGCCACTCCGGTGTGGTTCCCGTGGCCGAGGATGGCCGAGATCACCTCCTCGGGACAGCCGCGTTCCCGCAGGATGGGCGCTCCCTTCACGGGATGTTCCTCCATGGTGGGGTGGATCTCGTAATCGAAATCGTGCAGGAGCCCCGCGATGCCCCACAGGTCCTCCTCTTCCTCGTAGAATCGGGCCATGCTCCGCATGGCGGCCTCCACGCCCAGGGCATGGGCGCGCAGCGCCTCGCTCTTTGTGTATTCGTGCAGAAGTTCCAGAGCGGCTTTTCGATCCATGCCTACGCCCTTTCATTATGGGACGATTCGATCCCAGCAGCCTGGGGATGAACGGGCGGCTGGGGTTATGACCGGAAAGATTTTTACGGGGAACCGCCGGGGACGCAACCGTCCCTTTCTCCTTCCAGAAAAACTTTCTCGAACCCGCGCCCAGAGCTCAATCACCCGGAAATGAATTCCGATGGAAAAACCATACGAGGACTTTTCCGCCAGGGTGACCGGTTTGGAATATCGTACACCCGGCGGAATCAGCGACCGGGCGAGGAATACCCTTCAGCAAAACCTGCTCGCTCGACTGAAGCGATCTCCGGATGCTGCGACTTTTTTCCGATATCCAGGTAGAGGGTACCGGGATCGCTAACATTTTTCCCGGCGGGAAAGAGAGTCAATTCCGAAACTGGAGAAACCCGGAATTATCCGGTCACGGAGCAATTTGAGGTAGCAGGGATGGGTATTGAACGGATCTTGATCGCCGAAGAGAACGCGCAGGGCCGTGATTTTCTTCAACGCGTATTGATGGAAAAAGGGTACGAGATCGAGGTTTTTTCAGAAGGGGGCGACGCACTTGCCGCTTTCATGAAATCCGACTTCGACCTGGTCATGGTCTCCGAGAATCTGTCCGACATTTCCGGACGCCTGTTCCTGGAACGGGTGAAGGACCTGGACCGCTCGGTTCAGGTCGTCCTTCTGACAGACCACGGCTGCACCCTGGATTGGTCGGCTGCGCCCGGAGGCGGAGATGCGGACTGCATCTTCCGGCCGTATGATCTGGATCGCATCCAGATGCTGCTGGACAGGCTGGCGCACAGCCGTCGGCTCCAGCGGGAGAACGACTACCTCCGGAGCCAGTTCAGAACGGACGAGGGCCCCGACATCCTGGTCGGGGAATCCATGGCCATCTGCCAGGTGGTGGACCGGGCCCGGGAGCTGGGCGCCGATCGCTCTCCCGTCATCCTGAGCGGAGAGAGCGGGACGGGCAAGGAGACCCTCGCCCGCGCCATTCACTTCAATGGAGACCGGGCCGCGGGCCCCTTCATCAAGGTGGAGTGCTCAAGCCTTCCCGAGAACCTCCTCGAGAGCGAGTTTTTCGGCCACGAGCGCGGAGCGTTTCCGGACGCCCACAGGAAGCGTGAGGGGCGGTTCGAATTGGCCCACGGGGGTACCCTGGTTCTGGAAGGGATCGGGGAAATTCCCGTCAGTCTGCAGGCCAAGCTGCTGCGGTTCATGGAAGAGGGAAGGTTCCACCGCATGGGCGGACGCCGCATCCTGGAGGTGGACGTTCGGGTCATCGGCCTCACCACCCGGGACCTGGCCCGGGAAGCCGAGGCCGGGAGCTTCCGCCGGGACCTGTTCAACCAGTTCAGTGGCGGCTGCCTTACCCTGCCGCGGCTCAGGCAGCGTTCAGAGGACGTGCCCCTTCTCGTTTCTCACTTCATCACCCGCCTCCGGCAGGTGAACAATTCCCACGTCCGCGGCGTGAGCCCGGAGGCGATGGAACTTCTTTCTCACTACCGGTGGCCGGGTAACGTGCGGGAGCTGAAAAACCTGGTCCAGCGACTTGTCGTTCTGGACCTTGCAGAGGAGATCACCCCGGACCATCTGCCCCCGGAAATCACCGGAGGCCAGATCTCACGCGGCGATCCGTTCGCCGCCCTGGTGGGCATGAGCATCCACGAGGTGGAACGGGAGATGATCCTGAAAACCCTGGAAGAGACCGGCAACAACAAGACGGCCGCGGCCAAGATTCTCGGATTGACCGCACGAACCCTTCACAACAAGCTGAAACTCTACCGGGAGCAGGGCATCATTTCCAAGGATGCGTACCGTCCGATCCGGAAGCGGGTCGAAACCCGGGTGGTCCAGGAGTGTGCGGTCCATCCGGTTTCCTGAGGGCTCTTGGGCGGGCCCTAAGGGAACACCCCGGACCTGCCGATATATGTCCCGGGTGAGACGGGTTCATACGCTACGATTCGTGGGTGCCGGGAGCCACCCGGCACCTGAATGACCGCATTCTTTTCGCAGATGCGAAAAAACTTCCCCTTGCCGCTCAAGACTTTCCCGCTTCATCCTACAATAGAATCAGGGCGGACGATGAAACAGGGGCGTACGGGAATGCGCATGGTCTCAAGGGAGGGAAAACAAGCATGCTCAAGAACAAGAGTATAGTCAGACAGAAGAAGAAGTCGAAAAGGAAAGGCCTGAGCGCCGGTGTGGGAGACGGTCGTGTCAACGGCCTCAGGGAAACGACGCGAAGCCTCAGGGCAAGGAAGGTGAGACGCAGTGTTATGAAAAACGCTTCGTCAGAAGAAATCGCGGCTTTCAAGCGGATCTGGAAGCTGGTCAAGAACTCCTTGAACGATTTTCAGACCCGGGCGAGCCGCGTGGAGAGGATCAGGCACCTCGTCAATACCGGTGGCCTCGAGGAGGAAAGCGGCTATGAAGAGTGCATTGACGGCCTTCTCGGTCAAAAGAACCGGTGCGAAGATCCCGATTTGAAACGCTGAGAATTCCATCCCGCTTCATCACTATCGAGGAGATGCCGGTGAGGATCTGGACGTCCTTGTCCCTTCCTTGAGCCTCTGGATCGTATCCCGGGCTTCCTCGAGCTTTCCCTCCAGAATGGCGATTCTTCTGTTCCTTTCCCGGACCGCCTTTTCCAGATCCCAGAGCATCTCCAGAACGGTCTTGTCCGTCCTTTCCACCTCTACGTCCAGCGGGTCCGGCGATTCCACGCGGCCGGGTGTCGAGACCGGAGCTCCTGCGGATCGGGAAGGGGAGTGGCAGCCTCCGGAGAGTGCGAGGCCGGCCACGACGACGAGCGCAATCGCAATCAAGATCTTCATGGATTCAGTTTTTAATTGGAGATCGCGTTTCATACCCGGCCGGGCTTGACCCGGTCCAGCTTCTCGATTTCCTGGTTCAGGTGGAAGATCGCCCGGCTGTGGATCTGGGAAACACGGGATTCGGAAATCCCCATCACTTCACCGATTTCCTTGAGCAGTAGTTCCTGGTTGTAGTAGAGGAGGATTACACGCCTCTCGGCGTCGCTCAGATTCTTGACGGCCTCCTTGAGGTGCTCCTTGAGTTCCTTTATGGCGAAGGCGTCGGCAGGGTCCTCGGCCCGGGGATTGGCCAGGTACTTGCTCGTGATATCCCGGCTGTAGTCCCCGGCGACGTTCTCATCCAGACTCAGCCAGGTGACGCTCCGGATGAGGAGAAGGATTTCATCCACCTCGCTCACCGGCACACCCATCTCGTGGGCAATCTGATCGGCATGGGGTGGATGGTTGAGCCTCATCTCCAGGCTTTGCCGGGCCTCGTTGAATGCCTTCAACCTGTCCCGCTGCGTCCGGGGGATGAAGTCCTGCCGCCGGAGCTCGTCCAGAATGGCCCCCTTCACGTTGGTGTAGGCGTAGGTCTTGAAGCTCGCTCCTCGATCGGGATCGTAGTGCCGGGATGCGTTGATGAGGCCGATCACACCCGAACTGAACAGGTCTTCCCGGTCGATGTGATGCGGGAGGTTGATCCCCAGTCGGCCCAGAATGTAATTGACCAGGGGAAGATAATCGAGGACGAGCTGATCTCGATCCGAGATGGCGTCCCTGTCGGTATCCTCTGTGGTAATTCGGGGATTTACCATTCAATCCTCCTGAAACCGGACGGATTCGAATCTCCTGTTCGACCCGGGTTCGATGTAGATTCCCACGCTGCCGCGGTCCCGATGGGCGTGGTCCTGAATATGCTTTCGGAACCCTTGCTCGATTGCTTTAGCTAAGTGGTGTGTAGCCGAGAATCAGAATGGGACGGCCGCGACTGCGCTGTT
>CAZAKZ010000160.1:0-11607 GCA_964485695.1 uncultured Planctomycetota bacterium | reverse complement strand
TCATGAGGTCCGCCTGATTTTTTCCTATTTTGCAGGCTTGCCGAAAGCACACGTTTCTTTGCGTCTCCGGATTTCCGGGCGTCGATGCGGGACTTTCGATCCTTGGCCATCGCCTTCAGGAATGCCTTGGCCTGATCTGCTCCCAGGAGGTCCTGCAGCTTCTCGCGGTAGGCCCGGGACAGCGCCTTCCTCTTCTCGGCGAGCACAGTGCGATCCAGGTTATCCGGGTTCTTCCTCACCTGCTGGAGGGCCTTGCGGTGTTCCTCCATCATGGCCTTGATCTCGGGCACCAGGCCGGCGTCGATACCCACATCCTCCACGACCTTCTTGAGCCTCGCCTCGTCGACTCCCTTCCTGGCCTGTCTGCGTTTCGGACGCCTGGCGTCTCCGGGGGCCGTTTCCCCCCGGGCCGCCCGGGCCTCCATCCGCTTTCGGATGGTCTTCAAGATCCGGGTAGCCGGATCGTTGGGCCTTGCCTTCCCGTCCGGACCCATCTTGACCGCGGACTCGAGAATCCCGAGGGCCGGCTTGCCGACGGCCACCAGACCCTGGTGCGCGCTTCGCCGGATGATCTTGTTCTTGTGGGTAAGGCATTTCACCAGGTAGTTCATGTGGGTGACCAGGGCCGGATCTTGCGCATCCTGGATCCGGGCCCCTTCTCCGATGCCGCCTTCCTTCGTGTTCTGGGCCTGAATGATGGTCGAGCAACCGAGCCAGAGGGCAAGGGCGATCCCTGCAAATCGAACGACACGGCTGAGGGTCATGGTCTTCTCCTAGAGGATCTTCTCACGTGGTGATTTCCGGCCTCCACGGCCGGTCCGGATCAGGGAACAGTATACCTGAAACGGACGGTCGGGTTACGGAGAGAACTGGAATCCGGGGGCGCCTTGCGGATTCCCGGATTCCCATCGTCACCGCTTCGGGTACTACTGCCGGCGCGGGGTCAAGGGCTTGAGGCCGGGGGGCAAGGGCACCTGACCGGGCTGCTGGACGGCGCCCTTCGGGGCCTCCTTCTTGACGAACCGGGGGTCCCGGGGATAGCGCTGGTGCATGAGGAAGCGGAGCTGCTCCGCTTCTCCGGCCCTGCCCAGCCTCGCGAGGACGTGCATCTTGTTGAGGGTGGGCCCCGGCCGGTGGGGCTCGAGACGGAGCGCGTAATCGAAGTGCTCCAGAGCGGTCTCCAGCATCTTGACATCCTGGAAGACGTCGAAAGCGAGCACGTGAAAGTAGCCCACGTTGTTCCAGGACTCCGCATCCTTGCCGCCGAGATGGGTTTTCGCCCGCTCCAGCTGGACATCGAGGCACTTGCCCACGGTCGTGTTGAGGAAGGCCTTCCACCGGTTTCTGGCGAGGTTCGCCCCGGGGGTCTCCATGCCGGCCAGGTCCGACAGGGCCATGCTCACGATGATCTTGGCCAGCTCCAGGGCCTCCCGGGTTCTGGGGGTCGGGATCGGCTCCGGTATGGACTCCTCCCAGGGGATCTCGGGCACAAGCAAGGTGTCCACCGCCCGGGTCGCCACTTTTTCCGCCTCGTCGATCCGGCCCGAGGCCCGCAGGACCTCGACCATTCCGCGGCTCGCCCCGGCGTGCTCCGGCTCCTGGGACAGGGTGATCTCGAAACGCTTTCGGGCCTGCTCCAGGTGCTCCTCCTTCCGGCTCCGTTGCCATCCCACCTTGTAGACGTCTCCCAGCATGAAGTTGAGGGCCGGATTCATCGCCCCCTTCACCGGATCTTCTCTCCGCTTCTTTTCCAGGAGCTCTTCATATTTCCGGATCCCCCGGGAAAAGCACTTGTCGAAGAGCTCGATCATGTGGACCTTGATGTAGCGGCCCGATTCTTTCTCCTGGCGTGGACTTTCTCCCCCATCAAGCCGGGCGCTCTCCTTCGGGGCCGGACCGAAGATCTTGACCATCTCCTCGTCCGACGGCATGTGCTTCAGGCCCGAGGACAGGATCATCATGGCCTGGAGATACTTCGGGTCGTCGCTTTCGGAGATGCTCCGGGAGGAGTAGAGAAACGAGTTACCGAAGGACAGCACCACCAGGGGATGCCGGACCTTCTGGTTCAGGTAGCGGTCCCAGGTCAGCCAGACGTTCCGCATGAACTTGACGCTGGCATTGGCGAAGACGTACTGGGGCGCGAGCTCCACGGCCCGCTTGTAGTAGCCGAGTCCCTCGCGGATCATGTCGTGGTTCATGGTGATGGACCCGAAGATCCCCATGAGCGCGCCCAGGTTGTTGGCCATGACCGCGTTCCTGGGATCGTGGAGGTAGGATTTTCGATAGTACTCCACGGCCTTGCCGAAGTCGCCTTGCAGGTAGTAGCTGTGGCCCAGGTTCTGGAAGGCGATGGGCATGGGAGTCCGCCCCTTGTGGACCAATCGAACCAGGTTCGTGCACCGGAACAGCTGCTTCCGGGCCCGCTTGATCTCCCAGTTCTGCATGAGCTCGAAACCGTAGTTGTTAGCCATGCGGACGCTCGTCGGGCTGGTGCGGATGCCGGACCGGAACAGATGGTAGTCATCCTGCCAGTCCACGGTTCGTTTCTGTATGGCCACGGTGCTGGCCAGGGTGAGGACCGCGAGGAGAACGCCGACCAGAACTTTTCCGCCCCGTGGCAGGAGGCGAAGGACCCCGTAGCCCAGGAGCCAGGCCACCACCAGGCAGGCGAACAGGCTGGGGATGTAGAGAAAACGTTCGGAGATCGGGAAGTCGACGTCCTCGGAGAACCGCAGCAGCCGCGTGCCCTTCACCAGGCAGGAGAGCGGCAGCAGGCTGGCGTAGAAGGCCACGATGCTGAAGGTGACGAGACGGCCGCGCTTCCACAGCAGCAGGATCACCACGCCCGCCGCCGCGATGAGCAGGTGCAGCAGCATGAACATGAAGCCCTTGCCGGCAGCGGTCCAGTTGATGGAAGGGTAGATGTCGAGAGGAACGGGGTAGAACGACTTCTTGAGGTACCAGAAGGCGGCTTCCATGAACGTCAGAAAGATCTTTCCGAAGGAGAACTCGCGGCCCGAGGTGATATCGAACCAGGGGCTGGCTTCGCGCGGCAGAGGCTGTCCGGGATCGATGACCAGGGCCTTCACCACGAAATAGAGCAACACCATGAGGAGAAAGGCCAGGGGATACAGACAAGGGGTGAGCAAGTCCTTGGCGGTGCGGGACTTCATCTTCTGGCCGGCCGGGAGGAAGAGATCTCCTGCACCCGCCCGTGCGGCCCAGAACCGGATGAGCTCGTACACGATGAGCACGGGGACGAGGGTGGCGGTCATCTCCTTGGCGAAGGCGGCGAACAGGAACAGGACCAGGGCGGCGAAGAAGTAGCGGATCTGATCGCTGTTCCGGAACCTCAGGTAGAGGCAGAACGCCGCGAGGAAAAAGGTGGTGCCGATGACATCGGTCCGGCCGGCGATCCAGGTGACGCTCTCGGAGTGGATGGGGTGAATGGCGAAGAGCACGCCCGCGGAAAGGGCCACCCAGTAGCGCCGGGTCAGGGACCGCACCAGAAGGAACACCAGGAGAGCGTTCAGGCCGTGAAAGAGGACGTTGGTCAGGTGGAATCCGAAGGGATCGAGTTCGGTATACTTCAGCTCCGATCGCTCGTGATCCCGGGAGAACACCTCCCACTTCGGCACCTCGGACCAGAAGTAGTAGTCCAGCATGTAGCTGCACGCGATGACGGGGCGGTAGTAATTGATGGCATTGAGGCTCGGTGCCCCGGCCGCCTTCACGGCCAGCTGGGCAAAGTCCTTGGAGAACACCTCTTTCCAGTAGTGGACCTTTTTCCCCTGGAGGTCCACGGCGTCCGCCATCCACCCGGCCAGGAAGTCGTTGTTCGTCAGCAGGTCCTTGTCGTCGTAGGCGAAGTCGTTGCTGAGGGCGCTCGTGACGTGTTTGCCCTCGTTCGACTCGTTGAAAGGCACGCCCACGTAGCTCACGATCACACAGGCCAGGATCACGGCGATGGCCGTGTACGACCGGGTGGAGATCTTCGGAGCGAAAAGGACCAGGATGGACACGGCCGCGAGGAAGCAGGGCACGTACGCGCCCCACAGGATGCCCGGGACCAGAGCCCCACAGAACACGCCCGGCGCTGTCCAGAAGGCCGTGTTCTCGTCCCGGTTTTTCAACAGGAGGTAGGCGAGATAGGCCAGAACGCCGCTGAAGATCACGGCGAAGATCACGTTCACGGGGCCGAATGCGATGTCGACAATCATACCGGAAGCCACTGGGTTGCTACTCTATCCAGGGGTGTGTCCATGGTCTCACCCCGAAATGACCAGATCCAGAAGATCAGGAGGTGCCTGGACCCGAAGTCCCGTCATGGACTTGTATTGACACGCCTTCAGCCAGGGCCTCCGCATCTTCTCTCGGTAAAGGGATTCCTTAGTATGGAAAAATAAAAAAAATCAATCCATTTCATCACCTGTCGCCCCGTCGCGTCGGGGGCCGGGGTCGCATGCCGCTGCCCAAGGATCGGCCGCGCCTCAGGGCCTCGAGGCGCTTCTCCAGGTCCCCGGCTTCCCCCTGCCTGCCGGTCCTGCGGAGCATCTCCAGGAGGTTCACCATCACGGGCTCGGCGTCGGGCCGGATCGCCAGGGCCTCCCGGAAGTGACGGATGGCCTTGCCGGCCAGATCCTGGCGCCCCAACGCCTCGAAGGCCCGTCCCTCCAGGATGCCGAGCCGGTTCCAGGCCTCCCAGGACCGCCCCCCCTCACGCTGCGCGGCCTGACGCTCGAGGACAACCAGGGCCCGTGACCACGTCTCCTGGATCAGGGGCTTCAGCACTGGATGACCGAGGTCGGCGGCGGCCCGGTAGGCCAGGTCCACAGCCCGGGTTGTCTCGGGCCCCAGGGGCCGGCCCTCCCAGGTCCGATCCTCCCGGATAAGGGCCGTGACCGCGTGGCGGATCCGATCCCGGGCCGCCTCGGGCTTGCCGAGACGGATCAGGATGTCTGCGAGCCCCCGGGCGGCCGGGCAGTGCTCGGGTTCTCTGGCCAGGACGCTCTGGAGAAGCGTGCGGGCCCGATCCCGGAGGTCCAAACCCCCCAGCCAGCGCCAGCCCATGCGGTTCACCTCCCCCAGGAGGAACTGAAGATCCGCCCGGTCCGGAAACCGATCCAGACACCCGGAGAAGTGGCCAGCGAGTTTTCCGTGGAGCCGCCGGACTCGGTCTACCATGACGGTCCTGAGCTTCAGGGTCTCGGGCAGGGTTTCCAGGATCTCGGGCCCGGGAAGCCTGGCCAGTCCAGCATCCAGGAGCTGGATGGCCTGGAGCCAGCGCTTGGGATCGTCTTCCTTCTCCATGTTGAATGCCGGAAAATCGAATGTTCCGGCGAACGCACGTACCAGGGCATCCGTCCGATCCCGGGAGGTGTAATACCGGCTCCAGACCTGGAGGACCTGGCGGGCGAATCCAAGGCTCTGCTTGGCTCCGCGGTTGTGGGGATCCATTCGCAGAATCTCCTGGAACAGGTCGTGGGCCTCGCGCAAGTAGCCGGAATTCCCGAGGACCGATCCGTACACCGAAAGGTACACGGCCAGGTTGTAGCCCAGCCCAGGCCCTCCACCAGCGATCCCCCCACTGAGTTCGTACTCCCTCTTCCTGTTCCGGATCGCCTGGTCCAGCTCTCCGCGTAGGTAGTGGTTCGCTGCCAGATTGGTGTAGAGCGGCACCGGGCCGGGCCCGTACCCCGCTCTCTGGGCCAGCTCCACCCCGTATTCCAGGTGACGGCGCCCCTCTCTCAGTTCCCACACGTCGTAGGTCAGTACCGCGCCGTAGTTGAGGCGCATGCGGATACTCTCGGGTGAGGACCGGGCAGCAGACCGGAACAGGGTCAGGTTCCACGCCCAGTCCCGGTTCCGGTGACAGGTGATCCAGGCCGAAGCCAGGACCCCGAGGCCGGCCACGCAGCCGGCAAGAATCCTGCCCCGGCCGGATCCGATCCGGACCAGCCAGGCCAGGCCCATGCCGAGGGCCGCGGCCACGAAGAGGCTCGGGATGTAGAGGAACCGCTCTGACACCGGGAACTCGATGTCCACCAGGAATCGGGCCAGACGGAGGCCGGGAACGAGGCAGTTCAGGGGCTGGAGCGCCCAGTAGAGGCCCAGGCAGCAGAACCAGAGCCACCGGGCGCGCCCCAGGCAGAGGAATCCCCATACGCTCCCGACCAGGAGGACCGTGTGGAGAATGAAGTACGGCAGCCAGGACAGCACCACGCCGGGGTCGGTGAAGGCCAGCATGGGGTAGACGTTCAGATCGTGGGGAAACACGAGCTTCCCCAGGTACCAGGCGAGGGCTTCGGGAAGGGTCGCGAGGAGGGTCAGGAACTCGACGCCACTCCAGGGATCCGCCCCGGCCGCATGCGGGGGGAGAGACGGGGCGCCTGAGGCCAGGGCAGCCTTGACCAGGAAGTACGGGACCACCAGGAGGAAGAACGCCAGCGCGGGCGCAAAGCGTTTGAACCCACCGGCCGCCCCCCCTTCTTCCGGGCCTCGAGGGCCCGGACCGCCTCGTAGAGTACCAGGATCCCGGGCAGGGTGGCCACCATCTCCTTGGCGAACATGCCGACGGTGAACAGCGCCATGGAGATCCAGAGGGCCGCTCTCGATCCTCGCTGCCGGAAGAGCACGTAGCCCCAGAAGGCGGCCAGAAACAAGGTGGCGGCCATGACGTCAGTGCGGCCGGCGATCCAGGTGACACTCTCGGTGTGGATCGGATGGGCGGCGAACACCAGGGCCGCCCCCAGGCCGGCCCAGAACCGCCGGATCAGGTGGCGGACCAGGTGAAACACCAGCAAGCTGTTGACGACATGGAACAGGATGTTGGTGAGGTGAAATCCGACCGGATTCAAGACGTGCCAGTCCAGGGCCGTTCGATCCGCGGGGGCGTCCTTCCCCCAGGTGGGCGCCCTTCCCCAGAAATAGGTGTCCACCATGTAGCTCACGGCAATGACAGGCCGGTAGTAATTGATACGCGGATTCTGTCCCGCCGCGCCGAACCGCATGGCCAGCGCGGCGAAGTCGGCAGTGACCATCTCCCACACGTACTCGACCTCGCGGCCCGCGGTGTCCGGCGCCCCGGCCATCCACCCCTTCAGGTACTCGTTTCCGGTGATGAGGTCGTGGTCATCGTACGTGAACCCGTTCCCCAGGGCTCCGAAGTAGCACAGGGCCACGGTGGCCAGGACGGCCAGGGCGGCCAGCCCGGTGCGGAGGGAGAACACGCCAGGCTACTCCAGGCTCTCCAGGTATCGCTCGGCGTCGATGGCCGCCTTGCACCCCATGGCTGCGGCGGTCACGGCCTGGCGGTAGGTGTGGTCCACCACGTCTCCGGCACCGAACACGCCCGCGGCGCTGGTGCGGGTGGAGTCGCCTTCCACCCGGAGGTAGGCGTTCTCGTCCAGGTCGAGCTTGCCTACGAGCAAGGCGGTCTGGGGCTCGTGGCCGATGGCCACGAAGAATCCCGAACAGGCGATTTCCCCCTCCACCCCGGACTTCACGTTCCGGGTCTTCACCCCGGACACGGCCTCCTCACCCAGGATGTCCGTGACCACCGTGTCCCAGACCAGGTCGATCTTGGGATTTTCCCGGGCTCGACGCTGCAAGATCTTGCTGGCCCGGAGCTCGTCGCGGCGATGCACCAGGTGGACCTTCCGGGCGAACCGGGTCAGGAATCCGGCTTCCTCCACGGCGCTGTCCCCCCCGCCCACCAGCACGATGTCCTGGTCGCGGAAGAAGGCGCCGTCACACGTGGCGCAGGTGCTCACACCCCGGCCGATGAGACGCTTCTCGTTGTCCAGACCGAGGAGGCGGGCCTTGGCCCCGGTGGCCACGATGAGGGCCCGGGCCTCGTGGGTCTCGCCGCCCACCACCACCTGGTGTGCACCCGGATTCAGGTTCACCGACTCCACCATCTCCGAGACGATCTCGGTGCCGAAGCGCACGGCCTGGTTGCGCATGCTGTCCATGAGCGCGGGGCCCATGACGCCCTCGGGAAATCCCGGGAAGTTCTCCACCTCGGTGGTCAGCATGAGCTGGCCCCCGGGCATTTCCGGAGGACCGCCTTCGAACATAAGGGGCTTCAGGTCGGCCCGGGCCGTGTAGAGGGCGGCCGTGAATCCAGCCGGGCCCGAGCCGATAATGATGACGTCTCTCATGGGGTTCTACTTTCCAGAAACGCTTCCCTGATATACACTTGTCCGCCTGATGCCGGACTCCGGTCTTCCCGTGACCTCGCGATAACCATAGTGCCCTGAGGTGCGTCTGTGCAAATCCAAAATGGGATGGAGATGCTCGGCGTGGCCATGGTCATCGGGGTATTCCTCCTCCTCGCCCTGGCCAGCACGGCCGAGAAATCCGTGACCCCGGAGGAGTTGATCCACATCCCGGCCGGGTACGCCTACCTGAAGACCCTGGACCCGCGTCTGTGCATGGAGGCCCCTCCCCTCACGGGTATGCTGTGCAGTTTCCCCCTGGTGATCATGGGAGTGGATCTTTCCCTGGATCACCCGGCCTGGAAGGCGGCCGGCGAGGGGGACGCCAAGGCCCCCCTGGCGTTCGGCCGCGCCTTCTTCGCCGACTCCGGGGCGGATTCCGCCCAAAGCCGAATCCTGGTCCCGGCCCGCACGGTCATGGCCGGGCTGGGGGCCCTGGCCGGGCTCTTCCTCTACCTCCTGACGCGCCTCCTGCTGGGCACCCGGTGCGCCGGTATCGCCCTGGTCCTCTATTGCCTCTCCCCCGGGATTCTCGGCCACGGCCGCCTCGTGTCCCCGGAGATGCCCCTGGCCGCCTTCACCCTCGGGGCCCTGTACGGCCTGGCAAGGCACTGGCGCACGGGAGGGCGGAGCGCTCTGCTCCTCACCGGCCTGGGTCTGGGCCTGGCCCTGGCCTCGAGCCACTGCGCCTGGGTGCTCCTGCTCGTCCTGGTCCTGTTCAAGGCCCGAAATCCGAAGCATGCGGGGCTACTCCTCGGGATGGCCCTGGGCGTTCCCCTTCTCGTATCCATCGGGAATCCCGGGAGCTACCTGTCGAGTCTGGGGCGCTTCTTCCAGGCTTCGGCCTCCCCCACCCCGGTCTTCCTCCTGGGCCAGGTATCGGACACCGGGTTTTTCAACTACGCCCTGGTGATCCTGGCCGTCAAGACACCCGTGCCCACCCTCATGCTGATCCTCGCCGGCACGATCGCCGTCGGATTCGGCCGCGCCGGGCGACTACCAGGCCGGGAGCTGGCGCTGGTCTTCGGGCCCGTGATCGGATTCGGGATCCCGGCGGTTCTCTCTGGCAGCGCAGCGGGCGCCCCGTATCTCTTCGCGGCCTTTCCGCTGCTCTGCCTCCTGGCCGGCGGACTCCTGGCCCACCGCGCGTTTCAGACCCGGGGGCCCGCCCTCGCAATCGGAGCCCTGGCCGCGGCCTCGGCCGTTTCCGCATTCTTCGCGTACCCCCACTACCTCTCCTACTTCAATGCCGTTGCCGGCGGCACAGCCGGCGGTGCCCGCATCGTGGGCGATAAGAACATCGACCGCGGCCAGGACCTGCCGGCCCTGGCCGCGTTCTGCAGGAAACACCGCGTCGAGTCCATCGGCCTGGCCCTCGGTGGGCCCACAGTCTTGCCCGAGACGTTCGATATTCCCGGCCGCCCAATCACGCCGGACGAGATGCTGGAGCCCGAGGATGGGTGGTACGCCGTCAGCGTCTCGGCCCTGAACACCCACGGGTGCCGGCCTGGATGCCCCATCCGGTTCGACTGGATACGGGCCTTTGCGCCCGTGACGCAGCTCGGGGGATCTCTCCTCGTGTTTCGATTCCTGACGCTTGCCCCGGGCACCGAGGCCCCGGAGGACTTTGCTGGAACGGTCTTCAAGTCCGAGGTCGAGAAAAAGGAACGCCGCTTCGAGGTCTTGAAGAGGATGGCCGACCTCGATCCGTACAACGGCTGGGTCCAGGGCCGCCTCGGCACCTTCCTGGCCCTGGAGGAGAACTCCGTCGAGGCCTTACACAGCCTGACCGTGGCCTTGCAGGATCCGGCCACAAGGCAATACCCGAACCGCAGCACCTGGAAGGCCCTGGCCGCCTGGCAGTGCCTTCCCCTGGGCCTCCTGAGCCGGGCCATGGATCACCTCTCCCCCACCCGGAGCGCATGGAAGAACCTGAATAGAATCCGGGAAGACCTCCGGAAGACCGCGGCTGACCCGAACAAACAGCAGGATGTCCTGGATGACGTTCACACTTTGTACCGGTCCCAGAGAAACTTCCTGGTGAAAAAGACACCCCCTCCTCGCACCGATCCCGGATCCCTGTCGGCGCTGGTGGCGTTCTGTAAGGCCGAGAAGATCCGGTCCCTGGCCCTTTGCGGGTCGGGTCGGATACACGAGCCGGGAATCCGCACCCGCAGGATGCAGCCCGAAGAGGTGCTGGAGCCCGACGGCTGGTACGCCATCGCCACCGAAGTCCTCGGCACCTCGCACCCGTGGCCCGGATGCGGCGTGGTCCTGGACTGGGAGGGGCGGTACGCGCCGGTGAAGAAGTTCGGGGACCGCTACCACCTCTTTGGCTTCCGGATCCTCGGACCCGGGGAACAACACACCGGGCCCGGCACGGCTCTCGATCCCAGGGGCTTCGCCAGGGAGGCCCAGGACATCCTCGTGAAGAGCCTGAAAAAATCCCCGCAGGATGCCTGGTGCCACGCCGAGCTGGCCCTTCGCACCGACGACTACCATCGCCTGCGCAAGGCCCTCACCGCGGACACCCGCACCACCGCCCCCTATCGCCTCAAGTGGCTCGTCACCGGCGCCTTCTTCATGATGCGAGCCGGAGAGTTCGACTTCGCGGCCGGGTTTCTCCAGGAGATCCGGGCCACGCAGCGGATCCGCCACGGCTGGCTCGACACCGTCCTCGAGGACCTCGCCTCGCTCCGGAACGACCTGGCGCAGGGACAGGATACTGGTCAGCCGCAGATCACCGCCAGGGTCCATGAAGTGACCGCACGCCTGGTTCGATGTCTCCGGGGCCCTTTCTTCCTGCCGGACCGGGCACGCGCCCTGGACGCCCAGGGAGACACCGGGGAGGCCCTGGCCCTCATGGACCGGGCCCTGGCCCGGGTGCCCTGGCCCGGGTGGGCCGAGGAGGCCGGCATCTGGAGCCTGAAGATCTGGCGGGCCGAGGACGCCGTGAGCTACCTGGAAAAGGCCCTGGCCCTGGAGACCCCGGCCACCCACGAGGCCCTGTGCCGGGCCCTGGCCTTCCGGGGGATCCTCCGGGGGAACGACGCCGACCTGGACCGAGCCCGGCGCCACCACGCCCAGGCCGTGGAAGGCGGGCTCCTCCAGGGCGTGTCGTTCGAGGCGTTCCTGGAGCAGATCCGCGGCGTACCCGAGAACCTGCGGGCCGAGATCGAGGGCGAGTGAAATCCGGAGATGGTCATCCCTTCATTCCAGGCCGGGATTCACTCCCGCCCCTTGGCATGACCGTCAGGATCGTCCCGCGAAATTTTCTTGATTCCAAGAGAATCCCTGTAACCCGATCACGATTCCCACGACTTACTCAAATGAAGAATCGGGATAGGGGGAAACCTCACGGTTCCCCCCTCCCACACCACCGGGCATA
>CAZAKZ010000159.1:0-11643 GCA_964485695.1 uncultured Planctomycetota bacterium | reverse complement strand
CGCGACCACGGTGGGGGCCGAGAGGACGGCAGGGGGCTTAACGGCATTGCCTTTATACCCGGGGCGTTCGCATGAGTCATCCCCATCCCGTTGCCGGATTCCATTTTCCCGCTTTCGCGAATAATCCGGGTAAATCCTGGCACCGGACGGCGACTGTTGTATTCTGGTTGGAAAGATACGGGAAAATTGAACCGCATGGCCGCGACAGAAGGCACGACAAGACCACCTCCTCCCGAATACCGTCGACTCCCCCGTTTCGAGGCGACGTCGGATTTCAAGTCCGCCCTCTTCACGGGGGCCGGAGTGGCCCTGATCCTGGCCGTTGCCGCCCTTCTCACCCTCAACTTCCTGGACACCGCGGTCCTGGCACCGCTGTCCATCTATCTCCTGCTCCTGACCGTGATCCTCTTCACGTCCGGCTGGGCAGTGGGCCTGCGCATGGAGGTCCGGCGCGCATACGCCCGGGATCCGGAGACACCCCGGGAGCCCGATGCGGCCGCAACCGGGAATGAAGCTGAGGGTGAACTGGAGAGGTTCGGCCGCCTCGGCGCGCCCGTGCTCCTTGCCCTGGGTAGTATGGCCGGCATCGGTTTCTCCTCGATTCTCCTCGGCGAGGTCGTGCAGACCGGGATCGGGAGTCTGGGGAGCGGGTCTTCGCAGACCACGGACGGCACGCCCTTCTTGGTGGCGGACATCCTTGCCGGCGTCCTGGTCGGGATCACGGCCTTCCCGCTTCTGGTGCTCGCCCGCGCAACGGGCCGGGTCGGCGTGGAGAGGCTGCCCGAGGCGTCTGGCCTCGTGCAGTGGCTCCACGGAGGGCAGTGGGCGGCCCTGATCACGGGTCTCGCTCTCGTTCTGAGGGGCTTCGGATTCGAGGTCGGAAACCTCACCGGATGGCTGATCCTCATCCTGGCCCTCCTCACCGCCCTCGTCGCGCTGGAGATGCTGGCCCGGGCAGTAGGACGGATGCTTCAGGCCCGCCAGCCCTGGTACGCGGTCTCGACCCCCGTAGACCTCGTGATCCTCTCTATTCTGTTTCACGGCCGCAATCCGGTGGACGGCTTCCTCGAAGTGGCGGAGAAGCGCTTCGGCCTCACCCTGCGCAGCTCCCTGGCCTTCACGCTCCTGCGCCGGAGCGCCGTGCCTTTGTTGATTCTCATGGCCCTCGTCCTGTGGATCATAACCGCGCTGGTTGTGGTGGGCCCCGGAGAAGAGGGAGTGCGTCTCAGGTTCGGCCGGCTGGTGTCTCGCACGCCGGTGGGTCCGGGCCTGGCCTGGAAGCTCCCCTGGCCCCTGGAGACCATCGAGCGTTATTCAACGCAGAGGGTACAGACCCTGATCCTGGGCTACTCCGGTCGCCAGCGCCCGACGCTGCTGTGGACCGAGGCCCATACAGGCGTGCAATACAAGATGCTGCTGGGGGACGGCCGGGAACTGGTGTCGGTGGAAGCCGTGGTCGCCTACCGCATCAAGAACGTCATCGACCACGTCCTGAACAACCAGGACCCGCGCGCGGTCCTGGACGCCCTGGCCTACAGGCAGCTGATGAAAAAGACCGTGGTCACCAGCCTGGACGCTCTGCTCTCCGTGAACCGGGATCGATTCTCGACCGCATTCACCCGGGACCTTCAGGCGGAGGTGGACGCCCGGGATCTGGGCCTGGAGATCCTCCACACGTCTTTCGTGAGCCTGCATCCGCCGGCGAAGATTGCGCCGGAGTACCAGGCCGTGGTGGGGGCCCAGATCGCCCGGGAGACAGAGATCATCCGTGCCGAGGTGGACCGCGCCAACTCGCTTCCCGCGGCCGAAGCCGAGGTGAAGGAGGAGGTCCTGTCGGCCCGGGCCGACGCGGACATGCAACAGGCCGAGGCCCGGGGAGAGGCCGTGCGATACCTCGCCGGCCTGGAGGCCTACAGGGCTTCGCCCGCCCTCTTCGAGTTCCGGCGCTGGCTGGAAGCGGTGGAAGAGGGCCTCGCAAACCGTAATCTGTTCATCCTGGATCCCGCCCTGAAAGAGGGGCTTTCGACCGGTTCAGGAGGGATCTGGCTGGATCTCAGGTCCGGCGCCAGGAAGAGGCCTTGAAGGCAACAAGAAATGACATGCAATAACCTGAATAGAACGAGGATGGAATCATGACCCGAAACCTGTTTCGCTGGATCGTGGCACTGGCCGTGCTGGGTCTGGTGGTGCTCTCGAGCGTGCTCTATACCGTCCGGGAGGGCCAGGTGGCCGTGGTCACGCGATTCGGCGCGCCCAGGGACACCGTGACCCGGGCCGGACTCTACCTGAAGTTTCCCTGGCCCATAGAAAGAACGTATCTCCTGGACGGCCGGAAACGCCTCGTCAACTCCCGGTTTGCCGAAACCCTTTCCCGCGACAAGAAGAACATCATTCTGCGCACCTTCGCCATCTGGTCCGTGGAGAACCCCCTCACCTTTCTCCAGTCCATGGGGGACGTGGAAACGGCCGATGCGCGCCTGGACGGCCTGATCACCAACGCCAAGAACGCGGTGCTGGGGGGTTACAACCTGTCGGCCCTGGTCTCCACGGTGCCGGGTGAGATCAAGATCGAGGAGGTGGAGGCGAAGATCCTGCGGGACGTCCAGGCCACGGCCGGAAAGAGCTTCGGGATTCGCGTTCACCAGGTGGGCTTGAAGCAGCTGGGGCTCCCCGCCGACAACATTCCGGAAATCTTCGACAGGATGCGTTCCGAGCGCGAGAAGGTGGCTGCAGGCCACAGGGCGGAGGGCGAGAGGGAGGCCTCCAGGATCCGGTCCGAGACCGACCTCAAGGTGACGAAGCTGAGAGCCGAGGGGCGTCTGGAGGCCACGAAGATCCGGGGCCGGGCGGAAGCCGAGGCTGCCAGGGTCTACCGGGAGGCGCACAGCCAGGATCCGGAGTTCTTCAAGTTCCTCCGGCGCATCGACGCCCTGAAGATCCTCTTCGGCGAGCAGACCTCGCTGACCCTCGTGGCCGACCAGCCGCCCTTCGATATTCTGAAGATGAAGGCCCCGCCCGAGAAGGAGAACCAACGGGATGGCTGAAGCCCGACAGCGCCCCACCGCTCAGCACCTCGTCACCGAGGGTCTGACCTCGGCCTTCCGCCTCCTCAAGTGGGGGGGGCTCCTGGCTGTCCTCGTGGTCTTCGGGTCGGGGATCACCGTGGTCAAGCAGGACGAGGTGGCGCTTCGCCTGCGGTTCGGGAGGCTTACCGGAAAGACGGCGGCGGACCAGGTCCACGGACCGGGCCTCCTCATCTCCTTCCCCTACCTCATCGACGAGGTGGTGCGGGTGCCGGTGAAGCGGGTCCGGGAGATGACCATCGACGCGCTGCGATCCAGGAACGCCCTGGCCTTCAAGCGCGTGAACATCACCCGGGACGGCTACGCCCTCACCGGCGACCACAACGTGATGCAGCCCGCGGTGCTCCTGAAGTATCAGATCTCCGATCCGGTGGCGTGGGCCCTGAAGATCCGGGAGCCGGAGACCCACGTGCTGGACGCGGTGGTGGCGGCCCTGACCCGGACCCTGGCCGAGATGCAGGTGGATGCGGTGATGGTGGAAGGCAAGCGATACCTGGCCACCGCGGCCCGGCGGCGCGCCCAGGCGGCCCTGGATCGGGGGGGGCAATTCGTCACGCTGGTGGCTCTGGAGTTCACCTCGCTCCAGCCGCCGGTGCAGGTGGCCCAGTACTTCAACGACGTCCAGAAGGCCATCGTGGAGAAGAAGACCCTGGAGGAGAAGGCCCGGGGCTACGAGGAGCAGGAGATCCCGATGGCCGAGGCGGAGCGGGATAACCTGGTCAACGAGGCCGAGGCCTACAGGGCCGATCAGATGGCCGACGCCGAGGGGGAGGCCGAGGCCTTTCGGAACCTCCTGGCCGAGTACCGGAAGAACCCCGATGTGGTGTGGCGGCGCATCTATCTGGAGGCGATGGAGGACCTGACTTCGCGGGTGGGTGCCCTGAATCTGCTGCCACCCGGCCTGAAACCCTACCACGTATTCCTGCCCGGCCAGGTTCCCCGGCCGGTGAGTGACGGGCAGTGACGGTCCGATTCCGGCATTTTCTAATTTTCCCCTAAGAATTCGGAAACAAATCCGTCAACGAAATGTCCGGAATGCGCATGACCGGGAGTGAAATGCAGCAGCCACAGACATTACCCACGACGGAACAGGGAACCTGGATACGTTCAGTGCTTTCCCGCTACGAGATTCCCCTGACGCGGTATGCCTCGCGCATCACCCTCGACGTGGAACGGGCCCGCGACGTGGTCCAGGAGGCCTTCCTCCGCCTCGTCCGGGAGGATTCCAGACGTGTGGAGCCGATCCTGGCCGAGTGGCTGTTCACCGTCTGTCGTAACCTGGCACTGGATGTACGGGGAAAGGAAAAGCGCATGCAGCCCCTGAGCGAGGAACGGATCCGGGTCGAGAGGTGCCCGGCCCCCACACCGCTGGCCGTGGCCGAGAATCAAGAGGCCCGGGCCGAGGTGATGAAGATGGTGGAGGGCCTGCCCGGGAACCAGCAGGAGGTGCTTCGCCTCAAGTTCCAGGAGGGCCTGACCTACCGGGAGATCAGCGGCATCACGCAGCTCTCGGTGAGCCACGTGGGGGTTCTCATCCACGAGGCCCTGAAGACCCTCCGCCTACGTTTTCCTTCCGGCTCCGACCTGGCGCCCAACGCGTGAAGGAGAGAATCATGAAGATGAACCAAGACCACCCCATGGATGACCCAAGGCTGACCGCCTACGCCCTGAATGAACTGGAGGGCGCCGACCGCGACGCCGTGGAAGAGCTCCTGAAGAACGATCCCGCCGCCCGGCAGACCGTGGAGGAGATCCGCGCCACGGCCGATATGCTCCACACGGAATTCGCCCGGGAAGCCGGCCCGGCCCTGGACGAGACCCGGAGGCGGGCCATCCAGGACAGCGTCCAGGACAATAACCCGACGCAGGGACGATCCCGCAGGCCGCCCATTCTGTGGAAGCTGGCCGTGGCCGCGTGCCTCTGCCTCCTGATGGGAGCCGCCGTGTTCACGGCCCTGAAGGGAGGACATAAGGAGTTCGGGTCCGAAAAGGCCGCGCCCGGGGCCCGGGACGTGGCGCGCCTGAAGGCAGGCACCAACATTAGGAACCTGAGGGCGGGAAAAATGGTGCAACTAGACGCGCCCAGTCCTGCGAATGGCCCGTCCGGCGAGGTCACGCCTTCTGCTTCCGCTCCCAGAGGCCGTATCTACAGCAACGGCAAGGACGGGGACATCCGGGCCCGGCGGGAGAACGTCTTCGACAGAGTGGCCGAGAAGAAATCCGGGCACGCCGTGGCAGCGCTCAGGGCGTATTCGCTGAGCGTGAAGGGGAAACATCCCGCACCCGCACCCGGGTTTTTACCGAGCTTCTCGAAGAACAACAAATCCGAACTCCTCGACATCGATGCGAACGTGGAGCGCGAGGGCGACAGGAAGCGTCCCCCCACCGGCGGATGGGATAACTCGATCCACAACACCGAGGCCTACGATCGCATCGTGGAGAATCCCTTCACCCGGGTCACCCAGGACGCCCTGTCCACCTTCTCCATCGACGTGGACACGGCCTCCTATTCCAATGCCCGGCGCTTCCTGAACCAGAAGCAGCTGCCGCCCCGCGGCGCGGTGCGCATCGAGGAGTTCGTCAACTACTTCACCTACAACTACGCCGACCCCATCGACGAGCATCCCTTCTCGGCCCACGTGGAGGTGGCGGGGTGCCCCTGGAATCCCGCCCACCGCCTGGTGCGGGTGGGCCTGAAGGGCCGGGAGGTGCCGCTGTCCGAGAGGCCGGCCTCGAACCTGGTCTTCCTCCTGGACGTCTCGGGATCCATGCAGCCGGCCAACAAGCTGCCGCTGGTGCGCCGGTCCATGAAGATGCTGCTGGAGCAGCTCTCCGGCCGCGACCGGGTGGCCATCGCGGTCTACGCCGGCGCTTCGGGCCTGGTGCTGCCCTCCACGCCGTGCAACGAGACCGGAGCCATCCACCACGCCATCGACAACCTCAATGCGGGCGGCTCCACCAACGGCGGGGCCGGCATCAAGCTGGCCTACGACGTGGCCGTGAAGAACTTCATCAAGGGCGGCGTGAACCGGGTGATCCTGTGCACCGACGGCGATTTCAACGTCGGCGTCACCAACAACTCCGAGCTGGTTCGCCTCGTCGAGGCCAAGGCCAAGACGGGCGTCTTCCTCTCGGTGCTCGGCTTTGGCATGGGCAACTACAAGGACGCCCGCCTCGAGAAGCTGGCCGACAAGGGCAACGGCAACTACGCCTACATCGACACCCAGCGCGAGGCGAAGAAGGTGCTGGTGGACCAGATGGCCGGCACCCTCATCGCCATCGCCAAGGACGTGAAGATCCAGATCGAGTTCAATCCCCGGCAGGTCGAGGCCTTCCGGCTGCTGGGGTACGAGAACCGCATCCTGGCCCACCAGGACTTCCGGGACGACACCAAGGACGCGGGCGAGATCGGCTCGGGTCACACCGTGACGGCCCTCTACGAGATCATCCCCGCGGGGCAGCGCGTCGAGGCGCCGGGCGTGAAGGCCATGAAATACCAGGCCCGGAACGTCCTGAAGCCCGCCGCCGCCAGCAACGAGGTCCTCACCCTGTGGCTCCGCTACAAGAAGCCCGAGGGCAAGGTCGGACTCGAGATGGAGGTGCCCGTCACGGATCACGGCCTGACCTACACCCAGGCCTCGCGGGACTTCAAGTTCGCCGCCTCCGTGGCCGCCTTCGCCATGATCCTCCGCGACTCGAAGTACAAGGGCATCGCCACCTGCGCCCAGGTGCTGGAGCTGGCCGAGGAGGGCAAGGGCCAGGATACGAACGGCCACCGGGCCGAGTTCCTGGAGCTGGTGCAGAAGGCGAAGGGCCTCAAGCGGTAGAATCGGGTCCTTTCGGATTGTATGACAGGGGCCGGTGAGCGAATCACCGGCCCCTGTCTTTACTTCCAGGGGGGAAAACGAGTATGTTGTAGGGGAGCCCCGGCAGTGAACTGGAGACCGGCCCCATGAAAATCACCCTCCCCGCCGTATGCATCCTTCTTGTCGCGACAGGTGTTTCCGCTCAGCACGACCTGGAGGAGATCCCCGTCACCCTGGCACCCGGGGTCGGCGACCTGGTGACGAGCCCGGTGTCCGTCCGCCTTCTGATTCCCATGGACGTCGGCTTTCTGGACCTGGAGACTGCACGTCTGGACCTGGACGGATGGGATGTCACCGCGGCACTTTGGCACTGCATCGCCGTAAGGCCGCAGGTCCTCAACCCGCGGTTCCGGGGTGTGGAGGTCCGGGCGGCCCTGGCCCTGGCCCTGGGCGAGCACCGGCTCCGGTTCAGGGTGCGGAACCGGACGGGATTCATACACGAGGCCTGGACGCGGTTCACCGTCATCTCCGAACGAGAGCGGTTGAGCCGCGCCGGTGTGTGGCTCCCCGGATTCCCCCTGGCAGACATCACGCCGCCCGTCCTCACCTTCGAGCCCGTTCAGAACGCCTTTGTCCGCACGAAGGCGCCGCGCATCACGGTGCACTACACCGACGGGCCGGGCTCCGGCGTGAACACCGCCACCCTGAAGGTCCTCCTCGACAACAAGAACGTGACCGCGAAGTGTAGCGTGGGATCCGGATCCGCCGTCTACCAGGTGCCCGCGTCCGCTCCCCTTGGAAACGGCCGTCACAGTCTATCAGCGGAGGTGGAGGACCATGCCCGGAACCTGGGCAAGGCCTCGGTGACGTTCATCGTCTTCGACGCCGCCGCCCGCCACCCCTGGTTCTTTGCGCCCACCAACCAGCCCCACACCGTGGGCCACGCCCACCACAGCTATCAGAACTACAGCAGCAGACCCTCCAGCGCCTACTTCCACCACGGCATCGACATCATGGAGCCGGGCGGCACGCCCGTGTACGCCTCGGCCGGCGGCCTGGTCACCAACATGGGCCGGTATCGGAGCAGCCCGCTCTACTACGAGGTGGCCATCACCGACAGCGACGGATTCCTGTGGGAATACCACCACGTGGACGAGACCACGGTGCCGCAGGCGGTGAAGGACGCCTACAGCAACAAGACTCCCATTGCCGCCGGCACCCTCATCGGCAAGAACGTCAAGTGGCCCACGAAGAGCCACTACGGCCCCTACTTCCACCACATCCACCTGAACGTGAAGGATCCGGACAAGCGCTACCTGAACGGCCTGAATCTCCTGCTGAAGCTGAAGGACACCACACCGCCGGAGGCCCACGGTATCTACGTCATTCCCCAGGGAGGAGAGGTCGCCTTAAACCGCACGGGCCAGCAGAAGGTCACCATCTCCGGAGACGTGGACATCGTGATCAAGGCCGACGACCGCATCCTGCCCGACCCCTACCACCTCGGCATCTACGAGATGTGGTTCGAGGTCATCGAGGTCTCGGCCGCCGAGGCCCACAACGTCCGCGACACCCTTTACTGGCGCTTCGACCACCTGCCGGGCGGCGGCAACATAAACGCCCACGTCTGGGACGCCTATCAGAACCGGATCCAGCACGACAGTCAGACCTACACCACCCAGGGGAACTACAACGCCCGGTCCTTCTACTACGTGCTGACCAACAGCAACGGCACGGCCCTGAACAGCGCCGACCACTGGGCCACGGGCGCCCGGGACGGCCACGGCATGCGCCTCTACCCGGACGGCCTCTACCGCATCCGGGTGACCCTCCGGGACGTGGCCGGCAACCAGACCGTGAAGACGCTGGACGTGCAGGTGAAGAATCCCTGATCCCCTGGTCCCCACGCCTGTTTTTTGGCCCAAAACGGGCCATTACAGGGCTGTGGGGTGCTCCACGGTCTTGGTACGGCCCATTTCTGGCCAAAAAACAGGCGTGGGCGGCCGGTTTGCGGCCTGGCCGAAAATCAGACGTGGGCGGGGCGGGTCAATATGGGGAGTCCGGCAGGGTGAGGTGGAAGGTCTTCCTCTTCAGGAACGCGTTCAGGCGCAGCAGCCACAGGCCGATGCCGGCCGCCCCCTGCATGTACCCGGTCTGGGCCTGGAGGAGGTCCGGCCGGACGCGGTGCTCGGCCTGGATCCACTTCCGCGCTCCGTCCGTCAGGGTGGAGGCGCCGAGGAGGTGGCGGGTCACGCGCCGGGCAAAGGTCAGGTAGCGCTTCTCCCCGGTGATGCGATGCAGGGCCAGGAAGAACTCGGCCACGCCCGCGGAGCCGCAGCAGACACCCGCGTTGTTCCAGAAGCCCGGGGTCTGTTTCTCCGGAATGCCGCTGCTCAGGATGGCGGCGGCGGATTTCTCCATGGCCACCCGCCACTTCTTATCCCCGGTGATCCGGTGGAGGCGATAGTAGAGGCGCGCCGTCCCCGGCGGCCCGTGGCACCAGCCCAGGTAGAAGAGGTCCTTGCCGCCGGGTTCGTGGTGGAAGATCAGGGTGCCCTCCTCGGTCTTTTTGGCGATGGACTCCAGGTAGGCCGCCCCTTTCAGGGCAGCATCGAGGAACGCCTTGTCCTTCGTGGCCTGGTGGAGTGTGGCCAGGAAGTAGGCCACCCCGGCGGTGCCGTGGGAAAAGTTGGGCATGGTACGGCGGTAGGTCGGCTGCATGAACCACATCAATCCGTCCTCCACCGGTTTCCCCAGGTCCACCAGGCGCTTGCCCGCCTTCTCGGCCAGGGCCCGGGCGGGCGGGTAGTCCAGGGCCTTTGAGGCGTGGAGCAGGTAGAGACCGATGCCCGCGCCCCCCCGGATGATGTCGGTGGTGTCGTTCCACTCCACGCCGCTGCCCTCTTTTCGGGCCCGTTTCCGGAGCCGGCGGACCACTTCCAGGGCGTGCTTCCGGTACTTTTCCTTTCCGGTGGCTTCGAATACCTCTCCGAGGACGAAGCCGAGGCCCGCCATGCCGTTGTAGAGGCCGCAGGGCAGTCCGGAATCGTGGTCGAGCACCGAGATGAGGTGGTCGGCGCTGGCACTGGCCTCCTGGAGGCAGGCCTTGTCCCGGGTGGTGCGATACGCCTCGAGGAGAAAGAGCACCACGCCGGCCGAACCGTGGTAGAGATAGGGATCCAGGCGCCTCCCAGTCCCGGGCACCGCGGGCCAGGCCAGGCCCGAATCGGTCTTCACGGCCGTGGACCGGATCCACTTCAGGGCCTCCATAGCCCCTTTCTCGAGGTGATCCTCAGCGCCGGCCCGAGTGGAGGCGCCGGCAATGAGCAAGGCCAGGAAGAGGGGAATGACCAGGCGCTTCACCGGACGTGCTCTTCGAGGTAGCTGTAGGCCTCGGTGAGCCTCCCGTGGTGGACCACCGTGGCCTTCTTCAAGGCATCGGGGATGGGGACGGTGGAGATGTCCATTTCCATGTCGGCCCCGGCCAGGGCCGGCAGGAAGGGCATGAGCATGTCCCCGAAGGCGCGGGACGCATCCAGGGGCAGCTCGCAGGGCAGGTTGTCCACGGCCAGGATGGAGACGCCCCCGGCCTGGATGCCGTCCGTGAAGGTGTCGGCTTCGGGATCGCAGGTGTAGACTGGATCGTCCTGGCCCGTGGCCTTCACCGTGCACTCGATGGAGCCGTCCACGTCGCAGGTGATGTCGCCGATGGCGCGGAACCGGGGCTTCGATGTCCCCTCGAACAGGGTCCTCAGGTCTTCCCGCGTGACCAGGCGGGGATACTTCGGCTCCCAGTAGATGCAGTTCACCAGGACAGAGAGGTGGGGGAGGTGCCGGGCGAACACGGGCCGGTATCGTTCCGGATGTGCGTAGTAGTCCTGGAGTTGGAAGGTGTCGCCGTCCCGGATCGGCTCCACGAGGTGCTCCTCCTTGAACACCACCTTGAAGAGACGGTCGCCGGCCAGGGCCACCAGGTCATCCGGCTCCACAGTTTCGTGCGGCAGGAGGTCGAAGATTTCCTGGGCGCCCAGGGAAACGTTACCGTATCCGGCGAATCCCACTACCAGGGGGGATAGGTCGGCATCCAGGCGCAGGGCCTCGCCTGCCTCCCGGATGTGGCGCTTGGCCTCGTCGAGGTCGGCGTAGGCGTGGGCGGGCTGGATGGACTGAAGCGGGGTGGTGTGGCCCTCCTGCATCAGCTTCTGCCCGAGCATCCACAATGTGTCGATCATGCCGGCCAGGCCCGCGTAGCGGCCGAAGAACACCAGGCGCCGGCCCCTGGAGTCCTCGATGCGCTCGTAGTCGATGAGCTGGCACTTGAGCTCCATGAGGCGCTTCAGAAGGGGCATGTTGTGGGCCTGCCCCTTGATGGTGTGGGAGAAGAAGAGGTAGGTGGTCCGGGGCTGAAGCAGGTTCACTGGTATCTCCTTCACGGCCAGCACCACGGGGCAGCCGCTCAGGTCCTCTTTCACCTCGGCGCCGGCTTCACGGTAGGCGTCATCGGGGAAGATCCGGATCTCGGAGGGCTGCACCACGCACGTGACGCCGTGGTCTTCCTTCAGGGTGCGCACGTGGCCGGGGGTGAGGGGAACCCGGCGTTCCCAGCGGCTCTTGTCCTCGCGGCGAATGCCGAACCGGGGGGTGGGCATGGGTATTCCTCTGTTCACAGCCTGTGGATGAACTCTCGCGGCCTCCTCACACTGTTTTTTTAGCTCAAATCGATTTGAGCTAAAAACTGGCCGTGAGAATAATTA
>CAZAKZ010000158.1:0-11712 GCA_964485695.1 uncultured Planctomycetota bacterium | reverse complement strand
CCTTGCCCCCGAAGGTCACGGTGGTGTCCTGCACCGTGGTGAAGTCCGTTCCGGTGACGGTCACCTGGGTTCCGCCGGGCATGGGACCCAGGACTGGATCGATCGACGTCACGGTCGGCGGCGGCTCGTACGTGAACGCGCTGGGCAGTTCTCCGAAGCCGTTCCGGTTCGTCACCCGCACGGTCACCACGCCCGCCGAGGTCGCCGGCGGCGTGTCGCATGTGAGCTGCGTCGGACTCGCGATCTGCAAGTTCGTGGCCGCCTTGCCCCCGAAGGTCACGGTGGTGTCCTGCACCGTGGTGAAGTCCTTCCCCGTGACGGTCACCTTGGTTCCGCCGGGCATGGGACCGATCACCGGATCCAGGGACGTCACCGTGGGTGGGGGCTCGTACGTGAAACCCTTCGGCAAGACCACTGTGCCGTTGGAGTTGGTCACTTCCACGTCCACCGCCCCGGCAGCCACGGCCAGAGGCGTCTGACACGTGAGGCTGGTGGGCCCCAGCACGTTGATGTAGGTGGCTGCCTTGGTCCCGATCAGGACAAGGGTATCGGGCGTGGACGTGAAACCTGTCCCTGTCACGGTGATGAGGGTCCCGCCCGTCATGGGCCCGAAATCGGGATTCACCAGGGTTATTGTGGGCTTCGGATTGTAGGTGAAGGCTCCGGGTTTGGTGCCCGTGCCATTGATCGTGGTCACCGCCACTGTGACCGCGCCGGGCGTGGTGGCTGAAGGTGTTTCACACCGGAGCGTGGTGTCATTGACCACGAGGACGTTCGTGGCGGCCTTGCCTCCGAAGGTCACCGTGGTCGTGGCAGGAGCGCGGAGAAAGTAATTCCCCGAGACGATCACCAGCTGCCCACCCTTCAGGGGGCCGTTGTCCGGGCTGATGGTGGTGACCACTGGAGACGGATCGAACGTGTACCCGCCCGGCAAGAATCCTGATCCGTTCAGGTTGGCCACCTTGACGGTGACGGGCCCGCCCTGAACCTGTGCGGGTGTCTTGCAGGTGATGGTGTTGTCGTCCACCACGATCACAGCCGTGGCAGACTCGCCCCCGAACGTGACGGAGACGGCGTCCAGCGTGTCGAGGAATCCGGTTCCTTTGATGGTGACGGGCGTGCCGCCGATCTGTGGGCCGTGGTTGGGGGTCACCGACTGGATGTTCACCACGGTTGCACCGTAGATGAAGGCGCCCTTCTTCTGCCCCTGCCCCGCCCCGGTGTCCACGGTCACGTCCACCGGCCCGGCAACCTGAGAGGGCGGTGTCAGGCCGGTGATGCGCCGGTCGTCCAGGACCTCCACAGCCAGGAGGTCCTGATTGCCGAAGGTCACGCGGAGCCCACCCGTCACGGTGAATCCGCTTCCCAGGACTGTCACGCGTGTTCCTCCCGATCCCCGGCCGCTGAACGGGGTCACGCCGGTCACCACCGGCGGGGCGGGCAGGATCTCGAGGAAACCCGCCAGGGCTGTCTTCTCTCCGGTGGGTGTCGTGATGAAAATGGTCCTCGGACCGGTGGCGGCATTGGAATCCACCGTCAACCGGCTGATCACTCCGGTGAAACTTCCGGCGTTCTGGAAGGACGTGAGGGTCGTCGTGATCCCGGCGCCTGAAAAGGAGAGCGTCGAACCCGTAGGAATCCCGGTTCCCCAGACCACGAAGTCCCTCACTTCCCCCTGGAACGTGATCCCGGAGCCCGGGTACGCGGAAATGCTCTGGCCTTTGGGGGCCGTCCCCGTGAACAGCAGATTCGCCGAGGGGGAAGTTGTACCCACGTCGATGGTTCGGCCGCCGGATGTGCTTCCTACCGTCACCACCACCTGGGCGGGAGAGGAGTTTCCCCCGTAGAAAGTCGTCTGGAAGGCCGTCTGGATGTTCTGGTAATACTGGGCCAGGTCTTTTGAGACCACGGGCCCATCCAGAGGTTCCGCAAACACAGTGTAAGAACCCGGGGGAAGGCCCTGGATGGAATACGCGCCGCTTAAGTCACTCAGCGCAGCGGCCCGGACGATACCCTGGGCATCCATGGCCACGACGTGCGCTCCGAAGACTCCGGTGCTCTGACTGGTGATCGTGCCGGCGATGGCACCCAGGTTTGAGGGAAGTGAAGGTGCGGAATAGCCGGAAGACAGGCCGGCCTCATCATCTCCGGAGGGAATGCTACGGATCGCCTCGGGAGCGAAATGGGGGAACATGGAAGCCGCGCCCACGGCCGAGGTGTCCAGGCCGAGAATCCGGCCCAGCTCGTGGGTTGCGATCTCCAGGACGGACAGGGTCATCGGTGGAAGCTGCAGGTTCGTGGACCAGGTGTAGTCCCGGCCGTTGAAGACCAGGTCCGCATCGAGGATATCTCCACTCGCGTTGACGATGAGCCGGGTCAGGGCGAGGACGGTCGGATCCGTGATGTAGGTGCCGTTCTCGTCCCAGAAGATCACGTGCTTTCCATCGTTGGCCAGGGAGGTGGTCTGGGACTTCAGGGGCGTGGCAAAGGAAATGCTGGAATGCGGTACCCGGTTCCAGGACCGCATGGCAATCTCCAGCTGCTCCAGATCCGATCCGTTCTGGATCTCCGCTGCACCTGCCTGATTCATCACCATGACCACCGGCCGACTGGAAGTCGGCCAGGTGAAGGGGGTGCCCGTCGAATCCACGCGCCACAGGTAACCGAGGGCCGGAAGGGAAAGGGACACGAAACCGAGTCCGACGAGTATCAATCCCCAGATCCGTCGCATCGCAGCCTCCTTCCGCTACCTACCCGGGCCGGAGACACGGACAATCGTCTCCACCCTGCGAAGAAAGACCACGAGGTCCTGTCGGTCGGAGCGGACAGATCGATGCGAGGTCATCGGCAATGCAGATTGAATGCTTCCGGTGGCGAGCCGGACAGGCCCCGGACGCCTGTCTACCCTGCCACTGCAGAGGACTTTTCCATCCCGGACGCGCCACTTCCCCTGGGCGAGGCTGAGGACGCGAGGAAATCCCTCCCGATCCGGAGGGGTGAGAAACAGCACCACCTGCTCTCCCTTGTGGAAAGTGGGGGCGCCTTTCACCACCGAGATGATCCCTCCCACCCGTCCGCCCCTGATCCGGATGGTATGGGCCGACGGTCGCTCCACCCTTCCCTTGAGAGTACGCTTCACGTCGAGTGTCACGTAGGTGTAAATGTCGCTCCCGTCCACAGCCCAGACGGAAAGGACGTGCTTCACTGTGCCCGACAGCACAACCGAGGAGCGTGCAGTGAGTTCCTCGAGGGAAAGTACCTTGATGGTGGAGGCCGATGCTACGGGAGCCAGGAGCCACGGGACCAGAAGCAGGAGAAGGCGAGGCAGAATCCTGCGCGTGGTTGTGGGAGTCTGGAGAAAGGACACGATGTTCACAGGATCAACACCTTTCGTGATTCCGGAATCCGTGCGGGATCAGGAGAGGAATGATCACGCGATCGACAAACCGGTTACTAAGTTGTCGAGGTGAAGACGGCCTCTCATCCGGAATCCGGGCAGCCGTCTTTTCCCTGGCTTCAAGCGAGAGAGGTATCCCCACTCCGAGACTATCCCTTTGCTATTCACATAGTTGTAAAGATTTGGCCGGTAAAAATCAAGAGCGAAGGAGAGGCCCGGAGACCGGAAAGAAGCCCATGAATCCGTCCCCTGGCCGGTCAAAGTCGCATTCCGGAGCAGTATGAAGGGTCGGGCCTCGGGGATACGCCCTAACTACTTGCAAAACAATAAGTTACTATGGTCGCAGGAAGATCTCCCCGAAATTCCCGGGTCGAGATCTCCGGTCGGAAGAGTCTGCCTTAACTTGAGAAATCGAGGTGCCGAAGAATCCTGAAGACCTCTGTCGTGGGTGGGGCTCCATGTTCTCGCTGCCCGAAACTGGAAGGCCTGTATATACATGACCACCGGAAGAGTCCTCGTTCTTTCCACTCTGATCCTCGCGACCGCCGGAATCCGGGCATGGGCCCAGGACGGTTCTCCGACCGCCTCGACCTTTGCGTTCTCCAGAATCCTGGATCGGTTCGGCTCCGAGGCAGAGCATCGATTCGTCCGCGCGTACAGTCACCTCGAAAAGGTGGAATTCCACCAACTTTCCACCGAGTTCCTCCAGAACCGGGAACAGGCGCTCCGGAAATTCCTCAGGAAATTTCCCATGGCGGAGCAGGCCCACGAGGCCCGAATCCTCCTGGCCCATACGCTTCTCTACAGGGACGCCGGAGAGGAGGCGGAGTCCCTGCTGAAGATGGTGATCCTGACCACGGAGGACAGAAAACAGGAGTACAGGGCTCGATTCACCCTGTCCAAGTATTATCGAAGGAAGAATCCCCTGAAGGCGAGAGTCTATCTCGAGGAGTTGAAATCCACGTCCAAGACGGATGCCTACAGGGCCCGGGCCTGTTTCGAGCTTTCCATGCTGCTGCCCCCCTCCAACACCATTTCCGTGCTGCGAGAAGGCGGCGCCCTCACGGACGGAGAATACCAGCGGATGTGTCGGCTCAAGCTCGCCCACCTCACACTCCGCACCAACCACAAGCTGGAAGAATCCAAGCCCAGCAGACCGTTCCGTATCAAGGACCTGAGTGGCAAGGTGTTCACCCATGAGGATTTCAAGGGTGAGGTCTATCTCATCTACTTCTGGTCCGTTCGAGCGAAAAATGCGAAAAAGGACCGTTCTTTCCTGGCTTCGATTTCCCGGAACCACGCGTACGAAGGCCTCCATATCATCGGCGTCAACATGGATGGGAATCCCGATGCGCTGAAGAAGGCCGTCGAGAACAAGCGCTATCCCTGGATCGAGGTGGGGGACCGCTGGGGACCGCTGAACGAACTGGCGCTCCGCTATGCCCCGGACCCGCCGCCGTTCTTTGTTCTCGTGGATCGCAAGGGATTGATCCGGCACCGGGGTGATGCGCTGATTCCGGATTCAACCACGCAGTTCCTGCAGGCCCCACTCTGGAAAAAAGTGGTCATCGCCCTGAAGGCGATCAAGGACCCCGGGCCCCTTTCCAGCCATGCCCCCTGCAGTCCCGAGATCGAGGGTTTTTAGTCGAGCGACGATGACGTCTGATCCGGGCTGAAATCCCGAGGAGAACACCTGCCTATCAGGTCTGTTCTTCGAACTCCTTCAAGACGTCGTGAATATCGCTCTTCTTCTTGGCATTCCGCATGAACTGACAATAGAGCTTGTTGCGCACCATGGCGGAAATCTTCTTGAGGATTTCAAGGTGGGTTTCGGTCTGATCCTGGGGTGCGAAGAAAAGGAAGAAGAGATAGACGGGCTCTCCGTCAACGGCATTGAAATCGATCCCGTGCTCGCTCCGACCGATGGCGCCGAAAACACCGTCCAGGAGATCCGTCTTGATATGGGGAATGGCCACTCCACCCCCGATTCCCGTCGAACCCTCCCTCTCTCGCTCCAGCAGGGCTTTCGCGAGATCGTCCACCACCGATTCCGAGATCTGGTCCGTATTCACCAGCAGTCCCAGCAGCTCGCGAATCACGCCTTCAGAATCCGTGGCTTTCAGCTTGTCCGTGATGACCTTCTTGGGAAATACGTTATGAAGCTTGTAGTTTTTCATACCTCACGCAGGCCCATTCGCTCCTCGGTACGTGACAAAGCTAATCGGATGCCTTCCTGATCCGAAGTCGATTCAGATCCCGTCTACGCTCCATGATCATCCAGCAGTTCCCAGAGGTCGTTGGATTTCAGGTTCTTGATCGTGACCTGGTTGAACTCCTGCTCGATGGCAAGCCGAGCGATCCGGGTCAGCATGTCCGTGTGGATCTGAATACCAATTTTTGGAGAGATGAACTGGAAGACGAGATGAACCGGCTTTCCGTCAGGCGCATCCCACTCGAGGCCCTCTGCACTCCGGCCCAGGACCACCTGAACGTGATTCACGCTTTCGACGCGGGCGTGGGGAATGGCCACGCCGTTCCCGATCGCGGTGGAAGTGAGGTTTTCGCGATCGAGGATCTCGGCCTCGATGCGGCTCGCTTCCACTTCACCCAGCCCTTCCTTCTCAGCCAGACCTTTCATGAGCTCTCGAATGACCTCATACCGATCAACACTCTTCAGGTCGTGGATTTTCAGCTCGATCTTGTCATCGGCCATGAATGATAATTCTGTCCTCTACCTGTTGAACAGCCTTCGAATCGAGATCGCCGGGCCGGTCCCGCGTATCACCTTCCGCGGCTCCGATCCAGAACCGCCTCCCCCTCAAACCAGTTTTCCTTCTGAAAAGTAATGTACGTCCTGTACCTTCAAATCCAGAACGATTTTTCTTGACACGAATGATAAAACCCGATCCGGGTATTTTTCCACCTTCTTTTCCGCCCGGACGGGTTGAAACCTCGTTTTTTCCTCTCTGGCCTTGAGTCCGTTTGTCCACCGGCGGCTAGGGTACCCCATCTTTCTCGGCCTCCATGAGTGCCAGGATCTCCCGCCGGGATCCGGCCTTGAGGGCCCGGGCAGCCAGGCGCCGGGCGTTTCCGACGTCGATCTTCTGAATGAGGTTCCTGAGGGGGGGAAGGAGGTAAGGGGAAACGCTCAATCTGCGGTATCCCAGCCCAAGGAGCAACATGGTGTTGTCCAGATCCCCCGCCATTTCTCCACACATGGAGACGGACTTTCCCGCCACCCTGGCTTCCCTCGTCAGTATGTCCAGCAGCCGAAGGACCGCCGGGTGCAGCTGCTGATACAGATGCGCCACCCGTGGATTCCCCCGATCTACCGCCAGGGTATACTGCGTCAGGTCATTGGTCCCCACGCTGATGAAATCCACGAGCGGAAGGATGTTCCTGATGTTCAGGGCGGCCGCCGGCACCTCCACGAGCAGACCGATGGGGACGTCTGCACGGTGCTCGATGCCCTCGCGGCTCAGCGTTTCCCGGGCCTGATCCACCAGCTCCCGGGCTCGCTCCATTTCGCTCCGGGTACTGACGAGAGGAAACATGATCCGGGCGTCGCCATGAACCGCGGCCCGTAGAAGAGCGCGAATCTGCGGTAGAATCACCTCGGGACGCTGCAGGCAGAGACGCATGGACCTGCACCCCATCATGGGATTGTTCTCGTGGCCGGCCTTCAGGTACCCGATATCCTTGTCGCCGCCGGCGTCCACCGTGCGGATGATCACTTCCTTGCCTTCTGCGCGCTCACACAGGTCCCGGTAGATCTTGTACTGCTCCTCCTCCGAGGGTAGACCGCTCCGGGTCATGAAGAAGTACTCTGTCCGAAAGAGCCCCACCCCATCCACGGTTTTCACGACCTCGGCGGTCATGTCCTCGGGCCGGTTGACGTTGGCGAGAAGCGTGATGAGGACTCCATCCGCCGTCTTCACGGGCCCCCCCGCCTCCTTCTCCAGGCTCAGTTGCTCCTGTCGGTGGGCCTCCTGCTGATTCCTGTAGTCCTCGAGCGTTTCCGCAAGAGGATCCACGATGACCTGACCCCGGGTACCATCGAGGATGACCTGAGCAACCGGATGCAGGGCGGAGATGAGGCCCCGGATCCCGCAGACAGCTGGAATCCCGTACGATCGGGCCAGGATGGCGGTATGAGAAGTGGTGCCTCCCTGTTCGGAGATGACGCCGAGAAGCTTGGACCGGTCCAGCCGGGCCGTCTGAGAGGGCAACAGCTCCATGGCCGCCACGATGATGGGCTCGTCCGGGGTGAGAATGGTGCGCTGATAGCGATCGATGTGGACGTTCAGGAGCTGAATGCAAACGTCCTTGATGTCGAGGGCGCGCTCACGGAACAGAATATCCTCGAAGCCCTTGAACATCTCTTCGTACTGAGCGATCACGCCCACGATGGAGGAGGCCAGGCTCATCTGATCCTCGGCGATCCGGCGTTCGATCTCCCCCACCAGACTGGGATCCTCGAGGAGCATCAGGTGCGTCCGGCGGATCCCCATCTCCAGATCCGTGGAATCCACGAGGGCCGCGTGGATCTCTTCCTTGAGCCCCTTGACGGCGGCCGCCAGGTATTCCAGTTCTCGATCGATCTCTCCTGGCTTGATGGTACGGGCTTCCCGATCCACGGCGGGCAGGCCCATCAGGAAGATCCGGCCGATGGCGATGCCGGGGGAGACGGGAAGACCTTTCAGGATGACTTCTCTGGACTTCTCTGCGTTCATTTCAGGCATGTCCGGTCATGCCAGAATCCAAAAGACTTCGATCTCATTTTCACCTGTCGCCTCGACGCCATGCAGTTTCGACCCTTTGCGCGTCCTGCCGGCTCACAGCGCCCCGGCTGGATTTCACGGTGAGAGGCCGCTGTTGGAGCAAAGGGTTCCGGGCCTTCTTTGACGAAAGTACCGCCGAAGTTTACGATTGTTCGATCCCGGGTTCTGAATACGTGGTTCCTGCTGCAACAGGAACCATGTAGCACATGAACTGTTCGCCTTGACGTCGATTTCTGGAACGCTGGCGGGTTTTCCTGAAATCGGACCACCTGGGCCGGTACCTGCTCATGACTGAAATCACGCCGGATTCACCCACGCCCCGATCCCGGGGAGGCCAGCTGGTCATCAACGTGATGGCCAACTACGGCTACTTTGTCGTGGGCCTCGGCGTGATGTTCCTGCTCTCCCCGTTCCTGAACAACCATCTCGGCAAGAAGACCTTCGGGGACTGGCTCTTTCTCATCGGGCTGACCCAGTATTTCTCCCTGGCGGACGCGGGTCTCAACGCAGCCACCGTGAAATTCGTCTCCCAGCACCTGGCCCGGAAGGAGTGGGACAGGCTCGAGCAGGTCATGATCGCGAGTCTCCGGTTTTTTCTGGGCCTCGGGCTCCTGTTCGCTTTCGTGGGGATCGCCGTCTGGGCCGCCCCGAGCACCCTCGGATTCCCCGATGCCATCCTCGGGAAGCTCAAGGAGATGCCTCCCGAGACCGGCCTCACCGTCCTCTTCATCATATTCCTGAACTGGGCCGTGGAGCTTGGATTCGCCCCCTTCAATGCGGCGCTTTTCGGCGCCCAGCGCTACGACCTGGCCCGCAGCATGGCCATCGTGGCCCGCCTGGCCAAGTTCGCCGCCATCCTCATCCTCATCAGCGCGGGCCACGGGGTCGTGATCCTCGCCCTGGTCACCCTGGGTGAGGCTTTCCTCCGGGGTGTGCTGGAATGGATCCTGGCCAGGCGCTGCCTCCCCGAGATTCCATTCCGCCTCGCCGGGGCCGTGGGAGACACGTATCAGGTATTCATCCGGTTCAGCGTCTGGATCCTGATCTCCAATCTCGCCTACAAGCTGCTCCTCATGACCGACAACGTCCTGGTGCAGCTCACACGCCAGGAAGCCGAGGTGGTGCTCTACAACACCACCATGACCCCCATCCTCACCATGGAACAGCTGCTCTGGGCCCTGGCCCAGGTCCTGGTTCCCTTTGCGGCTGCCGGTGCAGCCCGGGCCGAGGGCCGAACCCTGCGAGAAACCGTGCTTCGCGGGTCCCGGATCACCCTCCTCATGGCTTTGCCCATGATCACCTACCTCGCTCTGGCCGGAAGGGGATTCATCGGGGCCTGGATGTTCCATGCCGAGGAGTTCCCCCTGGAGGACGTGGTGCAGAGCCACAGCCTCCTCCTGGTTCTCGCTCCGGCATTCCTCCTGATGTTCCTTCTGCAGCCGTCCATTGCGGTCCTGGTGGGCATGGGGCGTATCCGGGTGCCGGCCTTCCTCAACCTGGGCCAGGGCATTGCGAAAATCGTCCTGAGCCTCCTTCTCGTGGGGCCCCTGGGCCTCATGGGCATTGCCCTGGGCACGGTGATCCCCCTGGTCATCGCGAACGTGATCCTGCTCCCGTGGTACGTGAACCGCGTCATCGGCATCCGCTGGAGGGATCTCTTGAAGGAGGCGGTCCTCCCGGGGCTGGCAACCCTGGCTGTCGCTGGACCGCTGGCCTTCGCTTTCCTCACCCTGGTCCAGGCCGGGGAGGAGCCCCTCTGGCGCCTCCGGTTCCAGATCCCCATCGCCCTCGGCGTGGCCGTGCTCTTCCTGGCTGCATCCTGGTTCCTCGGCCTGAGCCGAGAGGATCGAGACTGGGTCCGTGCCCGATGGCCGTTCAAGAAGAAGGGTTCGGATTCCGGGACCCATTGAACTCCGGCCGGAGGCTGCTAACAGGTAATGAGGTTGCCAAGCGGGAGGCTCCGGAGTGCTTAAAAAGAACATCTTCGACGTCGGAACGGACGAGTTGAAGGCCTACTTCCAGGGCCTGGGAGAACACGCCTTCCGCGCGGACCAGGTCCTGACCTGGATCTTCAAGCACCGGGTCGACGACTTCCAGCGCATGTCCAACCTCCCCCTCCCGGTCCGGCGGCGCCTTGAGGCGGACTTCACCTTCGGACACCTGAAGCTGCTCTCTCGCCAGCAAAGCGGCAAGGACTACACCACCAAGTTCCTCCTGGGCCTGACTGACGGCGACGGGATCGAAGCGGTTTTCATGCGGGACCGGGACCGGGTCACGTATTGTATTTCCTCTCAGGCGGGGTGCCCTCTGGCCTGCTCCTTCTGTGCCACGGGGTATTCGGGATATTCCAGGAATCTCACCGCCGGGGAAATCCTGGAACAGGTCCAGGTTCTCGCACGCACCCTGGACCCTCCCCACAACGTCGTCTACATGGGCATGGGTGAGCCCCTGCTGAACCTGGGCCAGGTCGCGGAGTCTCTTCAGCGGCTCACGGATCCGACAGGCTTCGGCCTCTCTCCCCGACGCATCACCGTGTCCACCGCGGGCATCGTTCCCGGTATCCATCGTCTGGCCGAGGCCAAGCGACCCGTGAACCTGGCCCTCAGCCTTCACGCCCCCAACAACGACCTCCGCCAGGAACTGATGCCCATCAACCGCCAGTATCCTCTGGAGCTGGTCATTCCCGCCCTCAAGCACTACCTCCGGGTCACCTCGCGGATCATCACCCTCGAGTACATCATGATCGCCGACTGCAACATGGAATCCGAGCACGCGGAGCAACTGGCCCGCATTGCCAGGGATACTGCGGCCAAGGTCAACCTCCTCACCTACAACCCGGTGCAAGAAAGCGGCCTGGTAGCGGCCGATGCCGCCCGGGAAAACGTGTTCCGGGACCGCCTTCGTGCCCTTGGTATTTCCGCAACCATCCGCTACCGCAGGGGAAGGGACATCCAGGCGGCTTGCGGGCAATTACGCGGTACCGTGCTGCACAACAAGGACGGTGCCCAAGAGTAGCCTTCCGAAACCGAGCAGGAATTCCTGAAATCCCCGCCGCCCCGAGAAGGTGAGTGCGTCTCGATCCACCCTGAATTTCTCCACCAAAACGACGGAATCGTCCCGTTTTTTGTTCAGTTGCCGCTCCCTGGTTCTCGATAAGGCGGGAAATATTGTGAGGCGCATGTTCGTGAACCGAGCCTCCATGAAGGGGCCGCGAGCATACGACCTCGATGCTTGAACCAGAGAATTGCATTTTGCAAGGATCGTAGGTCACGAATCAGGAGTGAATCAGCATGGTCGCGAAACCCAGATCCAAGCGGTCGACCCGGAAAACCCCGGCTCGTAAGACCAGGGCGAAAGCCCGGAAACCGGCGAGGAAAACCACCACGCGTAAAACGACCACCCTGAAGAAACCAGTGCAGCAAAAGACCACTGCCCGCAAGACCACGGCCAAGAAGCCGGCGCGAAAGACCACCGCCCGAAAGACCACGGCCAAGAAGCCGGCGCGAAAGACCACCGCCCGAAAGACCACGGCCA
>CAZAKZ010000157.1:0-11736 GCA_964485695.1 uncultured Planctomycetota bacterium | reverse complement strand
CACCCTGGCGCCCGACGTGGACGGCCACGTGTTGGAGCGGAGGGGTGGCGGTGAAGTGAGCCTCCTGGATCGGGGAGTCCAGGTGGCCCGGTACTGGATCGATCCCGAGTTCGGCTTCTGGAAGCTGCTGGCTTTCGGCATGCAGATGGTGCTGATCCTGGTGACCGGATACGCCCTGGCCGTGACTCCGCTGGTGAAGCGCCTGGTGGACCGGCTCTCACGCATCCCGAAGGGGGCAGGGAGCGCTGCCGCGCTGGTGGCGTTCACGGCCATGGCGGCGGCGCTTCTGCACTGGGGCCTCGGTCTCATCGTGGGGGCACTGCTCGCCCGGGAGGTGGGCACCCGCGCCGCGGCCCGGGGCATTCCCGTGCACTACCCGCTCCTGGGGGCGGCGGGGTACGCCGGTCTCATGGTATGGCACGGTGGCTGGTCGGGATCGGGGCCGTTGAAGTTCGCCAGCGGAGCCCGGGACCTCCTGGGGGACGAACGGATCATTCCTCTCTCCGAGACCCTCTTCAGCCCCATGAATATTTCCGTGGCCGTGCTGCTCCTGATCCTGGTGCCCCTCATGTTCAGGGCCCTGGCGCCGAGCAGCATCGAGGCCATGGAGGGCCCGCCGGACCGGGTGCCCGAGCAATGCAAAAAAGCGGGCCAGGATAAGCCCGCCACGCCCGCCGACCGCCTCGACAGGTCCAGGATCCTCGCATGGGGGGTGGGCCTCGTCGGGATCTACGCCGTGGTGCACTACGCCCTGGACATCGAGCGCCCCGATCAGATCGCCGTGATCAACGGCCTGTTCCTGTTCGCTGGCCTCCTTCTCCACGGTACGCCAGGTGCCTACCTGAAGGCCGTGGCCGAGGGCACCCGCGGCGCCTCGGGCATCATCCTGCAGTTCCCCTTCTACGCCGGCATCATGGGCATCATGGCTTCGTCCGGCCTGGCCCGGGCGTTCTCCGACTGGTGCGTGCAGAATCCCCTGGTGAACGCGACCACGTTTCCGCCGCTGGCCTTTCTCTCCGACGGCGTGGTGAACATCTTCGTCCCGTCGGGCGGGGGCCAGGTGGCGGTGCAGGGGAAGATCCTCCTCGACGTGGCCCAGGGTCTGGGCGTCTCCGAGGGCAAGACCGTCATGGCCCTGGCCTACGGAGACCAGCTCACCAACATGCTACAGCCCTTCTGGGCCCTGGCGCTCCTGGGCATCACCGGCCTGAAGGCGAGGCAGATCATCGGCTACACCGCAGTAGTCATGGTGCTGTCCTCGGGGATCTTCCTGGCGGCTCTGATGGTGTTTTGACGCCTGCTGGTGATTTCCCAGGCAGCCTGTTCAGCGTGTCATTGCAGATATAGAGCCGTGTCCATCAGGTCCGGTCGAGCGGTATGTTCATGACGATGGCCTGGAGCTTCTCCATGGTCTCGACGTAGCGCTTGAAGTAGATCTTCGATATCCTGGACTGGATCTCGTACCCCATGCGAGGATCCTTGTTCAGCAGGTCGTTCAGAACGGCGGCCTCGATGCGGAGGACCTCGGACTTCTCCGCGCACTGGGCGGTAAGGCTGTAGGATTCCATGGCGTGGGATACGCAGGATCCGAACATGTCCCCATTGACCAGGTTATCGATGAGTACGCTGACGCCGCCGACCCCGGGCAGTCGCAGGACCACCTGGCCTTCCAGGACGATATAGAAGTACTTCGCTTTCTCGCCTCTGTAGTAGACGGTTGCGCCGGGCTCGAATCTCAGGACTTCGGAGGACTCGCTGAGTACATCGATCTGATCAGGTCTCAGGTATTCGAAGATCTCTCCCCTCTTCAACCGTTCTGCTGCCATATGTCACCTCCCGTGGTTGAGGTCCCGTCTAGCGAGGGTTGCAGAAGACAACGGCTGGCTCGAGTCATCTGACCCTCGATGACCTGGGAACGTCCGACTCGGTGCTCTCCCGGGCCAGTGTATCCGAATCTCGAGGAAGTGGCAATTCCAAAACTGCCGGCCCGTGCCCCTTGACAAAGATGACAAAAAAGGGGATGAGTACGTTTTTCTCCCGAGACGTCTGGACGCCGGATGAGCAAGCACGGCCTGCAGTGCATTCGACACCTTGCCCTGGACCTGGACGGGACCGTCTACCTGGGGGGCGAGGTCTTTCCCTGGACGTCCGGCGCGCTCGATACGCTCGATGCCTGCGGCATCGGACACACCTTCGTGACCAACAATTCCTCGAAGAGCATCGCGGACTACGTGGAGCATCTCGGACGTCTGGGCATTGTCGTCGATGCGTCGAGGATCCATACCTCGACCCTGGCCACCCTGGGCTACCTGGCGGAGGAGCGTCCCGGCCTGCGCAGGCTCTTTCTCCTCGGTACGCCGAGCCTGCAAGAGGAGTTCGCCGCCGCAGGGTTTGTTCCCTGCGGCGAATCCGCCGGGGACGAGCCGGCCGGTGTGGTGGTTGGATTCGATACCACGCTGACCTTCAAGCGCCTTTGCCGGGCCGCCTACTGGATCAGCCGGGGGAAGCCGTGGATTGCCACTCATCCGGATCGTGTCTGTCCCACGAACCTGGAGACCGTGCTGGTCGATTGCGGGGCCGTGTGTGCGGCGCTCGAGGAAGCCACGGGGCGGCGGCCGGATGCGGTGGTGGGCAAGCCCGATCCGCGCATGCTCCGCGGTATCCTGCAGCAACACGGCCTGGAGCCGCATGAGCTGGCCGTGGTGGGGGATCGACTCTACACGGACATGGCCATGGCCCGGGCCACGGGCGCCCTTGGTGTGCTGGTGCTCAGCGGCGAGGCCGCGCCCACGGATGCGGAAGCGGCCGATCCGCCGCCGGATGTCGTCGTCGACGACCTGGGCGAATTCTGCCGGATGCTCTCCCGGGCGAGTGAAGGCTGATCATGGACCCGTACGTCTATCAGTACGCCGTCAGTGCCGTCGTGTTTCTCGTCGGCCTCGGCTTCGGCTACAAGCAGGGGTATATCGGTTTCTCAGGCTCCGGGCTCCGCAACCTGATCCTCATGCTGGCCGGCCTGATGTTCTTCATGGCCGTCCAGGGGTATCTCCAGTACGCCCCCATGGAAACCGCCGAGGCCGTCGCTTGCACCGACAAGGCCGCCTCCCCCGAACCCGTCGGGGACACCATCGGCCAGCCGGTCGACTATGGAATCATGGTCCTCTACCTGGTCATGATCCTGATCATCGGCACCTACTTCAGCCGCAGGCAGAAAACGACCCGGGACTTCTTCTTCGGCGGGCAGCGGTTCGCCTGGTGGCTCATCGCCTTCAGTCTGGTGGCCACTCTCGTCGGCTCGTACAGCTTCGTGAAGTATTCCCGGGCGGCCTACGACTACGGCCTTGCCTCCAGCCAGACCTACCTGAATGACTGGGCGCTGATGCCGCTGCTGCTCTTCGGCTGGCTGCCCATCCTCTACTTCTCACGCATCACCTCGGTGCCGGAATACTTCGGGCGGCGCTTCAACAAAAAGGTGAGGCTCGGCGCCACCTTGTCCGTCCTCATCTATCTGGTCAGCTACGTGGGCGTGAACCTCTATACCATGGGCACTGTGCTCCACAACCTCCTCGGCTGGGACATTCTCGTCGCCGCCGTGGTCGTCGCCTCGGTGTCCGCGATCTATGTCACCCTCGGCGGCCAGACCTCGGTGATCATGACCGACCTCTTCCAGGGCGTCATGCTCCTCGTTACCGGTCTCCTGCTGCTCTTTCTGGGCATCCACCACCTGGGGGGCTTCGAGAACTTCTGGCACCATCTTCCCCGGCCCCACCGCCTGGCCTTCAACAACTTCAACTCGGACCCCGGGTTTCCCTCCGTCGGCATCTTCTGGCAGGACGCCATTGCCAACTCCGCCTTCTTCTACTTCCTCAACCAGGGGATCCTAATGCGGTTCATGGCGACGCGTTCCACCCGGGAGGCCCGCAAGGCCGCCATCGCCATGCCGCTGATCCTCATGCCGGTGGCCGCCGTGGTGGTTGCGTCCGGCGGCTGGGTGGGCAGCGCTCTGGTCCACGCCGGTGTCCTCCCGGAGATGGAGGCCAAGAAGGCCTTCTACGTCACGGCGGAGTTCCTCTCCCGCCCCGGCGTTTTCGGCCTCGTCCTGGCCGCCCTCACCGCCGCGCTCATGTCCACCGTCGACACCCTCATCACGGCCGTATCCGCCGTGACGGTCAATGACCTCTACAGGCCCTACATCCGCCCCGGCGCGAACGATCGGCAGCTCCTCCGGGCGGCACGCGTCTCCGCGGTGAGCGTCACGCTGATCGGAGTGGCTCTCGTCCCCGTGTTCGCGCAGTTCAAGACCATTTACGCCGCCCACGGCGCCATGACCGCCGCTGTCACCCCGCCGCTCGTGGTCGCCCTGATTCTCTCGGTCTTCTGGCGCCGGTTTACGGCCGCGGCCGCGCTCTGGACCATCGTGGGCGGCCTCGCGGCCATCGCCGTCTCCATCTTGGTGCCCGAGATCATCGCTCCGTTCGCCCACGGCGTGACCATGGACGAGAACTTCCGGGAGACCGCGGACAGCATCTTCGCGGGCGCGCGGCAATACAAGTTCATGCGGGCCTTCTTCGGCCTGGGCGTGAGCGCGGCCATCGGTGTCCTCGTCACCCTCTTCACCCGGCCGGAGCCCTTCGAGAAGCAGCGGGGACTCGTGTGGGGAACCATCGCCGACGCCATTCGCCGCTACAAGGGCTCTCCGGGCCGGGAAGGGATCAGGAGGAAGGCATTCGCCCACCCTCGCGCCGCGGCCGCCGAGGCCGAAACGCGGGGGGAGGGCCGGCTTCCGTGCGTCCGGATCTCGAGGGCGCTGGCCGAGGCGCTGGCGGCCGCCCCCGGAGACCTGATCTACATCAGCGACAGCCGGTGGTGGCTCGGCGGCCTACGATCCGCCCACGCTGTTGTGGACACCGTGGACGAGGACGGCGAGGAGCGCGTGGTGGAGATGGGTCCGGATACCCATGCGGCCGTGGTCACAGCGGCGCGGCGGGAAAGGCCCCTGGTTGTCGAGAGACTGTATTAACGAGGGAGGCGGCATCACCATGGGCCCCGACGAACCGGAACAGGTGGTGATGGTGCACGGCATCTGGATGACCGGCCTGGACATGAGTCTGCTCGGCCGCCGTATCCGGTCGGCCGGTTTTTCCTGCCGGCGGTTTCGATACCGTTCGGTGCGGAGATCCCCGGTGGAAAACGCGGAGCAACTGGCCCGATTCCTGGAGGATCAGGCTGCCGAGACCGTGCATCTCGTGGCCCACAGTCTCGGCGGCATCGTGGTGCTGCACCTCCTGAATCGGTTTCCCCAGACCCGTCCGGGCCGGGTGGTGATGCTGTGCACGCCCGCCCGGGGCAGCGGATTGGCGCGGCGCCTGGCAGGGATTCCGGCCTTACGCCGCACCCTGGGCAAGAGCGTGGACCGGGGCGTTCTGGGAGGTGCGCCTCCGTGGCGTGGGGGGCGAGATCTGGGCGTCATCGCCGGAACCCGGTTTTTCGGTCTCGGGAGCCTCATCGGAGGCGTGGGGAAGCCCGGCGACGGCACCGTGGCCGTGGCCGAGACCCGGCTCCCCGGAGCCACCGACACCTGCATCCTGCATACCAGCCACACGGGAGTTCTCTTTTCCCGGAAGGCGGGGCAGGCGGTGTGCCGCTTTCTGCGCACCGGGCGATTCAAGGATTGACGACCAGGACGAACGCCAGGACAAAGGCGGCGGACACGGCCCCGGAAAGAAGAAGACTGCACAGGGACAGTCGCCAGATCTCGAGGACTTCCTTCATGACGCGCCTCCTTGGTTGAATCCACGGGGATGTTCGGTTCCACCCTCTCATGCGAGAAAACGGGGAGGCGCACCTCAGAAATTTCAGATTTTTTTTGTGGGATATCAGCTCTTGAGTGCCAGATCCACCAGGCGGTGGATCAGTCCGTCAATGGGCAAGCCGCTCAGTTCCCAGAGCTTCGGGTACATGCTGATGCGGGTGAAGCCGGGCATGGTGTTCACCTCGTTCACCAGGATGGCTCCATCCTCGCGGAGAAAGAAGTCCACGCGGGCCAGACCGCGGCAGCCCAGGACGCCGAAGGCGTCGACGGCCAGGGCGCGCACCCGGTCCCGGACCTCTTCCTCCAGATCGGCGGTGGGGTGGAGGACGGCGGCGTGGTCGTCGAGGTACTTGGCCTCGTAGGAGTAAAAGCCGTCCCGGACCACGATCTCTCCCACGCCCGAAGCCTCGGGGGCCTCGTTTCCCAGCACCGAACATTCTAGTTCCCGGCCCCTCACCTCGGCTTCGATGAGCACCTTGGAGTCGAACTCGAATGCCTGATGGAGGGCGGCCTCGAGAGCTTCCGGCCGATCCACCCGGGTGATGCCCACGGAGGAGCCCATGTTGGCGGGCTTGACGAACACCCCCTGTCCCCCCAGGTGGGTGAAGAGGGTGTCGGGGGCCCAGCCGCACGCCTTGAGGCCGTGGCGCCGCACCGTGATCCAGTCCGCCACCGGCAGGCCGGCGCCGCGGAGGATGCACTTGGCGTGGTCCTTGTCCATGCATAGAGCCGACGCCGTCACGCCGCAACCCACGAAGGGAATGCCGCTCGCCCTGAGCATGCCCTGGACCGTGCCGTCCTCGCCGTAGGGCCCGTGCATCACCGGGAAGACCACATCCACCTCGACCTTTCCGCCAGGCGGCGTCAGGTGCACGAGGCCGCCGCCCTCGGTGGTGTGGGCGGGTGTGACGTGCCGGCCCCCCGGAGCCAGGGCGATGCGGTTCGGGTCGTCCGCATGCACCAGGTGTTCTCCGTCCTCGTAGAGAAGCCAGCGCCCATCGGTGTCCACGCCCAGGACCACGACCTGGAATCCGCCGCTGATGGCTCCGGCCAGGATGTTCCGGCTCGAGAGAAGCGAGATCCTGTGTTCCGGGGAGGGGCCGCCGCACAGCACGCCCAGCCTGATCTTCCTGCCGGCCATCAGAATTTGACCTTCCAGGTGTGCTTGCCTGCCGGGAAGGCCCGCCGGGCCGTTCCCTTCGGGTGAATGACCTCGAGAGTGAAGGCCCCGTCGGTCTTCACCTCGATGAGGGGAGGATCTTCGGCCCTTTTCCGCTCTTGCGCCACCACATCCACCTGAACCGTACCGAAGCCGAGCTGCTTGAGGCCGTGGCGGTCGAGGCGATTCAGATGCCAGGTGAGAAGGTTTCGGGTGCCGTCGGCGTCGAATCCCAGCACGTGTTCGTAGAGGAGCGCCGTGGGACCGAGGCCCGACCAACCCACGAAGTCGCTGCGCGCGGAGCTCCCCTTCTCCGCGGTCTCCGGCGCGTAGTTCTCCCAGAGGGTCTCGGTCTTCTTGAACACCTCCACCATGTTCCGGAGGTGATTCTCGGCGATCTCCCGGGCCAGGTCGTGGAATCCCGCGGCCGCGAATCCCTTGACGGCCATGTAGTTGGTGGGGGCCCACACCGAGCCCTTCCAGTAGTCTCCCTTGGCGTCGTAGTCCTCGTGGTCCGCACTCAGGGTCGGAATCATGTGGGGCCGTCGAAACGTCTCGGGATCGCGCATGTGTCGGGCCAGGCACCGGGCCCGGTCCGGGGGCACCACGCCCGCCACCAGGGGCCAGAAGGAGGCGGGAGTCTTCACGCGGTTCGGCTTGCCGTCCTTGACGTCGTAGTAGAATCCGTCCTTCTCGTCCCACATCTTGTCGTTGATGAGGCGTTCCAGCCCGGCGTACTCGGCCAGGAAGCGATCCTGGATGCTCCGGGCTCCAACCCGGGCGGCGATGCGGGCGATGTTCCGGGCGGCCAGGGCCTGCTGGGCGGTCATGCAGATCCAACCCTCCCCGGCCCGTGGGGTGTTGTCCATGCCGGAGCCCAAACCGGTGTTCCAGTAGAGGCCGTTCGGTGACCGCCGGTTCTCGCGGATCCAGTCGTAATATTTCACCAGGGGCGTAAGGACCCGGCCGAGGCGCGATGCGTCGCCCGTCACCCGGAAATACGCCCATTCGGCCCAGGCGAACAGCGGCGGATTGACGGTGTGTTTTCGGTCCTTGTAGATGAAGTCCTCGCCGGTGCGCTCGTCGAGTTCCCGGCAGATGTAACCGTCGTGGTGCTGCTTGGCGTAGAAGTTGTCGAAGCTGACGATGGCGGGGAAGGCCCGATGCGCGTAGCGGCCGAAGAACATCATGAAGGCGGTGTCCCACTGGAACAGATGGGGATTGAACGCCTCGTCGATGTAGTCGCTGGGAAATCCGGTGCCCTGGCGGGGCCATCGCAGGTGCCGGAAGTAGAGGCTCCACGCCTTCTTGTGCACCTTGATCACGTCCTTGTCGTCCAGGACGGGTATGGGGATCGACTTCCGGGCTCCGTACCGGGTGGGCAGCGGCCGGGACGTGTACGGGCCGGCGTCGAACCAGCATCCCTTTTCGCGGGCACAGCCCGTGATCACCAGGGACACCAACAGGAATCCGAACGTCGTGCGCATTAACAGCCTGTGGATAAACTGGCGCGAGGCCAGAATCCAGGTTTTTTCGATCCGATTCGCCCTCGGCGGATGAGTCGATACAATGGAAAGTATCGATGAATCCGACATGGGCGGATCGGGTCGAAAAGGACTGATTCTGGTCCGCGAGAGTTTATCCACAGGCTGTTAACTCTCCTTGATTCTCGAAATCATGGCGTCCCCCACGGCCTCACGTCAAGACGTGATAGGCTCCGCCCAGGAAGAGCATTATGCACAGCCCCCAGCTGGCCAGGCTTTGATACCCGGGCCCGAGGACCAGCATGACGGTGAACGCGGCCATGATCGAAACCAGGCCGAAATAGTGGACATCGTCCACGTTCTCGATACCGGCGATGCCGCCCAGGAACCGGGCTTCGAGGCAGAGGATCACGGGTACCAGCAGGGCGAGGCTGTAGCCCAGCGGCTGTCTCGCTCTGATGATGGCCTGCCGGGCCAGGATGATCAGGAAGAGGCACAGGATGAGGATCGGTTGTTTTGCCAGTTCGAGGAAGAACGCGTTGAGTTTCTCGCGGTTGGGCTCGATGTGCAGGATGGGCACGGCGGCGACCCAGATCGCCATCAGGAAGATGGCGATGCCCAGAGGACGGCGGCCGCTCTGGAAGACGTCGTTGGCGGCGCCGGCAATGATAATGATGGAGGCGGCGCCCGCCGTGAAGAAGGCAATGGCCTGGGTGACTCTCTCCTCGGGAGTCTCCATCTTCAGGCCGAAGAGGTCAAAGAGCAACAGAGCGCCCCCGCAGATGTTCGCCGTGATGACGAGTATTGTGATGAGCTTGTTCACGGCCCGGACCGCCCTTCCGGATCATGGTTTCTTCAGAGTTGCCCCACCAGGAAAATATTCCTTGATGCATGGACCACCCTCTGGAAGAGTAGCGTACTCGACGAGGCAGTGATGCCAAATGAAAAGTGGGCATTTTCGCCCGGATTCCCCGGCGGCGGCGCCGGGGCCGTCTCGTGGAGTCGAGGCGCATCGATGCCTTATCTTGTTGTAATGTAGCGGTTTGTGTATGATGTCCGAGCATCTGCGGAGGCGTGGAACTCGGCACCGATTGCTGGAGTGCAGGTATGGACTCCTGGAAATCCTTTGAACGGAATCCCATCACCCACTCGGCCGCTCATCACGTGGTGGCCATCGCGGACCTCCTGGACGCGTTCGGGTATGCGCGGGTTTCTGACGTGGCGCGCATGCTGGACATCACCCGGGGCAGCGTCTCGGTCACCTTGAAGAACCTCAAGCAGCGCGGCCTGGTGGTGGAGGATGAACGTCGTTTCCTCGGCCTCTCCGACAGGGGCAAGGAGATCGCCCTGGCGCTCCGGGCCAAGAAACGGGTGATCCTGAAGCTTCTGGTGGAGGTCCTGGGTGTCGACGAGGACCAGGCGGACGAGGACACCTGCAAGATCGAACACCTGATCAGCAACGATACGGCCGGACGTGTGATCCGGTTTCTCAGGTTTCTCTCCTCGGACGAGCCCAGGGCCGCCTCCTTTCTCGAGGCGTTCAGGGATTTCACGGCGGAGTGCGGACACGACCCGAAGTCGTGCCCGTGCTGCGAGGACGTCTGTCTCTCCGATCAGGTTTCCAGCATCGACGAGCAGCTGTAATACGGAAAGCGGAACCAGCCATGGCCACCAAGGAAAACATACAGAATCTGAACGAGCTGTTTGCCGAGGAGATCGAGGCGGCGATCCGGTATCTCCACCTGTCCGTGACCGTGAAAGGCCTGGACCGACTCCTGGTGCATAAGGTACTCCTGGAATACATGCAGAAGACCCTGGATCACGCCCGGAGCGTCGCCGACAAGATCGTCCACCTGGGCGGCATCCCGAGCCTCGACCTGAAGCTGAACCTCCCGCCGCAAAAGACCACCGCCACCGATGCGGTCCGCACCGCTCTCACCTTCGAGCAGGCGGGCCTGGACGCCTACCGGGACCTGCTGGAGAACATCGTCGACGACGTGCCCCTGGAGGAATTCGTCCGCGCCCAGGTGGGACTGGAGTCCCAGCACGTGGCGGAGCTCTCCCTCCTCCTTGAGGAGTGAGGCGGGGACGGGCCGGATTGTCAAGGTTTCTCTTTTCCGGCGGGAATTGTTTCGATCCTGATTCACGTTATCCCTGTTCCAGAGACATCCAAACTCCTGTCCTTCTCCTGAGAGTGCTTTCATGAATCCGGCGCGCCGCACAACCCTCGTCCAGAAGCTCCTTCGCTGGTATCGCGGCCATGCCCGGGACCTGCCCTGGCGCCGGACCCGGGATCCCTACCGTGTCTGGCTCTCCGAGATCATGCTCCAGCAGACCCGGGTGGAGACGGTGCAAGATTACTACCACCGTTTCCTCGAGGCGTTTCCCGGGGTCGAGGATCTTGCCGCCGCCACCGAGGATCGAGTGCTCAAGCTCTGGGAAGGCCTCGGATACTATTCCCGGGCCCGGAATCTCCTCAAGGCGGCCCGATGGGTGGTTCGGGAGTCGGGCGGCAGCTTCCCGGAAGACGCCGGATCCTTGCAGGCGTTGCCGGGCGTGGGGCGCTACACCGCCGGCGCCATTGCCAGCATCGCCTTCGGGGAGAGAACGCCCGTCCTGGACGGAAACGTGAAGCGCGTCCTGGCCCGTCTCTTCGCCGTCCGGGAGTCCATCGATACGGCGGCCGTGGAGAAGCGCCTGTGGGGTCTGGCGGACACCCTGGTGTCGGCCCGGGCCCCCGGCGACTCCAACCAGGCCCTCATGGAGCTGGGGGCCCGGATCTGCATTCCCCGGCGGCCCAGGTGCGAGGCGTGTCCCGTGGAGGGGCTCTGCGAAGCCCGGGCATCTGGGTTGACCGGGGCTCTGCCCGTGCGCAAGGACCGGAAACCATTACCCCACCACGCCATTGTGGCCGCCGCCTTGAAAAAGAACGGCCGGTATCTGTTCGGGCGGCGTCCTTCCGAGGGCATGCTGGGGGGATTGTGGGAATTCCCCGGGGGGAAGGTGGGGCCCGGCGAGAGCCAAGCCGGGGCACTCGAGCGAGAGATCCGGGAGGAGCTCGGCCTGGACGTGACGGTGGGGGACCGCATCGCTTTTGTGGACCACGCCTATACCCATTTCAAGATCACCCTGCACCTCTACCGGTGCAAGGTGCTTGCAGGAAAGCTGGAGGCGCGATACCATACCTCCCTGAAGTGGATACGACCGGCGGATTTTCATAACTACGCTTCGGGGGTATCCATTTAACCGGACCCGTCCAGGCCCGTAGTCCTCCAGGGGCG
>CAZAKZ010000156.1:0-11799 GCA_964485695.1 uncultured Planctomycetota bacterium | reverse complement strand
GGCTCGTCTTGGGATTACGCTGTATCCAGTTATTCCCGTCCCACTCCCAGGTGTCGTTCATCACCCCCAGGAGTCCAGCCCCTCCGAAGAGAACGACACGCTGCCGCCCCGCGTCGTAAGCAATCGAATGGTTAAAACGTGACAGCGGGTTCGTCTTGGGATTTGGCTTTGTCCAGTTGTTTCCGTCCCACTCCCAGGTGTCATTCCACAATAAGGGACTCCCTCCGAAGAGAATAACACGCTGACGCGCCGCATCGTATACCATGGCATGGTTCGAACGTACCGGCGGGCTTATCACGGGCATACGCCGAGTCCAGTTCTGCCCGGCAGCCTGGACAGCCGATATCATGACGGCCAGCACCAGGAGAACCGCAAGTCCAAACGCACGTGACTTTCCCATGGATCCTCCTCGCAAGACGAAGGTCCGTTGAAGATCGACCACGAATACGGAGAACGTCCGTCCCGGTCATCTTACCCGAATGCGTGGGCAGGCTTCAACACTCCACGAATCAGGCGCCAAATCACGAATCCTCGCCGATCCTGGCGCTGCCCAGGCACACCTCCCCCTCGTAGAACACGATGAACTGGCCCGGAGCGGCGCCGGGATCGGCCTCATCCAGGGTCACGGTCCCCTTCCCTCCTGCCTCCTGGACGAGGCTGCAGCCCTGGATCTCGGGGGAGTGGCGTACCTTGACGAGGAGGCGCTCGTCGGCCGGAGGCCGCGCGATCCAGTGCGCCGCCTCCACGGGAATCACGCGGCGGCCGTGGCCAGAAGCGCTATCCTGATGCGAAACGAAGACCACGTTGGCCTCGACGTCCTTGCCCACCACGAACCACGGGCCGCCGGACAGGCCGAGCCCCCTGCGCTGGCCCAGGGTGTGGTACCAGTAGCCCCGGTGCTCCCCCAGGGTGCGGCCCGATTCCTTCTCCCGGATCTCGCCCGCGCGCTCGCCGAGGTGAAAGCGGATGAAGTCGTTGAACTTGATCTTGCCCAGGAAGCAGATGCCCTGGCTGTCCTTGCGCTGTGCAGTGGGCAGGCCATGGCGTTCGGCGAGGGCCCGCACCTCGGCCTTGGTCAGGCCCCCCACCGGGAAGAGGGAACGGGCGAGCTGTGCCTGGTGCATGCGGGAGAGAAAGTAGGTCTGGTCCTTGACCGGGTCCACGCCGCGGGACAGCCAGAAGAGCCCGTCTTGTTCTGTGACGCGGGCATAGTGCCCCGTGGCCACCTTGTCGAAAGTGGCGTCGATGCGGTCCAGGAAAGCGCCGAACTTGATGCGGCGGTTGCAGAAGATGTCCGGGCTCGGTGTCCGCCCCTGCCTGAGCTCTTCCAGAGCGTACTCCACCACCCGCTTATAGTACTCGGCCTGGAGAGAAATCACCTCGAGCGGCACGCCGGCCTGGGCGCACACCTTCCGGGCATACGTCAGGTCCTCCTCCCAGGGGCATGCACCGGGACCGAAGACCTCGTCCTCGAGCCAGACCTTCAGGTAGAAGGCGGTGATGTCGGTATGGCCCTGGTCCTGAAGCAGCCGCAGGGCCACCGAGCTATCCACCCCTCCGGAGAGCAACACGGCGATGTTCATGCCTTCACTTTCCCGCCTCGAACAGCTGGAACTCCCACAGCGTGGGGCCCCCGGTTGCTTCCCGGATGTTCAGCCGTACCACCCTGGCCATCACCGGCTCGAACCGGATTTCGAGGCGCTTGCCGATACGTTTGCCCTGGTGAAAGGGCCGCCATGCATCACCTACCCGGTATTCCAGGGTGAAGGCCCCGACCCGGTCGTACGCCTCGCGGATCACGGCGCGGTCCAGGCGTACCTTACGGCCCAGATCCACCTCCAACCACGCTGTTTTGGTGCCGGCGCCCGTGGCCCAGCGCGTGAGGCAGTCGTCGTCCACGGCCTTGTCGGGGCCATACCGTCGCAGGTTGCGGTAAGTATTCGAGGCCCGGACCTTGGCGTTCAGCGCCACCGAGCCCGACCGGTAGGTCACGAGGGGAGCGATGTCACCGGCCGGGCCCTCCAGATCCAGGGCCACCACCACGTCCGGGGTCTTGGGGTCGGTCCCGGACACGAACACCCGGAGATCCTCGTCGGTCCGGATGACCTCGACCTCCCCGCCCGTGAGTACCCGGCAGGACACGACCCTCTTCGGGATGGGCGGCAGGCGCACCGGCCACCCAGCCCGGTCCAGGAGGTGCAGGTAGATCGTCTCGCCCCGGTGCGTACTCACCCCGCCCGGCCACGGCTTGAAGGGTCCGCCCCGGGTGCCAAGGACGCTCTCGCCGTATTTCTTCAGCCACGCTCCGATCTCCCGGAGCCGCGCGGCCTGTCGCGCCTCGATCTCGCCCGTGGGCATGGGGCCCACGTTCAGCAGCAGGTTGCCGTCTCCGCCCGCGCACGTCACCAGCGTCCGGATGCACGTCTCGAGGGACTTCATCCGGTCTCCAGGCTTCCAGGCCCACTGCCTGCACAAGGTGATGCAGCTCTCCCAGGCGCGGTCGTTCTGGAAGGTGCCGACGCGCTGCTCCGGGGTGTCGAAGTCGCACGGGATTCCCAGGCGGTTGTTGATGAGGACGCCGGGCTGGAGCTTCCGGATCATGCCGACGAGTCGTTCCGCGCCCCAGTCCTCGGGCTTGCCGCCCAGGCCGTCGAACCACATCACGTCCACCCGGCCGTACCGGGTGCAGAGCTCGCGAACCTGGCCGTGGAGATAGTCCAGGTAGCGGGGGTGGTTCTCGGTCCGGTAGTCCGGGTGGTGCCAGTCGGGCTGGGAGTGATAAAAACCGAGGCGGAGGCCGGCGGCGTGGCAGGCCCGGGCCAGGTCGGCGGTCACGTCGCGGCCGTACGGCGTGTGGGTGATCTTGTAGTCCGTGAGCTTGCTGTCGAACATGCAGAAGCCGTCGTGGTGCTTGGTGGTGAACACCAGGTAGTCCATGCCGGCGGCCCTGGCCAGGGCCACCCACGCCTCAGCGTCGAACTTCACCGGGTTGAACCGCTTGTAGAGGTTGTCGTAGACCTCCACGGGGATTTTCCCGCGGCCGCGCCGGCCGCGGCGCTCCCCGCCCCGGGACCAGCCGATCTCGGTACCCTGGAGGCTCACCGGCCCCCAGTGGATGAAGAGGCCGAACCGCGCCTTGCGCCACCACCCGAGGCCGCCCGACGGCTGCGCAGCGAGATGCGAGGTCAAAGCCAGGATGAGCGCAGCGGCTGCGATCCCGATTCTTCTTCCAGTCATGTTCACGTCCTCCTGTTCACCTGAGAAGCCGGTTTTGTCCAGTTTCCTGGACACTCGACCCTTCTCACACCACACGCTTTGAATGGCCAGAAATGGGCCATTTTTCCTGCGTGGAGCATCCCACGAACCCTGAGTGGCCCGATTCTGGCCAAAACGAGGCCGTGGATCCGCCGAGAGGCGGCTATCCATTCTCACCTACTCGAATCCCAGGCCGTCGATCCAGACGCGAAACGCCTCGTGGCCCGTGGAGTCGAACTGGAGGCTCAACGAATCCACGCGCCCCGGGTCGAAGCGTTCGCGCTTTGTCCTGGCCGCGGCCGCCCGCGCCCGGGCCGGTGTGAGCGGGGTCACGATCCAGAGATCGCCGTTCAGGGGGCCGTGGTGCATGCCGCCCCGCTTGATGAAGAGCTTCCCGTCATGGAACACCGCGCTGGTGCCCGTGCCGGTGGGGCCGGGCAGAATCCCGGGGGTGAACTTCCGGCTCTCAACGTCGTACACGGCGTAGCGGTTCGAGGGCGCGCCGTGGCCCTCGTGGTTGGAGGGCGAGCACCCCGCCACGATGAAGAGCCCCCCCTTCTCGCCCACGCTCGTGCACCACCCGGGCGGTAAGGCCACCAGCGAGGCGCCGTGGCCCACCTCGAAGGGCAGCGGGCCCATGTCCTTCCCCGGGGTCTGCACCGCCTTCCAGTTCTTCTCGTGCCAGCGATTTTCTCCCGTGAACTTCGAGGGCGTATACTTACCGGGATCGAACACGAAGAGGCGGTCGCCGATCTTGTCCTTTTCCCCGGGCTGCGGGGTGATCCAGTCGTTCTTGATGCCCCAGATTCTGTGGTCCACCACGGCCAGCTGCGCGGCCCGGCTCAGCCACCAGGTGTTATCGCCCTTCAGGCCGCCCAGAACTGACCGATCGCCCCACCCGGAGGGCGTCCGGAGATTCACGCGGCACAGCGGCCCGCCGTAGTTTCCTCCCACGGCGTGGGCCAGGCCGAAGAGGCAATCGTCAACCATCACGGAGCCGTGGCCCATGGCCGTTTGCGCGGGCAACCAGGACCAGGTGTCGCCGGCCACGTCGTAGGCCACGAGGCGCTTGGGGTGCCGGCCGAATTTGTTCCGTTCCGGGATGCGGTAGGCGAGGATCAGGCTCCCCTTCTCCCCGCTACCGGCGTGGAAGGCCAGCATGCCGCTGGTCCAGTCGGCCCGGGCGCCCTTCAGATCCCGGGTGGGTCGGTTCCGGTCCACCCACTGCCGGCCGTCCCTCGACTTGAAGAGGCGGTCGTGGTCTGAAACCATGCAGTAGATATACGTGCCGTCCGAGGCGAGGGAGGAGGCGTTCTGGGATCGGATCCGGGTGGCGCTGGTGACGAACTCCAGGTCCTTGTCGATGTGGGGCGGTGGTACCCCCTCGAACGATTCCGACCGCACCCACGCGTCGCTGCCGGCCATGGGGATCTCCACGTGGAGCCAGCCGTGGCGCGCCTCGCTGTAGGGCAGGTCGCCCAGCAGGTTCCGCGGCATGCCCTTGTACGCGGGGGTGTAGGTGTAGGCCGCCTTGCCCGCATGCAGGCGCACGATGGGATTCACGCCCTGGAATCCGCCGTTGTTGGGATTCCGGAACCGAAGCCAGAAGGTGAGGTGCTTTCTCTTCTTCAGATTCCACCGCGCCGACCGGTCCTTCGGGAAGACGGCCGTGACGTCGTGTCCCTTGTACGGGTCAGGCCGCATGCACACCGAAGTCCGCCCCACCAGGGCCACGGCCTGGTCCTTGAATTGGACCTGCCCCTTGTTGTCGGCATTGTGGCCCATGGTCCAGCCCCATCGGCCGGCCTGGCCCTCGGTGCCCGTCTCCCGCACGGCCTCCACGGCGTAGAAGTCCAGGAAGGCCAGGCTGGACAGGACACCGTTGGAGACCGTGACCCCGACGCGGTAAAAACCGGGCCGCGAGAAGACGTGCTTCACCACCGGGCTAGAATAGCGCGTCCCGCCCACGTCCCACTGGAATGTGATGGGTCGGCCGCCTGGACATTTGCTCCGCGAGGCATCGAACACCACCTTCTTACCGACCCCCGCCGAGGAAGGCCCCCGGAGCATTGCCCTGGGCGGCGCCTTCACGTCGGCATCGGCTTCAAAGCGCGTGACGTGGGTCACGTCCTCGAGAAACTCGTCCTCCTTGTTTTCCGCGAAGGTGTTCCCGGCCAGGTCGAGCCAGTCGGTGAACCGGGCGAAGAGGCCCCAGCGATTGTTCTCCAGCCGGTTCCGCTGCACCACGAGGTGGTACATCTTCCACTTCTCGCCGCGGGAGCGGAGGTCGCCGCGAAACACGATGCCGGCCCCGTTGTTGTGGTGGCAGTGGTTGCCGTCGATGATGGTGTGGCTTCCGGAGCCATGGACGATGACGATGCCCCCGTGGACGAAGTCGGACTCGGGCGCGTTGTGGTTGCCGTCGGAAAGGCCGTTGTACGCGGCCTCGTTGCCGATGAGGACCGTGTGGTCCGACCCGCCGAGCCAGAATCCGAAGCTGCAGTGGTTGGCCTTGTTCCGGAGGTAGGTGTTGCCCGGACTCCACGCCTCGAAGCCGTTGTTGTTGGCGTGGGAGCAGTCGTTCTCGATGAAAACGTTGCCCGTGGACACCCACCCGTTCAGCACCCGGATGAAGATGCCGTCCCCGCCGTGGGTGGCGTCGTTCTTCACGAAGGTGTTGTGGTTCGAACCGCTCTCCAGGAGCACGCTGGTGGAGTCCCGGGCGTGGACCTCGCCGGGCCGGATGCGGAGGCCGTAGGACAGATTGTTCTCCACCACCTGGTTCTTGCACGAGGTCCAGAGCTTCAGACAGACGTTGGAGCAGTGGGAGAAGTCGTTCTTCACGATGCGGTTCTGGTGGCACTCCCACAGGTCCAGGCCGTTCCAGACCCGGTTTGCATGCGTCTTGCAGATCTCGCTCTTCGAGATCCGGGTCAATATGAGGCCCCCCACGCGCTTGTAGTCGCCCCAGCCGTGGTCGGGATCGTGGTAGTTGTCCGAGAAGTCACAGTTTCCGATGCGCCACCCCGTGCCGTCGCGGGCGGCCAGGCCCCGCTCGAATCCCCGCACCTTCAGATTCACGATGGTGACGCCGGAGCACCCCTCGGCCCGCACGCCCGTACCAATGTAGCTCTTTCGATCCCCTGGCCGGCCCGGGCCCTGGATCACGGCACCGTTGCCGTCGAGGGTGATGTGATTCGCCTGGATGACGAGGGGAGAGCTGAGGATGGCGTTCTTCTTGAGGGTGACGCTCTTGGTGAGGATCCTCTCCTGGGCGACGAGTGCGGGGAGGATGCCCACGCTCAGGGACACAAAGATCACGGCGGCAAGCTTCATCTTCACCCTCCATGAAGAGACGCGGGAAATCCGGTTGGGTCCGCACCATCATACGGAGTCGAGGCGGAATTCACCAGGCCAGTCAAAAGCGGATGAAGGCGGGGTGCGAAATGGGTATGATGTGTCGAATCCGAAGCGTGAACATGTAAAGAAAGTGGGGTTGGGCTCCATGGGTTTTCTGGACCTGTTCAAGAAGAAAGACCGTCCGGAGAAGAGCAAGGTTCCATTGCTCCTCCAGGCGCTTGAGACCGGCGATGCCGCCGCCCGGGAAGACGCAGTCCGGCAGCTGGGCGCCCTGGGCCTGGAGGCCCGGGACGCTGTCGAAGCCCTTTCCCGGGCCCTCGAGGACGAGGGTAAATCGGTGCGGCTCCAGGCCGCAGACGCCCTGGTCAAGGTGGGTGGGGATGCCCACAAGGCCATGGAGGTCCTGGCCGCTCTCCTCGAGGACGGAGACGCGTCGATTCGCCGGGCAGCGGCGGTCCAGGTCGGCCGGAGTGCAGACCGCGCCGCGCCCGCGGCCCCGGCCCTGGTCAAGGCCCTCGGAGACGGCGAGGACCGGGTGGTCGAAGCGGCCGTGGACGCCCTGGTCCAGGTGGGAGCGGTGGCAGTACCGGCCCTGGTCGAGGTGCTCCAGTCCGAAAAGGGAGGCGACCGGACCCGACAGGGCGCGGTCACTGCCGCCAGCCACATCGCACCCCGGGCCATTCCCACCTTTCTCGAAATGACCGAGGACGCATCACCCAGGGTCCGGTACATCGGGGCGCTCGGCCTGGCGGACCTCACCCCCGCCGGAGAAAACCTGCAGCCGATCCTGGAGGCCCTGGCAGGCGAGGACTGGCTCTTCCGTGCCTGGGCCGCCCGGGTCCTCGGCCTGTTCGGGCGCGAGGTGGAAGAGGAAGCCGCCGGACTCCTGGAATCGGCCTTAAAGGACGACCACCCCGAGGTGCGTGCCGCGGCTGTGGAAGCCCTGGGCAAGGTCCGGCCGGCAGAGTAGCCCACGCTCTGTTTTTTTCCTGGATCGGGACATCTCAGGTTCGTGGGATGCTCCACAGCTTTGAGATGTCCCGATCCAGGAAAAAAACAGAGCGTGGGATCAACGCGCGGCCTTCAGCACCTTCTTCACCCCGGGAAGGCAGGCTGCGCCTTCTGCCAGGTGCCGGACGATGCCCCCGGCATCCACCACCAGGACCGTGGGATAGGTCCGGACTCCGAACCGCGTCCCGAGGACGTCCTCGGCCGTGAGTGCCAGGGGGAACGCCAGGCCGGCCGCCTGCTGGAGGCGCAGGTGGAGCGCCCGCTCTCGCTTCCCGTCCAGGTCCGGGCCGACGCACCGGCCCCGGAGGTCTCCATCGACGCAGTCCGCGGCCTCCCACCCGAATCCGAAGTAGCGCGAGATGCCCAGGATCTGGGTCGACTTCCACGGCTCTTGCTTTTGGAGGCCGGCCAGCTTCACGAGCAGGTCTCTGGAGGGCGCGCTCCAGGGGGCATGGAACACGAGGATCGTGATGCGCCCCTCGAGTTTCCACTCCGCAGGGACCGGATCTCCCACCGCGTCGAGCGCGGGGAGGGCCGGCACGGGCTTTCCCAGGAGACCGTGCTGGATCTCTCTTCCGGCACGCTCCCGGTCCAGACGGCGTTTCAAGGCCTGCACGGCCTTGTCCTGGTCGGGCGTCAGCGCTGCCCTGATCAGGTCTTCCACAACCGCTGCGGCCCCCTCGGCCCGATCAAGGTCGTGAGTGAGAATCCGCGCCAGCTCCAGGCCCGCGGCCGCCCGATCCGGATGATCCACGACCTCGTCTCGAAACCGGCGATAGGCCTCCTCGGCCCTTTGGGTATCACCGGCCAGAGCGAACGCCCTGGCCAGCCAGATCCGACCCACAGACCGAGCCAGGACGGTCCGGTGCTCCTTGAAGAAGTCCCGCACCGCGGCCTGTCGCGCCCGTCTCACCTTCGGCCGGGTGCTCCAGTAGGCCCGGCGTCCATCCGGGGAGCCATGGTAGACCTCCTCGTCGAGGTCCCCCCGTTTCGAGATCCTTGTGAAGGATTTGATCTCATCCACCAGGGCCTTTTGTTCCTCCTTCTCCAGGTCCAGGACCAGGGTGAAGTAGGCCGCTCTCAGGTCGTTCTCCTCCCGCTTTCGATCCAGGTTCTCCACCATGGTCATTTGCTCAGGAGATAGCTTCTTCCTCTTCAACCACTGGAGGTAGCCCCCGGCCCTTTCGATCCTGGCCAGCTCCTTTTCCAGGGCTTTGGGCTTCCGGAAGTCAGACCTTCCCAGGAGGAGACACTCCACGGCCTCGATGAGAGCCCGGTTCCGCAGGAGGTGCTTTTTCTTCCGCAGCCAGAACGCCCTCAGGGCCTCCTGGGCACGGGACGGCTCCCCCGAGAGCTTCAGGGCCAGCCCCCGGTAGAAGAGGCCGACACCGGAGGAGAGGGCTCCCTCGAACCGGTCCAGGAACGCGAGAGCAAGCTGCTTCCGGCGCTGCTCCGCCTTTCGAACCTCCTGAAAAAAGTCCCGGCGATACCCGGCATCCCTCTGGGACTTCTCCGCGTCCCAGACAGGGTCACGGATAGCGGCCTGCATCCTGGAAAAGGCGGCTTTCAGGCCGAGCTCCCGGGTAACCTGCTCGTGGGCCTTGAGGATCGGGCCGAAGTCCACGGGCCCGCACATCTGACCCCTGGCAGGGGCCGGCATGCAAACCAGGAAAAACAGCAATACGAACCAAACGGTTCTGACAGGAGGCATCGAGTCCTTTCCGGCATTCGGGTCCGACAATATCATCGGCATTTTCTCTTTGAGTTTACCGGAACCCGGGGATCCACTACCATTCCCCTGCGATCGAATTCCCCCCCCGGGAAGCTCTGACGACGAGGGATCTCCTGTCCGCAACCCAATTGAGGAAGTTTCATGAAATTCGACGTCTACGGCCTCGGCAACGCCCTGGTGGATCTCCAGGTCGCCGTGGATCACGAGGTGGTCGAGAAGACCGGCAATCCCCCCGGCTCCATGGCCCTGGTGGACGAGGTGACCCGGGACCGGATCCTGGAGCTGGTCAAGGGCGAGAAGGTCATGCCCAGCGCCGGGGGATCCGTGGCCAACAGTCTCGTGGGCATCGTCACCCTGGGGGGCACCCCCTGCTTCACCGGCAGCATCCACGATGACGCCCACGGCCGCTCCTATACCGACAGCCTCGAGGCCTGCGGCGTGGAGTTTCGCGCCCAGTACAGCGACCGCGCCTCGGGCGTCTGCATCGTCCTCATCACCCCGGATGCCCAGCGCACGATGCTGACCAACCTCGGTTGCGCCGCCGAGATCACCCGCGAGGGCGTGAGCGAGGAGGCGATCCAATCCAGCCACTACCTCTACGTGGAGGGGTATCTCTGGGACGGCCCCAGGGCCATCGACGCCTGCCGCCACGCCATGCAACTCGCCCGGACCGGCGGCACCCGGGTGGCGTTCACGGCCTCGGACTCCTTCTGCGTTGAGCGGCACCACGACGACTACGTGGACATCCTGGAGAACCACGCCGACCTCTACTTCGCCAACGCCGACGAGGCCCGCGCCCTGGTGGGCGTCGAGGCCCCCGGCGATGCCGCCCGGCGCATGGCCGAGCGCTGCGGCCTCGCCGCCGTCACCGACGGAGGAAACGGGGTCTACATCGCATCCCGTTCCGAGGTCATCCACGTGCCCGCCGTCCCCACCGAGCCGGTGGACACCACCGGTGCGGGGGACGCCTTTGCCGGGGGTTTCCTTCACGGCCTCACCCACGGTCGCAGCCTCGAGGAGGCGGCAAGAGCGGGTGTGCAGCTCGCCACCCGGGTGATTTCCCGATTCGGCGCCCGGCCCGTCTGATCCGGATCCACAGGCTGTTAAAACCACCAGACACCCGTACACAGGTTGTCCCCGAAGGCGTACGCGATCTCGGCCGGCTCCCCGGCGTTCCACACCGAGAACACGGCCCGTTTCCCGGGCCGGAGGCTGCCGAAGTCGTGGTGGAGTCGTAGGGCGTAGGCGGCGTTCAGGGTGAACGCCGTGATGCACTCCTCGGGCGTCAGGCCCATGTGCATGCACGCCAGGGTCATGCACGCGGCCGGACTGGCGATGGGAGATGAACCCGGATTGAAGTCAGTGGCCAGGGCCACCACGGCCCCGACGTCGACCATGCGCCGGCCCGGTGCCCACTTCTTCATCTTGAGGTAGAAGGTGGAGCCCGGCAGGAGCACGCACGCGGTCCCCGCCTTCTTCAGGGCCGCCACGGTGCGGCGGTCGGCATACTCCAGGTGGTCGGCGCTGTCCGCTCCCAGGTCGGCCGCCAGCCGGCCGCCCCCCAGGGCACTCAGCTGGTCCGCATGCACGGTGAGACGGAAGCCCAGGGTTCGGGCGACCTCCAGGATGCGCAGGGATTCTTCCACCGAGAAGACCCCCTCCTCGCAGAAGATGTCGGCCCGCTTCGCCAGGTCCTGCCGCCGCACTTCCGGCAGGATGCGGTCACACACCAGCCGGATGTAGGCTTCCCGGCGAGTGCGGTAATCCGAAGGAACGGAGTGGGCCGCCAGGCAGGTGGGCACCAGGCGGATGCCGGCCTTCAAGGCTCGGACCCGGTTCCACCAGCGCAGCGCCTTCAGCAGGCGCACCTCGTCCTTCCGGTTCAGGCCGTACCCGCTCTTGGCTTCGGCCACGGCCACGCCGTGGTTGTGGAGCCGCAGCACGTGTGCTTCCAGGCGCTTTCTCAGATGGGAATCGCTGGCCTTGCGCACCGACCGCACGCTGCTCATGATGCCGCCGCCCGCGGCCGCGATCTCCTGGTATCCGGCCCCCTTCAACCGGAGCTTCCACTCCTCCACGCGGGGGGCCGCAAACACCGGATGGGTGTGAGGGTCCACCAGACCCGGCATCACCAGGGCGCCGCCCGCGTCGTGAACCGTGGCTCCGGCGTATTTGCGCCGCAGCCGCCGGTCCGGGCCGTGTTCCAGAATGCGGCCGTTCTGCACGGCCACGGCGGCCTCGGTGATCCCCCTCAGGTCTCCCATGGCCTCGCCCGTGAGCGGGTCATCGTTACCGTGGTCCAGGGTCACGAGGGTTCGGATGTTGCGCAGCAACAGGGTACGGGTCTTCGGGTTCATGGTCCTCATAAACAAATAGAGTTGCGTTCATTATTCGTAACTACTCACCCCATAAGAGTCCATAAAATCGATTCAGCCCCACCA
>CAZAKZ010000155.1:0-11801 GCA_964485695.1 uncultured Planctomycetota bacterium | reverse complement strand
CTAAATTGCAGCTCACCGCTCTGAGGATCGACGCCTTGGTTTATCGGGGATCGAAACGGGAAGCCGTGACCTCCCGGAGTGACCTCAGTGCGGATTACCGCGTCTTCCTTATTTCTTCATCGGCATTCTGCGCATCGCCCAAGCCGTTCCTGGAGCAGGGAAAGTGCGAAAAAGAATCACGGTTGCCTATGTGCTGGTGCACCGTGGGAGTTGGGATCTCTAGAATGCCCGAAATCGGCAGTTTTTTTTCAAGCGTCCAGTGGGTTGAGGCCTTTCCTGGCGTGAACCGGGACCAGGAAAGAAAAGGCCATCTACCCTGGAGGGATGATTCACCTGGAAATTCGATTCTTCGCCGGAGGGAGATTTAAAGATTGGTCGGCTGAACCAGGCTCACGGCCGGTCCATTCCGTGCAACATAATAATGATTATCGGAAGTAGAATCCAGGCCGTGGGGGGGCGGAAAGTGCGGTTTTGTGGAAGATTCTTGGGCAAACCAGGATGTGAGCCTGCGGCGATCAGGTCGTCTCGGAGGTTGGAGCCGTGCGCCTGCAGTGTACCAGGAGCCCTGCAAGCGCAACAACGAAGAGTACCAGGGTTGCCCCGAACACGGTCGTGCGACTTCCAAGCCACGGGATGAACAGGAAGGTGGGCAGGAAGGTGCCGAGGATGGAACCCACGGTGCCGAGGGCGTAGACATTACCGGCGGAACGGCCCACTCGATCGTAGCGGGCGATACACCGGATGGTGAAAGGTCCAACAACCGCGAGAAGCATGGCCGGTGGAAAGAAGATGAATAGGGCCGTGACAAGAGATCCGAACTTCATCAGGGTGTGGGCGCGATCCAGGCCGATACCGGGGGGCATAAGCCACTGACCGAATAGGGGTGCCAAAATAGGGATCATGGCTGTGATGGCACACCCCCCCATCACGATTCCAAAGAGCAACGAAGCGTTCGGCCAGCGGTCCGCCAGGCGTCCTCCTACGTAATAGCCGACGGATAGTCCTGCGAGGACCACACCGATGACTGCGGTCCAGACGTGAGTCGATGAACCGAAGAAGGGCCCAAGAATCCGAGGAGCGGTGATCTCCACCATCATGATGGTGAAACCAGAAGTGAAGACAAGCACGTAGAGCAACGGCTTCGAGGGTTTCGTGAACCCAACACTGGAATTATTATCCGAAGACATATTCAAGTTTGGGGGCCCATGGTGGTGTTCAGCGCCTCCGGAAATAGGTCTCTCGCTGGAGCCATCGTCGGCAAAGGTGGTAATAGAAAAGACTCGAAGCGCGCTTCGGTTCGGCGTCAAGTACGGACTTGAAGTGCAGGATGGCCTTCTCCGGATTGCCCAGCTTGTATGCCAACTTGCCGAGGTTTTCCAGAGCATTGACGCGGCCGGGACCCGAGAGATTTGCCGCCTTTTCGTACTCCTTCCGGGCGTCGACGTACTTGTTCCACCCCTCGAAGAGCAGCCCCAGGTCGTTGATGTACTTCGCCTTCATCCATTCGTCGTCCTCGGCGCACAGGGCAATGGATTTCCGGATGGATGCTTCCCCTTCCTTGAACTTGCCGAGGTCCTGACAGACCTGGCCGTAGGTGTGATGCAGGTTCTTCTCTTCAGGGAACCGGGCGAGGAACGGTTTGAAGTCCCGGTATGCCCTTTCCGGATCCAGCGCCACCCTGGCCAGGTTGTAGAGAAGTCTGTCCATCACCGGGATGACGGCCCTGTCCGTGAATTTCTGCGCTGCTGCACATTCGAAGTAGTTGAGGTAGGATTTCACGGCTTTCCGGTAGAGGTCCTGCACCACCGGAGGGTCCTTCTGAGGCGAGGTGTAAGCGGCGATTGCTTTCTTGTGATAAAGCTCGCCCAGGACGCGGTGGGCCCAGGCATAGTCCGGCTTCACGACAAGGCACGCCCTGTACGCGGCCTCAGCGCCGGTCGTATCCCCGGCGAGGCTGAGGAAGTTCCCCAGGTAGCTCAGGGCGAAGAGGTTCTTGGGGTGGTCGGCGAGGATATTCTTGATGAGAGCAATGCCCTTCTGCCTGTGTTCGGGCGGACTGAGGTGTTTCCAGATCGCCTCGTACGTGGGCGCATGATTCGGGCGACTCCCCAGAAGGATCTTGAATTGATCCACGGCCCGATCCAGTCGGCCGGCGCCTGCCCATATCCGGGCCAGGGCCAGGCTGGCGTCCGGATCCTCCGGTTTTTCCTGGAGGATCTTCTCGATCTCGGCCACGGCCTCCTCGATCTTTCCCATCCGGCTGAGGTAGTCACCGTAGGCAATGCGTAACGGAGCGCCCTTGTCCCCGAGGGCTTTCATACCCTCTTGATACGCTTCAGCGGCCTTCTCGTCCTCCTGGGCCCAGGCGTGGGACGCAGCCAGGAACCGCCAGGCCGTGAGGTCCCGGGCATCGGCCTTCACGGCCTTTTTCGCGGCCTCGGCCGCATCCAGGAAGGCGGGCCGAGACAGGCCGCCGCTCTTGGAACGCTGTTCCACGGCCATCTCGAACAGGCCCCACGTCAGGTTGGTGTAGTCACCGGGGGCGAGGGTTCCACCGTCGATCACGGTCTTGAAGAACTTGACCGCTTCGGTAGGTCGGCGGAGGCCCATGGCCGCCTTTCCAAGTACCCTGAGCCGTTCCGGTAGACGGTTTCCTGCGGCGTACTCAGGTTCCAGGAGGGCATACGCCGCCCCGGGCTGCCCCCCCGCCAGGAGTTCCCTGGCCTTTTTCAGGGCCAGATCCTGGGCCGTGACACTGCACGTCGCGGCAAGGAACCAGGCAAGAACGAGGAGAGAAATACATTGGTTGACCGTGTTCAATCGCATATCCACCACCCTGTACAGCTCATGCCACCATCCTGTTTACGATCTGTTTCAATTCTGTTTACACAGGGTAAACAGGGACTCGTCGGTGTCCTCCAGTTGTATGATACCCTCTCCCGCCACGATTTCACCCAGGGGGAACACTTCGCAGCCCCCCTCGCGCACAGCGGCCTCGAAGGATCCGGCGTCGGCAGACTCCACCACCGCCACCATGCCGATGCCCAGGTTGAATACCCGGAACGCTTCCTCCACCGAGACCCGGCCGCGTCTCACGATATTGCTGAAGATCTTCGGAATGGGCCACGTACCCGCGTGGATGCGGGCGGTCGTGTTTGGAGGTAGAATTCTCGGCAAGTTATCCACGAGGCCGCCGCCCGTGATGTGGGCCAGGCCTTTCAGGATCGGATCTTCGAGCCACGGCTTCAGGACCGGGAGGTAGCTGCGGTGAACGGCGATGAGTGCCTCGCCCAGAGGGATATCCATCCCCTCCAGTGGCTGGTCCAGGGGAAGTTTCCCCTCGTCCAGAAGTACCCGGATGGCCAGGGAGTAACCGTTGGTGTGGAGGCCCGTGGAGGCCAGGCCGAGAACCCTGTCGCCCGGACGGATGTTCTTCTGGGGCAGAATATCCGGACGGTCCACCATGCCCACGATGAAACCGGCCAGGTCGAAGTCACCCGGCCGGTAGAGCCCCGGCATCTCGGCCATCTCGCCGCCCAGGAGAGCGCAGCCGTTCTCCCGGCACGCCGCGGACATGCCCGAAACAACCTCCTCCACAATCCGGGGATCCATGACACCCAGCGAGATATAGTCCAGATAGAAGAGCGGCAGTGCGCCCTGGACGAGGACATCATCCACGCAGTGGTTGACCAGGTCCCGGCCGATGGTGGTGTAATCGTCCAGCGCAATGGCGATTTTCAATTTGGTCCCCACGCCGTCAGCGCTCGAAACGAGGACTGGATCCCGCATTTCTTTCCACCCGGGACGGAACAATCCGCCGAACTGGCCCACGTCTGCGAGGACCCCGGGAGTACGAGTGGCCTTGACGAGGGTTTTGATGCGTTCAATGGCGCGGTCCTGCGCGTCTATATCCACGCCCGCATCCTTGTAGGCTGATGATTCCGAGCTCATGATGGTTTCCTGCCGGGGGTTGGTCTTGAAACGGTCATCGTAACAGATCAAAGGATCTCGGCAAGACTACGCCCCACTGAGGCGCAGGGAATCTACCTGCTCGCGTAGTGTCCGGAGTTCTGGAGGCGCCATGCGCGACGTCATCGTTCTCGGTTCCACCGGGAGCATCGGAGTCAATGCCCTGGAGGTAGCGGCTCACCTCGGCCCCGAGGAGGTTCGGATCGTGGGGCTCAGCGCCCACACGCGCATCGATCGCCTGAAGGATCAGGCGGCACGGTGGCGACCACGGTTCGTGGCCGTCACCGACCCCAAGGCCCACGCCCTCCTGGCGGAAGACTGGAACGAGAACCTGGGTGTGCTGCTCTCCGGCGTCGAGGGCGTGGAGACCCTGATCCGCGAGGCCGAGGCCAGCCTGGTACTCCAGGCCATGGTGGGGGCTGCGGGTCTCCCCGCCTCCCTCCAGACCGTGGACCTGGGCCTGGATCTGGCCATCGCCAACAAGGAATCCCTGGTCATCGCCGGCTCTCTCCTCATGGACGCAGCCAGGCGCACCGGAGCCCGGATCCTGCCCGTGGATAGCGAACACTCCGCCATCTTCCAGGCCCTGGGCTCCCAGCCCCGGTCCACGATCCGACGCCTCCTGCTGACGGGTTCAGGCGGTCCGTTCCGGACCACGCGGGCCAAAGATCTTGAAAGGGTGACAGCGACCGAGGCCCTCGCCCACCCCGTCTGGAAGATGGGTCCGAAGATCTCCATCGATTCAGCCACCCTGATGAACAAGGCCCTGGAGATCGTGGAGGCGCGCTGGCTCTTTGGCGTGGATGTGGAATGCATCCAGGTCCTCATCCATCCCGAGGGCGTTGTCCATTCCATGGTGGAGTTCCAGGACGGCAACGTCCTGGCCCAGCTCGGCCCTCCGGACATGAAGATACCCATCCAGTATGCACTCACCTATCCGCACCGGCGTGAAGGCCTGTGTGCAGGCTTCTCCTTCGAGCGATTCCGACACCTCACATTCGAGCCGCCCGACCTCGAGCGTTTTCCGGCCCTCACTCTCGGATTCGAGACGGCACGGCGCGGCGGCACCCAGGGTGCGGCCCTCAATGCCGCCAACGAGGTGGCCGTGGAGTCCTTTCTCGCGGATCGCATCAGGTACGTGGTAATCCATGACGAGGTGAGGCGTGCCGTGGAGGAGCACGAATTCATCGAGACGCCGGCCCTCGAGGATCTCCTCCGGGTGGATCGGGAGGTGCGTGCCGCCGTGCGGGCCCGGATCTAACAGGGAACGGAACGGTACTTCCGTGTATTACAAGGATTGGATACGCCTCGTTCGCCTCCCCCTGGCGGTCACGGCTCTGGGGGATCCCATTGCTGGCTACTGCCTGGCAGGCGGGGGTGGCGGCGTTCTACCCTGCCTCGGCGTGGCCCTGGCCTCGGCCCTTCTCTACATGGGCGGTATGGCGCTGAACGACGTGTTCGACATCGAGGTGGATCGGGTGCACCATCCGCGCCGGGTATTGCCCACGGAGGCCATCCCATCCGCCAGAGCCCTTCAGGCAGGCGCCGTCTGTCTAGCGGCGGGCGTCACCGTGGCCGCCTTCGTGCATATCGTTGCTGGCGTGACGGCCCTGATCCTGTCGGCCGCCATACTCATCTACAACCTCGTTCACAAGCGGTTCGCCCTGGCCGGGTGCCTGACCATGGGGATCTGCCGCGGCATGAGCCTGCTCATTGGAATCCATGCGGCCGTAGGCTTTACCCCTCCCACCCGGATCCACTGGGCCGTGGTGTTCCACGTCGTCTACATCGCCTCGGTCACGGCGCTGAGCCTCCTTGAGGACCGGGAGAGTGCTCTTCCCCGGTGCCGTGCGGCGCTCCGCCTGATACCCGCCCTCGGGATCCTGCCGGCCGTCCCGATCCTTCTGGCGCACCATCCCCTCGCGGCCCTGGCGCCCCTGGCCTTTCTCGCTGTGCGGATGTTCTGGACCTTCCGGCCTGGCTCGGGGAGCCTGTCACGCCCGGCCGTCATGACAATGGTGCGTGTGGGTGTCCGAGGAATCCTGCTCCTGGACGCGGCGTACCTGTGGGGTGCCGGGGGCTGGCTGGCGGGGGCGGCGGTGTTCGTGCTCTATCTGATTTCGCACGTTCCCGACCCGGACAGGTGATTCCCGGTGATTCATGGAATCGGGTATTCAGAACCTTTTCAAACGTCCCCACTTCTTCAGCTTTGAGAGCAGGATTCGCATGTCCTTGGGAATCTCGCTCCTGACCTCCAGGGTTTCGCTGGAGTCCGGTATGGGAAAGACCAGGGATTCCGAGTGCAGGGGAAGCCGACGAATGAGAGGCTTTTCCGGAACGCCTGGTTTTGAATTGTATCCTTGCTTGAACTCCGACAGCAGGATGCCGTGGGGAGAGGCGTAGATGGGATCCACGGCCAGGGGGAAGCCGATGGCACGCAGATGCACCCGGATCTGGTGGGTGCGTCCGGTCTCGGGGAAGAGGCTGACCTCGGTGAATCCCCGATACCTTTCGACCACTTTGAAATGGGTGGTCGCGGACTTACCGGACCGGAAGTCGACGCGCACCTGCTGGGACTGGCGCCGGGGTCGTTGCAGCGGCATGTCGATGGTGCCCTCATCTTCGAGCATGACACCGCGCACCACGCCACGGTAAGTTTTTTTCACCGTCTTGTGGTGAAAGGCGTAGCTCAGGTCCCGGGCGGCACGGCGACTCGTGGCCACCAGGAGGACGCCGGAGGTGTGCTTGTCCAGGCGGTGAACGGGGTAGACCCGTTCACCCTCCTCGAGGAGAGGAAGTAGGCGGGTCAGCACACAGTCCCCCCGGTTCTTTCCTTGACGTTCGGGAAGCACTGAGAGACCGGCGGGCTTGTCGATGGCCAGGATGTGGTCTCTCCGCACCAGGATCTGCGGCGGTGTCTTCAGAGGCGTATATTTGGGTACATGGTCATCGAGGTCTGGAAACTCCACCACGTCGCCGATCCGGAGCGTGCGGTGGCGCTGGGCCGCAGCGCCGTTGACCTGGACGTGCCCCCCCCCCACCAGGCGCCTGAGCCCGGTCACGGATCGGTCCGGAAACCGGGCAGCCAGAAAGTCCACCACATCGGTGCGGTCGTACTCCGGGGGAACGATACACTTCGGCATGTTGACGACTCTTCCGGGGTCGGGGTTCGTTCCCGGAGGAGAACCCTCGGCTCAAGTCAGTTCGGTTTCCTCGGGGGTATTCTCGGGGCCGTTCTCTGGGATGTTCTCAGGGTCGATCACCAGGTCTTTGTCAAGGCGAGCCAATGCCTCGGTGTCTCCGGCCTTCTCGTAGGCCATCAGAGCATACGCCGTCTTTCCGTTCTCCTCGGAGGATTCGCCAATCCGGCGCCAGGTCTCCGGATCTTCCTCGATCTGGGTCAGGCGTTCGATCTGTGCGAGAAGAAACACATCCCCTTCCTTCACGGCCAGGTCACGTATCCTGTCGATTCCCCCGGTGTCTCCGGCCAGGACGAAGAACTCCAGAGCATCCATGGTTCTGCCCGCCCCAAGGTAGGTCTCCGCAATGCTCGAGTGGTCGGCCTTCCGGGATTCCTTGCCGTAGAGCAGGCCGCGCCGCTCCAGGGCACTGGGAAGCGCGGAGGACATTTTACTGTGCCCCAAGGTCTCACCTGTTTCTCACGAAAAGGCCCGCAGGGAAAGCCCCTGCGGGCAGGGATGCCATTCTCGCTGTTCAATAATCCATGTCGTCGTACCCGCCGCCCATGACCGGGGCCCCGGCGTTCTTATCGCTCTCCTTCTTCGGGACTTCCGAGACCATGGCGTCGGTGGTCAGCAGCAGGGAGGAGACGCTGGCGGCGTTCTGGAGCGCACACCGGGTCACCTTGGCTGGATCGATGATGCCGGCCTTCACCAGATCGCAATACTCGCGGGAAGCGGCGTTGAAACCAAAGTTCCAGTCGCTGCTCTCCTTGATTTTCTGGACCACCACGGCGCCGTCCACACCGGCGTTCTTGGCGATCTGACGGCAGGGCGCCTCCAGGGCCCGGCGCAGGATATCCACACCGATCTTACTCTCATCCTTCACGTCGATGTCGTCCAGAACCCTGGATACACGTAGCAGCGCCACGCCCCCACCGGCCACGATCCCCTCTTCCACCGCGGCACGGGTGGCGTTCAGGGCGTCCTCGACTCGGGCCTTCTTCTCTTTCATCTCGGCCTCGGTGGCGGCGCCGACGTTGATCTGGGCCACGCCCCCGGATAGCTTGGCCAGCCGCTCCTGGAGCTTTTCCTTGTCGTAGTCGGAGTCGGTGTTTTCGATCTGGGAACGGATCTGGGCGATCCGGCCCTGGATGGCTGAAGTCTCGCCGGCGCCTTCGATGATGGTGGTCTCGTCCTTGGAGATGACCACCTTCTTGGCCTGACCGAGCTGCTCGGAATGGATGTTCTCCAGCTTGATTCCGAGGTCCTCGAACACGGCTTCACCGCCGGTGAGGACGGCGATGTCCTGCATCATCTCCTTGCGTCGATCTCCATACCCGGGCGCCTTCACCGCCGCGATCTTCAGGGTGCCGCGCAGGCGGTTGACCACCAGGGTGGCCAGGGCTTCCCCCTCCACGTCCTCGGCGATGATGACCAGGGGTTTACCCGCCTGAGCGATTTTCTCCAGGATGGGAATGAGGTCCTTGATGTTGCTGATCTTTTTTTCGTGAATGAGGATGAAGGGTTCCTCGAGGACGGCTTCCATGGAATCAGGATTGGTAACGAAATACGGCGAAAGGTATCCCCGGTCGAACTGCATGCCCTCGACCCATTCCACCTCGGTCTTCAGGCTCTTGCCCTCTTCCACCGTGATTACGCCGTCCTTGCCCACCTTCTCCATGGCACCGGCGATCTGGGTGCCGATCTCCTCGTCGTTGTTGGAGGCGATGGCGCCAACCTGGGCGATTTCGGTCTTGTCCTTGATCTCGGTCGAGTTCTTCTTGAGCTCATCCACCACACGCTCCACCCCGATGTCGATGCCGTTTTTCACAGCGGTGGGGCTTGCGCCTGCTGCCACGTTCTTCAGACCTTCCTCGAAAATGGCCTCGGCCAGGATGGTGGCCGTGGTGGTGCCGTCCCCGGCAATATCCGAAGTCTTGGAGGCCACCTCCTTCACCAGCTGAGCGCCCATATCCTCGTTGGGATCTTTGAGCTTGATTTCCTTGGCCACGGTCACGCCGTCCTTGGTCACCGTGGGACTGCCGAAGGATTTTTCGAGGATGACGTTTCGACCCCGGGGTCCCAGGGTTACCTTCACGGCCTTTGCCAGCTGACGTACGCCGCGTCGGACGGATTCACGTGCGTCCTGGTCGAAGATAATGCGTTTCGCGCCCATGTATGCGTTCCTCCTGCACTTTACTGGAAGACAGTATCTTACGTATCCTGCGTATTCCGAATCGCTATGGTATCCCGACCCGGATCATCCAGCTCCTGGACAACCGGTCCGGTTCAACTCCAGATCCATCGACAATCCGGGAAAGTAGAGGCGTCCGACTCTAGTGGCTTGAATGCCGCCGGTATTTTTCGGACTCGGGAGGAAGGACCGCATGCGCACCGGCGATTGCCAGATTATTACCAGATTTCTGATATTCAGTTTCTGGCATGCCGGATCAAAGCGTGATGGAGAAGCGTTCCTTGTCTTCACCCTGATCCTGATCCTGATCCGAGGCGGGCGTTTCTTCTTTGAGCGATCCAATATCCCCCTCGGGGTCCTGGATTTCCGCACCCATCTCGATCTTGCCTTCCAGCACTTCTGCCAGAGCGATTTCGATGTGATCCGAACCCTCCGTTTGCACAAGAGGCTTTCCACCATGAACCAGCTCGCGAACTCTCTTTTGCAGGAGAGCCGTCAAGATGTACCGTCCTCCGACCATTTCCATGGCATTTGTGAAGTTCTCTTGAAACGTCGGCATCAAAACTCCATCAAAATCGCGACCTCGGGTCCGGACGAAACCTGACCCTTTCCCGGTTTCGCGCAGGGTGAGCAAACACAATACCAATTAACGAAATCAAATCCAGGTTTGCCTAAAACAAATAGTAACAAAGGAATATATGGCAAGACCTGATCTGGAGCCCAGCTGTCCAGGAAGTGTGGGCGACAATTTGTCATGAATCCGCCCGGACGTTTCGAGGATTCTGTCAATTTGACCCGATACGGCTGGAGATCTGGACAAATCGATCCAGAAGGGTCTCCGGATCAACCCCGGGAAAACTCCAGAACACGAGTTCTTTGCAGTAAAGCATTGTCAGGTAACGTTTTTGACGATTGCTGTTGGCCTGGCTCCAGAGAAAATCCGGGTGGCTGCTGTTGATGAGGATGGCATTTCGGTCCCGGGCAAATCTGGAGCGCCAGGTTCCCCGGGCATCCGGGACCAGTTCATAGAATGGAAGCGTTCCCTGGTCTCCCACGGATCGATTCACCTCCCCCACCGTATCCCCCACTGTGGCATCAAACACCACGGTCAAGGTCCGTTTCCCGTCCGAGACTTCTCCCCTCGATGTGATTTTCCCCGGCTCCAGGCCGAGAATATGGGCCTGGTTTCCCGAGGTGCGGGTCAACCTCCCGGGTCCCTCCACCACTTCCCAGCCATAAGTGAGACGGCCCGAAGCCGGCCGCTGCCCCTCGTCCAGGGCCAGGAGACTCACTTTCCGTTCCTGGTTCACCGGGATCCAGGGGTTTCCCGGCTCTACTCGAACCACGGCCAGCTCCCCCCCCACCTCGACCACGCCGCCCACGAGGTCCGCCTCCCGTCGGACCGCCTCCACCAGGGGTTCAGCCTGGTCCCGGTTACGATGCGTGTTGAACTGAGGATACGCCTCCTCAGGCAGGGTGTTCATTGCCCGGGTCAGATCTTTCCGGACCTCCCGGGCCACGGTGCGATTGACCTCGACCCGGGTGAGACGGGTGCGCCGATTCAAGAGATCTTCGAGGTCATTGGCCACGGCCTCGAGCTCCTGGAGGAAGGCGGTGAAAGCCGCGTTCTGCACCACGCCCTGCCGTGCGCCTGGTGCGGGCTGCAGCCCCGGGAAGTCGATGACGCCCTCGAAAACGCACCGGCTCCAGGGTTCACAGTCGCAGCCGGGGAGGGTTCGGATATCATCGGTGAGTCGGGTACCGTTCCGAGCCACCCAGATCCGGTGCCCATCCCTGCGTTCTGTCGGCCCTTCTTCCCCTTCTTCCAGATTAAGGTAGAGCTCTGCCGTGGCCGTGCCGAATCCAGGGATGGGAATCCTCCGCACCCGGGCCACGCGTTCTCCGCTGAACACATGCGGAATCACCCTGAGCTCCTTCCGGGCGATGCGGTCCTGGATCACGATGTTCAGGGCGCACAGGCGGATGCGGTCACGGAGCTCCAGAGCCAGAAATCGCTGGAGCTTTTCCCCCGTCAGGTAGTGCTTCGTGGTGGAATGGAGGTGAGAAACGGTGACCTCCATTCCCCTGTTTCCTCTATTGTCTTTATTATTGTCTTTTCACTACTGTCCCAACGTTATTCAAACAACATCAACTGGTTATGACTTTGGGGTATTTCTGTTTCGTAATCCCATGCCTGAAATGCCTGTAAAATAGGGGTTCTCTCGAACAGGGACACGCTCAGGATCTGTAGAATTGTGTAGAGGGGCAGCTCGATGCGAAGGCGTTTCTTGAGAATGGCCACGAGTAGGTACGTGGAGATAGCGATCCATATCTGAGTCTTCACGGCATTGGGGGTAGTGCCAAGGAACGCTTTGATGCGGAGATGCTGTTTGATCCATTTGAAGAACAGCTCGATCATCCACCGCGCCTTGTACAGCTTGGTGATGGTCATTCCC
>CAZAKZ010000154.1:0-11871 GCA_964485695.1 uncultured Planctomycetota bacterium | reverse complement strand
ACGAGCAGGACGCGCTTCAGTCCGCAGCCTCCTGGAGCTTAACGGCATTGGCTGGAGAGGAGGTCCAGGTCGACCGTGCCGCCGGGGGACGGAACACCCGAAATGGCGATCCGTGTTTCATTGTAGGTCAGCCGCATCTTGGGCGCAACGAGCGGAATCGCGTTGCCGGAAGTCGGGGCATTGTAGGAACCCGGGCCCTTGCTGAACTTGACGTTCACAAACGCAGAACGGCACTGCACGCCGCCCTGTCCGCCCATGAAACGGACCTCCACCACGACGTTGTCCACCCCGTTGTACTTGAAGGTCCCGTTCAGGCCGAGGGCGCACCACTGGTCCTTGAGGCACGGCCACTTTATGGGCCCGGAGAACATCACGGTCTTGTCCTTCTGAAGGTTCGCGGCGAAGTTGTTGCTGAACCGGGCCGATTTCGGCAGATGGGCCAGAGTGACCTCGCACTGGTTGGCGGTAAAGGTCCCGATCGCCCCGGTGGCGAACGCCAGGTTGGTGATGCGCAGGGTCTTGCCGCCGAAAACCGCGGCCGGTACCAGCGCTTGATACCGCACCTCCTGGTTGGTCCAGGGGAGGCCGAAGAGAGTGCCCTTGGCTGGATTCGAATCCGGATGGTATACATCGCCCGCGGTCAACGGAGCGCATAATACAAGAATCACAGCGGCGAAAAGCCAGGTAGCCTTCATGGGATTCTCCCTTACATTGAGCCGGAACAGTCGAATTAATTCACCATTATACATGGCAACATCCGGTACGCACAGGAAAATGCCCGGCAGTGTTGCATCACCGGAATCGAAAGGTCAGGATGATCTTATCGCTACTGGCCGTCTTCCTTGCGTACGCTTTCACGCCTGGCCTTATGGCGGGCCTGCCACTGTCTCCACGGGTCGAAGTAACGGCGAAGCAGTTCCACCTGTTTCGGCTGAAGGAACTTCTTCAGCTTCTCCTCCGCTTCGGCCGCCCCGGCCTTAATCTCCTCGCCGAGGTCCTGCATGGCCTCGGGGTCGCGGAAGTCGCCGCCCGCCTCCTTGAACGCGGTGGTCAGCTCCCTGTTCTGCTTGTGCGCGGCCACCAGGACCGGAAGGGTCTTGTCGATCTGCTCCCATTTCAGGTTGGCGACCGCCGCCACATGATCGATATCCCAGAACGGCGTGCGCTTGCCTTGTTTCCCACCCCGTTTGATCTTCAGGTAGGTGAGGGTGCGCGTCATGAACGCCTTGACGTGGGGGTTCTTTTGCTTGGCCTTGCCCTCGTTGACGGCGTCCAGGGACCGCGGGCCCATCACGTGCAGAGCCTCGCGAACGCTGAGGCGAATCCGGGGATCGGGATTGCTCATCTGCATGACGAGGATCCGGAGCCAGGCCTGGGCGTTGGGATGTTGCTGTGCGGACGGTGCTGGTTTTTCCGGCAAGGCGGGTTTTCCGGGGGCTTGCGCCGGGGCCCGGGCTTCGATGCCGGTGAGGAGGACGATCCAGACCGGTAGCACGGCGAGCTTATTCATGACTGCAATCCTCCAGGTCATATCGGTGCTCACGTTCATCGTGTCGTGTTAACTTCGTCTGCAGTGTAGCTACCGGCCCGATCCGCTGTCAAGTGCACCACGCGGCTCAGTGAATGTAGTACCCGAATGGAACCGCAATGACCCGAAGACGATGGACCTGCCATTTGCAGGCCGAAGATTCCCGGAATCGTCCGGACAGGTCTCCACCCCCTGAACGAGAAGTGTGAATTCGGTGGCCTCGTCGACTGCAGACCGGTAGAATGAGCGCGTTCTTCCCGGGCAGATACCCGTTTGTAGTAGAAGGAGATCCTCATGAGTCGCGCCTGCAAGTCCATCGAGCTATCCCTCCTGCTCCTGCTTCTGGCCGGCGGCCTCGCACCGGCGCAGGGCAGCACCGGCCTGGACCGGGTTCCCGTCCACTTCGTCGACAACCAGGGGCTCTACCCGGATGAGGTGGCCTTCTTCGTGGGCGGGGCCGACAAGACGATTTTTTTCTCACCCGACGGCATCACCTACCGGATCCGCGGGGCAGACAGGGGCTGGACCGTGAAACTCTACTTCGTGGATGCAAATCCGGACGTCCGGCCCCACGGCAAGGATCCCAGGCCGGCGGTCTTCAGCTATTTCCGGGGCCGGCCCGAGGCGTGGCGGACGGGGCTCCGGTCCTTCGGCCAGGTCGTGTATCCGGAGCTCTGGCCGGGCATCGACCTCGTGTTCCGGGGCGACGTCGACTGCCTCAAGTACGAATTCCACGTCCGGCCCGGCGCCGATCCGGCCCGGATCCGGCTGCGGTATCGGGGCGTGACAGGCCTCGAGGTGACAGGAACCGAGTCCCTCCGCATCGAGACCCCCATTGGCGGCTTCGAGGATGCCTCCCCCGTCGCCTGGCAGGACATCGCCGGCGTCCGCACGAAAGTGGAAATGGCGTTCGCGCCGGAGTCCGCGTCGAGCGAACCGTTCACCTTCGGATTCCAGGTGGGCGACTTCGATCCGGCCCACATACTCGTCCTCGATCCGGCGGTGGTCGTCTACTGCGGCTACATCGGGGGCTCGCACTACGACGAGGGGCAGGACATCAAGGTGGACGCTACCGGTCACGCCTACGTCGCCGGCCACGCCATCAGCGACCAGGTCACCTTCCCGGTCAAGGTCGGGCCGCACCTCGTTCACAGCGGCTGGCACGACGCATTCGTGGCCAAGGTGGCGCCCGACGGGAAGAGCCTGATCTATTGCGGCTACATAGGCGGCATCTCGCCGGACCGCTGCTACGGGATCGCGATCGACTCGAAGGGCGCGGCCTACATCACCGGCAAGACATCCAGCACGAAGACCTTCCCTGTGAAGAACGGGCCGAGTCTCACCTTTGCCGGCTCGAGTGACGCGTTTGTCTCCAAGATAGCGCCCGACGGGAAGAGCCTCGTATACTCGGGATACCTCGGCGGCAGCCAGGGCGAGATCGGAAACGCCATCGCGGTCGACGCCGCAGGCCACGCCTACATCGCGGGATTCACCAGCTCCAACGAGCAGTCATTCCCGGTGAAGGTCGGCCCGACGCTCAAGCACAGCGGCAGCAGCGACGGCTTCGTCTGCAAGGTGGCGGCGGACGGCAAGAGCCTCATCTACTGCGGCTACATCGGCGGCACGGCCCTCGAACGCTGCACCGGCATCGACATCGACCCGGCGGGCAACGCCTACGTCTGCGGCTTCACGAACTCGAACGAGCAGTCCTTCCCCGTGAAGGGCGGCCCGGACACGACCTTCAACGGGCAATATCTCCACGACGCATTCGTCGCCAAGGTGAACGCGACCGGGTCGGCCCTCGTCTACTGCGGCTACATCGGGGGCCCGAGCAGCGACAACGCAGGCGGCATCGCGGTGAACGCGGTGGGCGAGGCCTACATCGCCGGCAGCACCAACAACAAGGAGACCGCCTTCCCGGTCATTGTCGGACCCGATCTGACCTACAACGGCGGTTTTTACGACGCCTACATCTGCAAGGTGGCGACGGACGGCAAGAGCCTCGTCTACTGCGGGTACGTCGGTGGCAAACAGCACGACTACGCGGTCGACGTGGCCCTGGACGCGGCCGGGAACGCCTACATCGCCGGCCAGACCGCGAGCAAGGAGACCGATGCGTTCCCTCTCAAGGTCGGTCCCGACCTGACCTACAACGGCGGCACCTACGACGACTTCGTCTGTAAGATCGATCCGGCAGGAAAGAGGCTGATCTACTGCGGCTACATCGGCGGCGACAACTGGGATGACATCTATGGCATAGCGGTCGACCGCTCGGGGAACGCGTACGTCACCGGCAAGACGCGGAGCACCGAGCAGACCCTCCCGGTCGTGAACGGCCCGGACCTGACCTTCAACGGCCTTGAGGACGGCTGGGTCGCCAAGATCGGGCTGACCCTGATCGAAGGGGACGCCGTGACCGTCAAGCCCGGCGGTACCGTGACGTTCACTCTGACCGCCACCGAGGATCCAGGCCTGCCCTACCAGGTGGGATCGTCCTTCGGCCCCGGTCCGCTCAAGATCGACTACCGCCAGATCGGTCTCACGTACGACATGCTCCTGTGGACGTCGCTCAGCGGCAACCACCCGAACATCTTCCGCGGTTACTCGAGGATTCTCAGCCCGCAGGGGATCGGCCATGCGGCCATCGACGTCCCGAACACCCCGCACGTCATCGGGCTGCCGGTGCACACCGCTTTCGTGACGTTGCATCAGGCCTGGCCCTCGGGGATCAAGTCGATCTCGAACACGTGGAAATTCAAAATCACGCCGTGAAAAAACCGGCTTACACCTTCGCCCCGATGTGGATCTTGAGGCCGCCCGTGTGGGAGAGCCCCTGCGCGGCACCACTGTCCACCACAACCGCCTGAAGCGTGTAGTCGGCTCCGACCCAGGAGGGGTGGTCAGGGATCTTGATCGGGATGCGGGCCGTGCCGGAGGCGTCCGTGGGCACCTGGAAGGCGGTGAGGACCTGGTCGATGAGGAGGCGGCCGAAGAAGATGGGATTGTCGGCCTCCCTGTAACCGATGCCGACAAGGGCGATACTCGAGGGCCTGGCGCCGGTGACCTCGAGGAGCACGGTGTTGCCGGGGGCCGGGATGCCGGTATAGCGCCAGGCCGGAATCTTGCTGCCGGTGCCGGGCTTTCCGCTGGCGTAGGTCGTGAACCAGCCCGCACCGGCGAGGTCGAGGTCGCGGTAGTCGATGCGCTGGTAGTTCCATCCGGTGGGGGTCGCCTCGTACACGCCCTGGCCGGCCTGACCGGCGAGCTTCAGGTAGGATTCCGCCTTGGGATCGGATGACCGTGGCCCCTCCCGGAAGAGGAAGTCCCGTTGCAGGCAATCTATTGCCACCGGGTCCTGGGAGAACATCAGCGTGGCCGGTGAACGGCCGCCCGACATCTTCCAGGGCTGGGGGGTGCCGGACTCGTGCTGGAGGCAACCGTAGAGGCAGTCGGCCACGGTGAGGACGGTTTTCTTGCCCAGGTGCGGATTGGCCATCATCTCCACCAGGGGATTGTAGGTGGTGGAGAAGACCGAGGAGGCGATGTGGATGTAGTTGTGCAGGGTAGCGCAGCTGTTGATGGTGCCGAAGTGGTTCTTGTAGCCCAGGGTGACGCCCCCCAGGTTGTGGCGCTTGGTGATCGGGATGTTGATCAGATAATCTGCGTTGGCCACAACATCGACGATCCTTTGAGAGCCGATGGGTCTGGAGAAGGTGATGATCGAGTTCGGGGCTGTGCCGCTGAACTGCACCCGGCGCATGCCGCAGGAAGTCGACCTGCCCCAGCACACCACTCCCTTCTGGCGCAATCGGTTCAGGAATCGGCCGGGCATGACGCGGATGGCGTCATAGATCCAGATGTCATCCTCGGCCACGCCGGCGGTGGTCATGCCGCGCACCAGCGAGTTCACGATCTCCACCAGGGAGTCAATGATGTTGTCGCTGTCGTTGCAGCTCCAGCAGTTGTTGAAATTGACCTTTACCGCAATCTTCTTGCCCTTCGTATAGCCGGGCAGAAGGCTGCGCCAGGCCGCACCCACGTCGGCCAACCCCGTCAGTTCGATGAGGCCGCGGTCGACCAGGGTGTCGACGAGGGCCTGGTTCACGTAGTCGCCGTACCATCCGGAAATATAGTCCCAGGTGACGGCGTCCTTGTGGTGGGTGCGCACCACGATGGGTTTGGCGTCGATGCCGCCGGCCAGGAGCACGCGCACGTCGGTGAGCGCCAGGACGGCACCGCCGGTGAGGGCGCCGAGAAAGGCACGGCGATTGAGCTTCAGGGCGGAGAGAATGGAATCGACTGTCTTGGCTGCTGGATTGTCCACCACTGAATCCTCCTGTGCATTCCAGGACACACGATCACGCTTGAAACTGCGTGATCGGTCATTTACTTCATGAAAGTCAATGACACCGGTGTGCTCGCGTAGTCGATTTGGGCCTTGAACACGATGTACGCGTGGTAGAACCGGGTGCCGATGAGCGCTGTCAAACCAGGCGGCACCTGGACCGTGGCCGTGGCCTTGCCTGATGAGTCGAGGGTGCCCAATGAGTTTAAGATCAGGGTATTCGGGAAGAGCGCCGTGAACCAGAAGTATCCGTCCTGATTCAAGAGCAACGTGACGTTGCCGAGCGACATACCTCGCGGCTTGCCGGTGTCTATCGATCCGACGACGAAGTAGGACTTGTCTTTGTGAGCGCTGCCCGCGTCAAGGTTGAACGTGACCTTGCCACCCGCGGCGGCAGAGACAATTCGGGCCGAGGCTGTCATGTCGGTGGGTGTATAGGTCCAGGTCTCGTCGATGGTGGCGGAACCGCTCCATCCGCTGAACATGACCATCGATCCGCGAGCTGCGTCGTAGACCATACCGTGGCCTGTTCGCTGCGACGGGCTCGTACTGAGATTACGCTGGTACCAGGTCTTGGTCTTCCCCTCCCACTCCCAGGTATCATTGTAGTTGTGCCAGCCTCCGAAGAGGACAATCCTCTGTCGAGCAGTGTCATAGGCAAGAGCGTGGCCATAACGCTTCCCTGGACTCGCACTGGATTGTTGCCGGGTCCAGATGTTCCCGTCCCACTCCCAGGTATCGTTGGAAAAGACCGGGCCTCCGCCGAAGAGCACGACTTGCTGCATGGCCGCATCATAGGCCATGGCATGGCCTCGCCGCGCCGAGGGGCTGTGCATGCGGTTGGATGGCGTGACGTTTCTCCACACGATCCCGTTCCACTCCCAGGTGTCGCCGAGATCCGCCGAGCCGTCAAATCCCCCGAAGAGCACTACTTTCCGCCGGGCAGCGTCATACGCCAGGGCATGAACCGTGCGCGCCGGGGGGCTGTCGTTGGGATTCAAAGGCGTGACGTTTCTCCACGTATTACCGTCCCACTCCCAGGTGTCGTTGAGTCGCGGTCCACCGCTCCACCCTCCGAAGAGCACGACTCGCTGTCGGGCCGCGTCGTACGCCATGGCGTGCTCGTATCGTCCTGGAGGGTTGCCCCGGGCAAGGGTGACATCTCTCCAGTAGAGCCCGTTCCATTCCCAGGTATCGAAGAGTTTTCCACCCGAGCCCCCGAAGAGTACGACCCGCTGCCGGGCCGCGTCGTACGCCATGCCATGGTTCACGCGCCCGGACGGACCGATCGGGGTCGGCACCTTCTTCCAGTCCATCTGCCCGACCACTACAGGTACAGCGTTGATCACGATCCCCAGGGCCGCGAACAAGAAGATTCGAGTGCTTCTAGGTGAGAACATGGCACGTATTCACCCTGAAAACGGTGGTACCCTTCACGGAATGATCTTCATGGAATCGGTGTTGGTGCAGGCCGATGGGTGAACCGAGACGTAAGAGATCGCCGCATGGTACACGACGATTCCCACCAGGGAGTGGATGTTCGGAATTCTCATCCAGGCCACGGCGCTTCCCGTGGAATCCAGGGTTCCCGTATATCCGTTGAAGACGGGCGGGCCGACCAGGAGAGAGTTCCAGAACAGGTGGTCCACGGACAGGTGGATGTGGCAGGTCCCCAGATGGAACGGGCCTCTTCCGAGAGAGGCCGCGACCTGGTAGTGGTGACCTGCTGGTCCATTCATGATGGAAATCCTGGTGCGATGGTTCACCTTCACGGTGTCGGGGTAGACGTGGAGCAGGAATCCCCTGTACACCTCGAGGCGGGAAATCGGCCCCATGTACTCCCCGGGTATCGGGTGTTTCCAGTGCAGCGCATTGAAGGGATCGGGCGTGTGGGGCGCATGCGAAAACGCCCGGGGAACTCTGTTGTCCGTGTGCAGGGTCACGCCGCCCGTGGTCGTCGAGTTGTACCGGATCTCCACACAGAGATGCGAAGGGGGTGAATAGAGGAAGGGCGTGGTGAGGCCAAGGTCACTCCAGGTGTTCCCCCTGCAGTGCCAGGATATCTGGCCCCGCCTGTAGACCTCGACCGGAGAGGGGCCGAGGATCGTATCGAACTTCGTGGTCCCCGAAGTGCTGAAGTTCCCGTACGTGGTATGCCCCATACGCATCTGGAAATCCGGAGCCGAGAACCAGCCCGTGGTGCAGGGCGCAAGTGCGATGTCCTTGATGACCATGGGCACAGGCCCGAGGACGGAGTGCGGGATGATGAACTGGAACCGCCACTTCGTGTAGAGGTCGAACGGAAATGAGTTGCACTGGCCGACTGCGGGCGTGTTGGCCGGGTGATAGACGTAGGTCTGAGCGCCTGAAACCGCCGTCAGGCAGAGAATCAGAGCAAGGAAGACAATACAGCTTTTCACGGCGTGGCCCTCCAGAGAGAGACGGCAAGTCTGGAAGAGAGGATCTCCAGTGGTTTCCATCGATAATCAAACAGATACGATACAGGAAGCCACACCGTGATGTCAATGGAACACGATCCCTGACACCTTGCCGGGTCGCATCGTCACCCTGGATCCGCCTGCGCCCCAGGGAATCCGCGTGATATCCCCCACGGCCTCGTTCAACATCCAGGAATGAGCAGGGTGATCTGGCCCGCGTGCCGCGGCGTATTCCAGCGCGGCACGCGGACCGGAGAATAGCGCACACCTACTGGACACGGATCATCATGTGATCGATGAAGATCGTGTCGAGGTGGGTCGCCCCCCCGGGTGCTGTTGGTGTCAACCACGCGCACGGAGACCGTGCCGGTCAAACCCGAAGGCAAGGCAAAGGTCTGGTACTGGCTCGAGTCAATCGTCCGGGTGACCGTCAACATGGTGGCCCACTTCGGCCTCTTCTTCGTGGTGTTCAGGTATTGAAAGGTGAAGTTGTCGCCGTCGGCCGATACGGTCTTGTACGCCTTCACGCGGAATGACTTGGCGCCGGCTGGAATGCCGGTGAACTGATACCGGTGTTCCAGTTCGTTCTTCGTCCGCTTTTTCTTTCCGGATACTACTTCCTGAATCGACTGGTAGACGGTGTTGGCGGTTTGGGTATCGGTGTAGGTGCCGTTGACTTTGCCGGTATCGGGAGTCTCGCCCGTCGCCGTGTAGTCCGTGTAGACGGACGGCGTCGTCTTCGTGGCCGTGTTGGACCACGGTGACGGACCGCCGCTGTTGAACGCCCGCACCCGATAGGCGTAGGTCGTGCCGCCGGCAAGGCCCTGGTCGGCATGGCCCGTGACGTCGGCACCCACGTTCACGAGGAACGAGAATCCGCCGCCGTTCACCGAGCGCTCGATGCGAAAACCTTCCTCGTTCGACGAATTGTCGGTCCAGGAGAGATCGATGCGGCTGGAGCCGTTCAGGGTGGCCATCAGGTCTGACGGTGCAGCCGGGGCTGGGACTTGTGTGGTGGCGGATGCGATATTGGAATAGCCGGAAAGCCCGACCGTGTTGAAGGCCCGCACCCGGTAGTAGTAGGTCGTGCCTGGACTCAGGCCGGTATCATTGTGGTTGGTGACGTTGGCTCCGACGGAGGCGATCTGGGCGAAGGGTCCGGTGGAGCTCATCGACCTCTCGACCTGGAATCCGTCCTCGTTTCCGGCGTTGTCGATCCAGCCCAGGCTGATGGAGGTCGTGCCAGTCGCCGTGGCATTCAATCCGCTCGGCGCGGCCGGGGCGGTAGGTCCCGACTGGAGGGTGGCGCCGGTGACCACCAGGGCGTAGTCGGCGTCCGTGGCCGTGGTCTCGGGATGGGCGTCCTGGTTGAGCTCCGCTGCCGTTACGGTGATCTTCCAGATTCCTGCGGCGGGGTTCTGCACGAAGACGTTTTCCACGGTGTCGATGGTGTTCGGGGAACCTCCGGATGAACTCCACATACCGGACACCAGCCCGTTGTTGCCGTGGTAGACCGTACTCGACGGCGACTCCACCTTCAGGTCCAGATTGTTGATACGGTGCTGGGTGGACGACGTGGTGCCCGGAGGATCGCGGAATACCAGAGTCGCCTTCAGCGCGGCCGTGCCCGGAGCCACGGTCAGGTTGTGGGTCGTGGATTGCAGGTTGCCTAGAACGTCACTTTCGTCCACGAAATAGACCTTGTTGCGCAAATCGTACATGCGTTGAATATCGGGGTGGCCCCAGCCCTGATGGGTCCGGGTCAGGTCGTGGTTGCTGCCGGAGAAGGTCCACTGGGTGGCGGTGTTGATGAGGAAGGCCTTGGCCGTGGTGTTCTTCGGCGCGTTCTGGAACACGGTTGTTCCCGGATGGGGATTGCCGAACACTCCCTGGTGCCAGAGCTGGTAGAACAATCCGAGATGGCCGGCAACAATGGGAGTGGCGCCCGAGGTTCCACCGAAGTAGGAAATGTAGTTCGTGGAGGTGTAGCCGTTGGTGCCGACGCGGTCGGTGCAAAGTATGTCGTCGTAGAAGCTGGCCAGGTCCGGCTTGATGCGGCCGTCCGCGGCCGGGCCGATGCTGGCGCCTGATGCCCAGGCATCGTCGGCCTTTGTCAGGGTGTCATTGTGATAGATGCCGCCGACGGAGATGATATTCTTGGCCCAGGCCTGCGGGCGGGAGTCCTGGTTCCCGGCGTTGCTCTGGGACTGCAGGATGCTGAGGTTTTCCAGATCGAACAGGATCTGATCCATCTCCTGTGAGTAGGAGGTGTAGCTTCGCGTGCGGCCATTACCCCAGCTGTTGCTCTGCAGCACGCATTGCCAGGACAGGCCGGGATTCACCAGCTCCGCGCTGTGTGCGTAGCGGCTGCCGCCGGCGAAGGAGTTATAGTAGCCGATGGACAGGAAGGCGCTGGGCAGGACGCCCCGGGCGGAAGCGTTGCCGCTGCCGCTTCCCACCACGATTCCCGAAGTTGCGGTGCCGTGGTTGGACGCTATGTTGGTGGGGCTGTGAACCGCAAAATTCTGGATGTCCGGGTGAGTGGTTTCACATCCCCCGTCCATGACCTCCACCCGCACTCCCTGGCCGGTGACGCCGGCCAGGGTCTCCACGTAATTCGCTCCATGAAAGCTGCGGGCGATATTCATGTCCACTTCCGGAGCCGCCCAGCGGTCGATCCACTGGACGTCGTCGAGGGCGGCCAGCTCCGCAAGCAGGTTGACGGGAAGGGTGACGGTCATGAGGTAGGTAAGCGGTGATACGTGAATCACCCTGCCGCCGCGGGCCTCGACCCACCGCTCTACCGGGCGCTGGGAAACCGAACCGCGGCGGGTGGTGAGGAGGTTGACCTTGATCAGCTCTCCGCTGGCGTGAACCATCGCGTCCTTGAGTTCCTTTTCCAGCTTGAACGCCGGTTGAAACGGAATCACGGAGCGCACGAAAGGAAGGGCCGCGGCCGCGCTTGCGACTGCTGGATCCATGGCCACCACGTCGGCGTAGTTCGGCATGAAGAACAGGATCTCCACACCCATCCGGCGCAACGTGTTCCGGTAGGCCTCGAGGCCCTGGGTCCAGTACTGGACAACCGCGAGCCGCTGGCCCTGGACGGCAACGAGATGCGGCAGGACGTCGGGCACCTCGAGGAGCGGATCAAAGGGGCCGTGGCGAAGCAGGAGGCGATAGTCTGCCCGGGTCGGCCGGCTGAAATTCAAACCGTCTTCGCTCACCGAGAAGAAAACGCTGCCGTCGGGGCCGGTCCAGAGGCGGGCGCCGGCCGGGCTGCCGGGAACGAAGATCTCCTGGACACCCTGCGCCTGGGCGACGTTTTCAGCGCCCAGGAGGAAAGATCCCAGAACGAGAAGGACAAGGACCGTGACCGACACGGTAGGCCTCGAAGTATTCAGCGTTGCGTGTATCATCATTTTCCTTTCGTGCAGATTATCTCCAACATGCCACTCTCTCTCAGAACGCGGGATTCAGCGCTCTCCTGTTTCGCATCCATAGCTTAGGTAATGTAAATAAATAACTGACTCAAGCCGTACTCACGCACCTCTGCAGAT
>CAZAKZ010000153.1:0-12051 GCA_964485695.1 uncultured Planctomycetota bacterium | reverse complement strand
CTCCTCGTGGGAGCCTATGGCGCTGACCCCGGCAATACGTCCGCTGGTACGTCTTATGTCTTCTCTGTTGCCCGCACAGACATCTCTGGTACTGGAAGTACCAGTATCGGCGGAACCATCAATCTCAGACTCCTGGCTCCTGGTGATGGGAATCTCCCGTATCAGGTGGCCTCCTCGCTTGGAACCGGTCCGATTCCGATTGACACCCGAACGTTGGGACTCAGCCCTGACGCTCTGATGTTCATTTCCATTTCCGGGACATTGCCTTCCATCTTTTCCAAATACAGCGGCACCCTTGATGGCAGCGGACAAGGAACGGCTGCCATCAATATTCCCCAAAATCTGTCTCTGGTAGGTATCCGCATCAATAGCGCCTTCGTGACCATAAGCGCGACCGCGCCTTCTGGAATCAAGTCTATCAGCAACACTTTCTCCTTCACCATCACCAAGTAATCTTGTCTTTGGCGGGGCCTCTCATCTTTTGAGGGGCCCCCATGTATGCTCATTACCTCCCAGAGTAAGGAGTATACAGGGGATTTCCTTTCGCCGCCTGGCTTTTCATTCAGGCCTTGCCAGCTCGAGCTATTCTTTTCGGTCAGTAGGCGCCGACGGTTTCACTGAAAGTGTTTCGGTGACGCTGTGCGAGGTGGATAGGGTGAACGCCGGCGTCCGCAGCGAGTTCCTCGAGCGTCAAGTGCTTGTGAAACGACCGGGCGATCCGATGGCGAACATCGCGAAGCCATTCCGTCAGTCCGTCGTCAGCCACGCGTTTCATCTCGCGGAATGCCCTGCCAAACACCTCGAGGCAGAGGCCCTCGAACACGATGGACGACAGATCGTCAATCCGACGCAGCTCGCGCTGAATGCGGGCCCCGATACCCATGATCTCCGAAGAACGAAATTGCGCTGCCATCGTCAGGGGAAAGCAACGCTTTTCCATGGCGCTGAGGTATGCAGGCTCGATCTCGAGTGCGAGCATGCGGGCTCCACCCGCGCAGAACCGGTTCCGGTGGCGATGGGACGGGGGTCTCACGATCACCTCGCCAGGCTTGTACACTCCTTCGCCAGAGGGATGGTCTTCTATGACTTCTCCGCTCAACACGATACAGATGCCGGCGCGATCGTGCCGATGCCACGGCAGCTCATCCTTATCTTGGTAGGTCTTGTCCGCGATCCAGAAGCCCGCGGTGCGGGTGAGGGCGTGAAGCTTGGCAGTGGCGTTGAGTCCGGCGGTCATGGCTTAAATATATCAAAAAATGCCATGGAATGGGTGCGTACTCGCCCACGTTTCTACCCGATCTGGCAAGCTGATAGACCCTGGAGCACCTCTCAATCCGCCCGCAATGTAGCGAAATCCGGACGACAGGTACATCTTTTCGATGACCCGCCACTTACTGATAGACCCCGGATTGGGTAAAAAGCGGGTTTGAAACGACTATCCTCGCGACGAACGTGGTTATTTTACTGACAGCAGGTTCGCGTACATAGGCGGCATCTTACTGCTTTCCGTCCGGTATACTGGCACCTTCCAATACGTGAGCAAGCTCATCAAGAATCCACACGCAAGGATGCCACTCGACCTCCCTGGAGACGATGCGTCATGGTAATCACGTAGTGGTGGTTGGTGGAGATTCTTCATATCTCACAAGGGGGCACCGTTGTCGAAAGGAGCGGTTTAATTTCGACAGAGGCGTCGGGTCGGGCGCCCGCGGGTCGTTGGTTTGTCGTGGCGGCGGAACTTCCTATGCGCTCTGTGCTTGCGAGTATCGATGGGGCGCTCCGTATGGAGGCGTCCGGGTATCACTACGCGGATAGGCGAGCCACATCCCTGGCGAACGATCCGAGGACGCCATCACTCGATTACGAATTGGTTTCGCAGAGCATGGCGGCCGCTTGCCGGATCGAACTCGCGTTGAACGTCGTCGCGGTCGCTGCGGCCAAGTCGGGTCCAGCGGGTGATTGCGTTCGGATCGGTGGTGGTGTCGAATCCATTCGGAACCGAGATCCCTACCAGATTGCTGATCAGGAAGCGGTCGTGAAAGTCGTCCCAAATGAAAACCTCGATGCTGACCCCGGCATCGCGGCTGGGTGTTTCCAGACTGGTTCGAAACCGTTGTTCAAAATACGCAGGATCCTCTCTCATCGGGAATTGCCTGCCCGGCCCTGAGCCTTCGTAGCACACGCGGTGGATTTCGATCGCAGGGGGCGGGATCCGCCGACCAGCGTTTGCGAGGAGATTGCCGAGTTCCCGGTAGCCGTGCCGAGCGGGATCGAGGTGGGGGTCGATGAACATAATAGAGTTCGCACAGCGGAGGACTGGATCGAGGTGAGTCTGATACTCGGCGAGATTCCGCGCCAGGCGCACTGACGGGCTACGGGCAGCCCACCACGGTGCGCTCGTAAGTCGGTCAATACGAGCGACCAGAGGCTCCTCCCCGTAGGCGGTCTTGACCGACTCCGTCACGACAATGCCGCCCGTGAACGGATTCGCCCCGTGCGTTCCAAGGGCCTCGGCGCACCAACCACGATCGTCGTCCGGCGATCCTTCGAGCGCTGGTCCAGACCCAACCAACCGCCCCTGGATGGCCATCTTCCTTACGAACTCCTTTGCCCGGCGGTGCCAGGCCCGCGTATCCGCGGAGAAAAGCCCCCGCCACTCACCATCCCGCAGATCTCGGACGAGGCCTTCGACCAGCAGGACTTCCTTTAGCGTTTGCACATGCAGGCCGCACACCTCCTCGTTCGAGTAGGAAGCGATGTCGAAGACGTCTGGTGTGATCGCGTAGTCGGCTAGCAAGGGCATCAGAAGATCTCCCGAAGGCCCTCCTCGAAGAAGCCGCCGGGCCACGCTTTCACGAGCTCCCCGCGCTCGTTGAGAGGCATTTCGCGGACGATGCTCTTCGGACCGTCCGGCTCGACGAAGAGCACCATGACGTCATCGGGGCGCACCATCGGAACACCGTCTGGAAGTTCACCCGAGCTGGTCTCCCGCATGCGTCGCATGATGCGCAGCAGTAGGTGCTCGCTGTGAGTCTCGACCAGAAACGTGTTGCCTTCGTCGTTCAGTGCGGAGCCAAGGAAGACATCGCCCAACTCCGCCTGGAGTGCGGGGTGGAGGTGGATTTCCGGCTGTTCAATCGCAAGCAGCTTGTCCCTCGCCGCGTAGGCCGAGACGAGAACCGGGAGCACCTGGCTGACACCGATGCCCACGTCCCGGTGGCTGACCGGGGTACCGGTGCGTTTGTCCACGAGAATGAGATCCTGCAGCGGCTCAGCCCGTGCCTCGGCGATCTCCTCGGCCCACCGCTCGGACAGAGAGTCCGCGTCCGTGGCGGCGGCGACGAGGTGCTCGATCTCGGGAATGATAGCGGCCGGGTCGTCGGGATCGAGCTCCGACACTTGCTCAGCGACCTCCGCCGCCAGCGCGCCCAGTTCGGACGATTCCTCCCCATGGAGCTTCCCGAGCAGCGACGCGGCAAGATCGTGCAGGGCCTTTGTGAGCTTCGCGGGAACCTCGCCGGAGATCGCGGTCGCGGGCAGTAGATCTCGCACTTCAAGCTCGTACGGCGTCTTTAGCCGAGCCGCGTCCCCGAGCCAGGAGTTGACTCGGCGTCGTACATCCTCGCGTAGGCGTACGACGTCCCAGGCGTATCCTCCACCCGCGAACCAGTTTGGGTCGTGGTGCTGAGAGAAAGCCAGGTGTCGCGGTGGATAGGACCGCAGGGGCCCGAGATAGCGGAGGCGGCGGATCTCATCCTCGAGCGCGGCGCCGAGTCCGCCCACGAGTTCTCGGAGCGCTTTCGGAAGGAAGAGCCTTGCAGCCCGCGCGAGGTCCTCCTGGCGGCGGCCGCGACTTACCGGAAGGAAGCCGGTCGAGCTCTCGCTTTCGCCGGTTTCCGAGTCCTCGTCAATCCGAGGGAAGAGGCCTCGACGCTTGGCCGTGATCCCCGGGACGATCGAATCGACGACATCTCCGAGCAGGGCGAAGTCGTCCTGGCGAATTTCCTGTGTCGTAGTAGCCAACATCAGGAGGCCACGGAACACCTCGCGAAAGACCGGGTGAGCGTGATCGAGCCGATCAAGTCGCAGCAGCCCACCTGCCCTCGCACTCATTGAAAGCAGCGGGGCGCCATCGACCTCGAGAGAAAAACGCTCAACCCTGACGCCGCCCTCGCGATCGAGTGCTCGGTCGCGGTCGCCAACGAGAGTCAGTTGGTCGGTCGCATAGCCGGCCCCGATAGCCAGCTCGACAACAGCCGCCTGAGCTGACCGCAGAAGCTCGGCGACCCGTCCTGAGAGGCGTCCAGGGTCGACCTCAAAACCGAGCTCCACTTGGCGGTCGCGCTCACGCCGGTGAACGTATTGGCGGAAACCTCCGAGATCGATCGACTCGCCGCCAATCTGGGTGCGCTGGGTGTCGAGCTCGCCAGTCTCGATCGCGTGGTGCGCGAGCGCCATGGCGTGGAGAGCGCTTGACTTCCCTGCACTGTTTGCGCCGTAGATCAAAGTGATTGGTCGCAAGGGAAGCCGCTGTGCGGTGGCGAAGGCCTTGAAGTTGGCTATCCGGACTGCGGTCAGGCTCATTGCGCTAACTCCACGACTTTGTCGACAACGGGCTTCAAGACCTCGGGGACGTTTGCGGCCGTGGCGTCCGCGAAAAGGGCAAGCGCGCGGTCGATCTTCTCAGATTCATCATGTGGCAGGCCCAGCTCGGTCTCGAAATCAGGTCTCATCCAAGACACGGACTCCGCTGAACACGACTCCTTGATATCTCGGTTCCACCGCTCGTGCTTCGCGTTGCGCTCACGCCCCTGTTCCTGGCGGCTCTCACTCCAGGACGGATCGATCTCCTTCACGTCGTGGTCGACAAGCACCGCAAAGGGGATCTCAAGTGCTTTGCACACGGTAACGAAGAGCGTCATCTTCGTCTTGCCTCCGACCTCGACAACGGAAATTCCGAGACGGTTCAGATCATGGCCGAGCGCGTGAAACACGAGAGGAAGTGCGACCTTCTCGGTCGCGCCCTCGACCAGGAGGACGCTTCGCGCGAAGAAGAGCTCGTTTCGCTGGGTATCGAATTCAGTGAGGAGACGAAGGGCCTTCCGCTGGGTCGGCGCAAGCACCGATTTGGAAGTCAGCCTTACCGTCGTACCGTCCGTTTCGGTCCGCCGCACCAGCGCAACGCACTCCGGTTGATCCAACTGGACGAATATGGGGGAGTGCGTGGTGAGAAACACCTGGTTGCCCTTCTCTGTAAGCGACCGCAGGACTCTCGCGAAATACCTCGCCCGATGGGGGTGAAGAAACACCTCGGGCTCCTCCAGAGCGAACATCGCACCCTCGCGCTTGAGCTCCTCGTACGTCCGGAAGATCGCGACCACGATTGCGCTCTGCAAACCGGCGCCGACCTCGCCCGCTGGGCTGGTGATGCCCATCTCCTCGACGTAGAGCTGGAGGGACCTGAATGCATTCGTCGGGTCGTGACTCTCGAAACTGAGTTCGACCTTGTCGGTGGCGGGATTGAGACCCATCTGCTCCAGCGCGTTCGCGGCGAGCTTCTCCTCAATATCGACGAACTGATCGGTCCGAAGATAGCGGTAAGCGGCTTTCACGGTTGACTCGAACGCCTGCCGGCGCGTCATTCGCTCAACTGTCCCGTCGGGTCTCTCAACTGTGATCTCCGTCTTGTCGTTGAGAAACGCGGTGTTCACCTCGTTCAGGAGGCGCCGTAGAACGGACCAGCGGCTCGTGGGCGTGTGGCGACCGTAGTCGCGCTGCACACCGACATAGATGAAAGGAACTCGATCTCGGAGGTCACGTGAGACGCGATATGGCAGCCATTGACCTGTGTGCTTCTTGCCCTTCTGGAGTGGTTCGCTCGGGTACTGCGCGGGCTTCCCGTTGGGCGTTACGCAGAAGTAGTCGGTGGCCAGAGTACCTGCTGGCTTCTGGCCGACTCTTCGCTTGTACGCCTTGCAGCGGAGTTCGAGGCCACCGATCTCGACCTTGTACTTGTTGCGCCAATCCTCGATCACGTCATCGAAGAACACGCGGATAACGATGTCCTGACTTGTATCCTGGTTGTGGAAATCCTCGTCGGAGAAACTCCGCTCGCTCGGCCAGGTTTCTCCGAGAACCAGGTTCAAGGCGCGCAGGATATTCGACTTCCCCGAGTTGTTCTCGCCGATGAGTACACAGTAGGGGCCTGGCTCGAAATCGAGCGTTTTGATCGACCTGTAGTTCTCGATGTGGATGCGCTTGATCTTCAACTGTCACCCCACCGCGAGCGCTCTGGCCTGTTGCTCCATCTCCTGGAGGAGCTCTTTCTCGTGGGCTTCCCGCCAAGATTCCGTCAACGCACCGGAAAACGCCCGGTGGGTGATGAGAACGAAGAGCTCTTCCAGCTTACGGGTCTGGTTCAATCGAGACTCATTCTGCACGCAGAGTCGCCTGCACTGGTTTCCAAAGCACTCCTGAAGGTCCGGTGGAGGAGCCAGAAACTCGATGGCCGAAAAGCGACTCTTCGACACCATACCCTTCATTCCGCCCGTCGAGGCCGCTTGAACGAGGCGCTTGCCAACAACGAAGTGTCCGTAGAGGAAATAGGCATCCACCCCATCGCGAGGGGTTGCAGAGTTGATTTGTTGATTGAATGCCACCTTGCGCTCTGTCAGTGCCGCGTTCCCAATGGCCCCCGGGCTGCCAGCGATGCATGTCACGAGCGTTGAGCCCGATGGTGCCGTCCTACCGACCCCTACTCCCTGCTCGGAAAGACACTCGCTACTTCGCGTGATGTAGTGCGAGGGTGTGTTTAGGTTGTCCGATTTTACCCATTCGATGTAGTCGCCGTAATACTTCGGCTTCTTGCGCGAGGGCGTGTTTCCAGTCATGACGACTGCCAGCTCGGAAATGCGACGTTTGCGCCATCCTCGTGGGTTCGTCACAGGATCCCCGAACATTTTGATGAACAGCACCGGCAGAATACGCTCTGCTTTGGCGTCGGCTTCGACGCGGAGGCGGCGGATGCGGTCGGCCTGGTCGAGGATTTCGACGATGCGGCGCTGTTCGGAGAGGGGAGGAAGAGGCAGCTCGTGAGCCCAGAACCTGTCGAGGATCACTCGCGGCATCTTCGCCCCCGTTACGTACTGAGACGCAAACGACAAGAACGTTGGTGACCGTAAGTAGTACGCCAAATACTTCCGGTACAGTAGGTCCTCCCGTGGCCGAAGCGGGATTAGCTCGGTCGTAGCAATCCCAGCTTCCTCCGGAACAGCGACTTTGTTGAGATAGGGCCGGAGTTTGGAATATAGCACGTTGCCCTGATCGAAAGCGATCGTCGAACTCCCTGCTTCGGCGGCCGGGGCCTTGTGCTTGTGCGGGATTTCACCCGTGTGACTCGCGATATGTTCCAAGCCGAGGTGCCAGACGAGTTCGTCTGGTTTGAACCGGACCTGAGCCGGAACAGCGGGCGCGACTTCTCTAATCGCGTAGCGACGCCACTCCATTACTTGCCCCCCACGTCGCTCAGTAGTTCTTCCAGGCCTGTCGCGATTGCCCTTTCGATCCGGAGCACCTCGCGGATCAACTCGGCCGGATCCTCGTCGGGCACCGGCTCGGCCACGCGGGGCCTGTAGCGGGAGGCAGCCAGGTTCCAGTCGTGCTGGGCGACAGTGTCAAATGGTGCCCACCAGCACCGCGGCTCCTTGCTGCCCGGCTCGAGCAAGGCACTGGCCTTGACGCCCGGAGGCGTTTGGAACCTCGAGGATTTGTAATCGGACCAGGCGGCGAGAAGTCCCGGTATGTCGTTCTGCTCGGGTGTCTCCGGACGACCGCCGCCCTGGATCTTGTCGGGATCGTATCCGTCGTTCGTAATCGCGTAGAACCAGATGCGCTTCGTCGCCCCCTTGCCGCTCGAGGGCTCGCTCGTGGGACGCCGGAAGACGAGGACCGACGTCTTGACTCCCGCGTAGGGCTTGAACACGCCGGCCGGCAGAGACACCACGGCGAGCAGCTCGAACTCGCGAACCAGCTTCTCGCGCAGGTTCCTATGCGCACCCGTCGATCCGAAGAGCGCGCCCTCGGGGACGACCACAGCGCAACGGCCGCCCGGCGCGAGAGAGCGGAGCATGGCCGCGAGGAACAAGAGCTCGCTCTTCTTCGATTTTGTCGGCAGGTCCTGCCGAATCGACTCCTTGGGAATCTGGCCGGCGAAGGGCGGGTTCGAGAGGATTACCTGATAGCTACGGTTGAGATCGTCCTCGGTGAGGCCGCTCATTTCCGAGAGAACATTCGCGCGCTTGAGATGGGCCTTGCGGATCCCGTGCAGGACAAGGTTCATCATCGAGATCCGCATCATCTGGCGCGACACGTCGGTCCCATAGATCGACGCTTCGAGCCTCCCCCAGTCGGGAATCTTCTCACCAGGTCCCTTTCTGTAGGTCTGAAGACTCGGGATCTCCTTTCTCGCCTCATCGAGAGTCTGTCGGCGCTTTTCAAGCCAATCCTCTCCGTAGATCGGTATCTCTTGGGGCTCCTCGCTGTAGCGGGCAAGAATGTAGTCCACGACGTCGATCAGGAAACCTGCGGTCCCGCAGGCGGGATCATATACGCTGTCACCGAGGTCTGGGTCGACCATCTCCACCATGAAAGCACGAATCTGCCGGGGGGTACGGAACTGGCCGTTCAGTGCCGACTGACCGAGGTGGGTGAGAAGATACTCGAATATGTCGCCTTTCACGTCCGGGCCAAGCTTCCGGAAGTCGATCGAGTCGAGCTCGTCGATCACCTGCTTCAAGACGTTCGGGTCGACGATCTCCAGGACCGAATCGCGAAAGTACTCAGCGACCTGCGGCTCGTCTTTGACCAGCGAGGCCATGTACGGGAAGACCTCGTCGCGCACGAAGTCCCGCAACTCGTTTCCGCTATTGAAGCGCCACTTGGACCAGCGGAAACGCTCAGCTTGGCCAGGGAAGAGTCGCACACCGTTACCCGCGACGAGGCGGCCTTTGAGCTCGCGACTCGCCTCCTCCTCATCGAGGAGCTTCAGGTAGATGAGATAGGAAATCTGCTCGATGTAGGTGACTGGATTGGTGACACCGCCGGCCCAGAGGATGTCGGTGATTCGATCCAGTTTCCTCCTAAGACTGTGATCCATCGTACTCCTCGTCAGCTTGCGCTCTTGAAGACGCCCTCGTTCAGCTCCTCGACCATCTCCCGCAATCCTTGCTCTCCGAAGAGCTCAATCCCCTTGCCTGCGGCATCGAGGATCGACAGCGGCGGCTCGAAGAGATCTTCGAGACGCACCTGGCCGGTGGCGATGCCGCGGTTCTTCAAGAGACAGAGATATTCTGCCTGCTGCGGTGTGAGGGAGCGGGACACCAACCATGCCCTGAAAGCCTCTTCGAGTTTCTCCTCACGGCTTTTTATGGACAGTTTGCCCAGCGCCGCACGGATGAAGTTGATCAGATTGCCACCCGGGTCGCGGTAGGCGCGCCGAAGGTTATCCTCGTTGAAGTAGTGCTCCGGCTGGTTGAGGCGTCGCGTGAGCTCTTCTTCTTCCTGCGGCTCGAGTGGCTCCTCGTCGCGCACCTTCTGGACTAGGGCGTCGTCCTTGGCCTGAGATCGAACCGCTTCCTCCCAATGGCTGACGTACTCTTTCTTGTCGACCCGCTCGCCTTCCGGGCCGACCTCGACATAGGTCACGGCTTCCAGCCACTCGTCCTCGAGTCCCAGCTCGACAAGCTTCCCGCCCGGCTTGGGCGTTGTCGCCCCACCACCAGGAGCCCGGCCGCCGCCTGTCCCAGTGAAGACGTCTGTGTCGCTGTCGTTGAAATACTCGTGGTTCTTGAAGAAGTCGTAGATGACGAACTTCTGCTTCTGGATATGGGGGGCGGTTCGGGTGCCGCGACCCCGCATCTGCTGGTAGAGGATGGGACTACGGACCCGCCGGCATAGCAGGAGGTGGAGTACCTCGCGGCAGTCGAAGCCGGTGTCGAGCATGCCGACGCTCACGGCGACCATCGGGTAGGTCTCGGTCTTGAACTTCCGTATTAGCGCGTCGGGGTCGGCGACATCAGAGGTGATGACCTCGGCGTATCGACCCTTCAACTCGGGATGGAGCTCGTTCAGATACTCGGCAAGCCGTGCGGTATGGTGCTTAGTGATGGCAAAAACGATCGCCTTACCCGGACCGGTTGCCTGGCCTGGTGCGAGCTCTTTATAGTTCTCCCAAGCAAGGCGGTCGAACTCCTCCATCATGAGCCGGTTTGTCTTCTCGTTCGTCCACCGCCGCTCGAACTCCCCGGGGTCATAGTGCTCGTCATCGATATCGGCACCTTCCGCCAGGATTTCGGTAATGCCTGTAGCGAAGCGGTATGGCGCGAGATAGCCTTCGCAGAACGCATCTTGAATGGGATAGGTGAAGTCCGGCTTGCCCGGCTCGCACTGATAAAAGTCGTACGTATTTCGCTCGATGTAGTTGGCCGGCGTCGCCGTCAGTCCTACATGGATCGCGTCGAAGTGTGTCAGAGCGGTCTGCCAGGCGCCGTAGATTGACCGGTGGCACTCGTCGGCGATGACAACGTCAAAGTAGCCGGCAGTGTACTCATCTACCCGGCCGATCATCGTCTGGAGCAGCGCCACTGTGATCTGCTGCTCCTGACGTACCGTCCCGGGGCGGAGCCAATAGCTCGAATGGGCCGACAGTATATCCTGAATGGCTTCGAGCGCTTGCTTGGCGAGCTGGTCGCGATCCACGAGAAAGAGCACTCGCTCGGCCCAGCCAGCCCGAAAGAGGCGCTTAAGATACAAGCCAATGAGGTCTGTCTTGCCGGTTCCAGTCGGTAGCTCGATCAGGAAGCGGCGCTTGCCAAGCTCGAGAGTGTGGTCCATGGCACGCATCGCGTCGGCCTGGTAGGGACGCAGAGTCCGGGGCTCACCCTGGCGGATGTAGTCTCTGGGAATTTCGACGGTCGCGAGCGCCTTTCGCGTAGAGCGCATTTCGACCATGCGTTCGAGATCTCGGCGAGAAAAGAATCCGGCGATCGGGCGAGCGTCGTCATTCTGGTAGTCCCAGAAGTAGGTGAGCTCGCCGTTTGTTAGGAAGACAAACGGGGCACCAAGTGCCTTCGCATAAGGCAGCGCTTGCTGCTTGGCCACGTATGGGTTGATAGCGTTCTTCTTCGCTTCGATTACGGCGAGCGGGCGTCCGCGCTGGTCGTACAAGACGTAGTCCGCGCGGCCGCCACGTTGCGGCTGCTCAGCCGCGGTTTCGACGACGCATACGAACTCGCCCACGACACGGAGATCGCCTTCCGAACTTGGGTCGAAGATCAGGTCTTCAAACGCGGGATCGGGGTTAAGCGGCTTCAGGCGGATCTCGCGATGCTTCCAAGTGCCATCGCGCGCCTCGCTCTTGACACTGGTGTACTCCTTGACGGAGAATTCGCCTCCAAGAGCCGGGTCTGTACACCCTCTGTGCCAGACGAGGACCTTCTTGCCCTCGCGGCTGCCACCGCGATCGGCGCGAAAGAGGACGTACGAGCCGTCCGGTATCGTCGGCTCCATTGACAGCCCACTGATCCGCACGATGAAGTGGTCGCGTGTCAGGCGTACACCAGCAACGGGCAACCAACCGAGTTCGTCCGTTGACGAGTCGATCGCTTGGTCCGATCCGAACCCACCCGCCGCGGCTGTAACGTCGAAGACCGGCGCATATGTCTCGTATGGACGCACCCGCGAACGATCTTCCAGGCTTACCGTCGGCGACGCAGCAATTGACTGGACTTCCGTTCCGACCATGGACTTGTCCGATGGATCCCATCCGGCCCGTCGGAGTAGGTCGTCGATAGCGATTCGCGCATCGGCTTCCGTCTCATGCGGTGTCAAAGGACTGGCGCTCCACATGTTGTCGAGCAATGCAAAGTGTGTACCATCATGAATCCGTCTGCTTGCCGGGGGCCTTGATTCTCAGTCGGTCCATCCAGTTGGACAGCGTCGTCGCGCTCCCGAGGCCAAGGAGCTCGGCGGCCCGTCTCTTGACGCCCTGGGCTG
>CAZAKZ010000152.1:0-12128 GCA_964485695.1 uncultured Planctomycetota bacterium | reverse complement strand
GAGCACGCTGCCGAGACCGCTACATTTGGAATAATATGAGGGGATGCCTCAGGGGTACCCCATGTACCAATGTCTAATGTCTAATGTCCCTGGATGTCTTTATCGGATGCCGCCGGATCTATCTTAACAGCGGAGGAATCTTGCAGTAATAGCTGAAACAAGGTGCTGGTAATACCGGCAGGAACTCAGGCATAGCGGGCAGGGTCCTCGGTTTCGTAAAGCTCCCGAGGGCATTGATTTCCAGGAGTTTCTTCGTGAAGCAGGGGGCTCCGGTCGATGACGGTCGACAGGCGGATCAAATCCGGACGCCTCTCCGAGATAATGGATATGATCCCCTTTTTTTGGACGATGGTTTAATTATTGTCTGGTGAATAATTGAACCCCGGTGAAAGTGTTCGATAAACCCATGACCTGGCGTCGTCGATTCTTCTATGGAGCCGGAATCCTGGTCGGGATTCTGGTGATCTGCGTCCTTGTCCGCCCCGTCCGCCATGCTCTGTTTCCCTGGACGGTCAACCGCGCCCTGGAGACCTCCCTCCTGAGGTATCCGCCTTGGAGATTTTCACTCACCGAAGTGGAGCCCGGAGAGCAGGTGGTGGTGGAGGCGGACCGCGGCCGTCGTCTTCCGGCTGACCTCTTCCGGGCGTCCGGATCTGCCCGGGGTCGCATCCTCTTCGTCCACGGCTCCATCCCCAAGGGGCGTCGGTTCAGCCCCTACAGGTTCCTCGCGGCCCGGATGGCGGAGGCGGGATACCACGTGCTTCTCCCGGACATCGGAGGATTCGGGGAGTCCCGCATCGAGGCGGACACCCTCCCCACCTTCGGTGCGGACGTTGCGGCTGCAGCCCGGGCCCTGGACGGCCTGGTGGAGGGGGTCGATTCGCGGGGCCCCATCGTCCTCGCGCATTCCCTCGGTGCCAGCATGGCGCTGGCAGCCGTGGTCAGGCACGGTTTGAAACCCTGGAAGATGGTGATCTGGGATCCTCCCATAAGCGAAGGGACCTTCTCGGCCGCCGAGGGGGCCCCGAGTCCCCTGGACCGCTTCCGGAGCGAGCTCCAGGTCGAGGGCGGAGGCCTCCTGTCCGTCGGCGATGACGTCCTGGGGAACTACTTCCGATCCCTCGAGCCCCTGGAGCTTCTCCGCTCCATGGAGGAGCCGAGACCGGAGACACTGGTGGTCATCGGAGACCTCATCGAGGACCACGGCCCCCTCCTCGAGGCCACGGGGATTCATGTGGAGTGGCTGACGGTGCTGGACTTCTCCGGTATAGACCACTTCCTTGACATGGTCTCCCTGGGCTGGTCGGATCGGACGCTTCTCTACCGCCCCGGGACACCCAAGATCTTCATCGATTCCGTGGTCGAATGGATGCAAAGACATGAGTAGTCCGAGAGAAGCCTGGACCCGGTCGCTTCACGGCGCGTTGATCCCCGCCGTGCCGGTGCCGCTGCGGGCCGACGGCGGGGTGGACTGGCCTTCTCAGAACCGCTACGTCGAATACATGACTACACGGCCCGTCGAGGGCGTGGCCGTCTGGGCGCACACGGGTCGAGGCCTGCACCTCACCAGGGAGGTGCGACGGGACGTGCTGGCCTCCTGGCGGGTTGGGCTGGGGGAGGATCGGATACTCGTGGCAGGCGTGGGGGCGCGGGCCCTGGCCACCGACGACCGGGAATACCTGGCGTATGCCGAGGAGATGGCCCGTGACGCCGCTGAAGGGGGTGCCGACCTGGTCATGCCCCATGCGCCGGTGCGGTATCGCGATTTTTACCGGCGTGAGGAGAAGATCGAGGCGTACCATCAGGCCATCGCCGACGTGGGCCTGCCCCTGATTCTGTTCTACCTCTATGAGGCTGCAGGGGGAATTGCGTATTCCATGCCTTTTCTGTCGAAGCTGCTGGCCCTGGATTGCGTCGTGGGCCTCAAGGTGGCGACCCTCGACAGCATCGTGACCTTCCAGGACATCGCAGCGCTGGTTCACGATCGCGCCCCCGAAGTGACCCTGGTGACCGGCGAGGACCGCTTCCTTCCCGGTTCTCTCGCGGCGGGCGCAAGCGCCGCCCTCGTGGGCATGGCCGCGGCGTGCCCGGAGTTTCACCGGGAGGTGATGGACGCCTGGTTCGAAGGCGACTACGCGTCCTTTCACCGTCAGGCGCAGCGCGTGGACCGGTTCGCCCGCTTCACCTTCACCGATCCCATGGAAGGCTATATCCTGCGCATGCTCCACATCCTCCTGCGGCTGGATGTCATCCGGCCCGAGGGGTGCCACGATCCCTTCGGCCCGCCGCTCGACGATGCGGATCTGGACCGCGTCGACCTCATGTTGAAAAACCTCGACCTGACATGAACCGGCCCCACTGGCTCCCCGACCGGTTCGAAGTTTCGCCCGGTGTCCTGGAAAAGATCCGGGAGGACCACGACCGGTTCGGGCAGGGGCTCCCCGCGGACCTGCACGCCTACGTCCTGGACCGGTACGGATTCGACCTGGCCGGGCAATACGCCTTGCGCCGGATCGCAGTGCCCTTCGGCAAGGCCTCGGGCCAGCTCTCCATGACCCTCGACCAGGTGCGTGCCGATGCCGCTGCCGGCCTCGGCTTCGTGGTGCTGAAGACCGTCATTGCCGAGGACGCCCGGGGCCGCAGGACCATGAACGCCTGGGCCGTGGCCGAAAGCCGCATGCAGGTGGAGCGCATCACGGGTCGGGGCGGGGAGAGGGGCTGGACCGTGACCTGGAAGGGGCGCGGGTGGCCGGGGTCCCTCGACGACTACCTCGCCCTCATAGAAGCGGCCGCTGCCGTCGGCCGGGAGGCGGGCATGCCGGTGGCGGTAAGCTGCAAGTTTCACCTCCCGGCATCGGGTGAGGCCTGGAACGTCCAGGAGTACGCCCACACCCTTTCCCGCCTCGCCGAAGCCTGGCGCCGCATCGAGCCGGACAAACCGCTCATCCTGGAAAAGGACTTCAGTCCGACCCTAGCCGGCACGGACGCAGCCGCCCGCCGTCGTACGGTGCTCCGGTGGCTGGGGGAAGTCGCCGGGATCATCAAGGCCCACCCTGGGATCGTCCTCGGCCTCAAGGTCATGAACGCCGTGTTCGAGGACGCTTTTCAGGTGGATATGGTGCGCGCGCTCCTCGAGGCGGATGTCCGGCCTGATTTCCTGGTGTATGCCAACCGCCTCTTCGATCCGGACCGGACCTTCGAGGGACAGAAGGGCATCGCCTACGGAGGGCCGGACCTGAGCGACCGCAACCTGCGCGTTCTCTCCCATGTCCGGCGCCTCGAGGCGTGCAGTGACCTGCCGCTGCTGCCGCCGGTGAGCGCCACGGGCAACGTGTGCAGCGGCCGCATGGCGCTGGAATACATCCTGCGCGGCTGCACGAGCCTCCAGCTGCACACCTTCTTCCAGGTGCCCGCCTCGGAGTACGTCATGACCCAGGGCTCACGGAGTTCCCGCGCCCTGCACCACCTCCTCTTTTCCCCGGACGACGGACTCATCGCCGGCCTGAACCACTGCAAGCAACACTGGCCGTATCTATTTTCAGGGGAGGGGGCGTCCGTTCTCGAACTGGCCTCGGCGTGGCGGGACGAGAGGTTCCGCAGGGAGGTGATGGAGCCGCCTCCCGGGCCGGGGCTTATGCCTGCAGGGGAATAAACTTCTGTACGGGGTGACCTGTAACAAGGCCAATACAGTGCAGGTAAAATTCCGGATTGCACTGATTCTTCGACCTCGCCGATCTCGTCCGATGGCCTGACGAAGAGGATCACTCCCCGACGGAGATCACGAATGCATTGGTGGCCATGTATCGCTTCAGAACTGAACTGTAGAGAACAGCCTGGCCGTACAGGATGACTCCGATCAGGCTCTGGTGTTGTGGGATCGGAAGCGATAACACAGTTTCCCCATTCGTTCCGATCACTCCCGAGAGCCAGACGAAATCGGCACTCGTCTCCCAGCCGCAGCCCTTCAGGGCCGGATCGAGGAATCCAAGATCGAGTGGAAGAGGTAAGGCGCCGAAATTCAGACGGTTCAGGCCGAGGGCAAGAACATATACGGATCCCGGCAAGCCGTAGAGTTCCAGAGCGTAGCTCCCGTTTCCGATTGCTGGCGGACCGTGTTGGTCACTGTTCGAGTCGAGGAGGACCGGCCGTCCCTTTGGCCAGCAGCCCTTGCCGTAGGCCCCGTCAGCGGCAGGATTCCGGGTGGCCCACTTCTTGACATCAGCGGCGGATGCCGCGCCGAACTGAAACCGGAATTCATCTATATCAAGGGAGAATTCGTGCGAGAATGTTCCGAGCTGGAAATTCCCAAAGCCGGCAGAGGCCTTTGGAGTCCTTTCAAGCCTCTGAGGAATTTCGGGTTTCCCGTCGATATAAATAGTAAGGATTTTCAACACGTCGTCAGCGACAACCGCCACGTGAACCCAACGGGAATAGCAAAGCGAATATACTTCTGCAACGCTCTGGAAACTTTCCCCTACCCAGCTGATGTGAAATGTCTTTTGGTGGGCGCTGAGAGCCGCACTGAATTTTGTTTGGGTACCAGGACCACGGAATATCAATCCGGCTCCATTGCTTGGAGCCGGTTTTCGTAGCTTGATATAAAGAGCTACAGTGAACGCGCTGGTAAATCCCATCGGCCATCCCGTATCCAGGTAGAATTTCGGCTCCACTCCGAGAGAGTCTCCTTTCAGAGCTGTTCCGAACTTGCCCTGCGTCCACGGAGTCTGATTGGGACTGTTTCCACCTTGAACAATGGTTCCCTCCCATGGCGCAATCCCCGAGTGCCCCGAGAAATTGATCACCTTCATCCCGCCGCCCGCATCGAACTTGTAGTAGAGAACGTCCTGGGCAGCGGCAGAGACGGCAATGGCGAGAATCAGGTATGGTGCGAGTACAGTACGGTATGACATGGCAGATCCTCCACAAGATACCCGAATATGTTGAGATATGTCGTTTCAAGTAGGACAACGCGCGTCGATCAGTGCTGGCGCTGTCGTGAACAACGCTACCGGCTGTTTTCCCCCGGCCAATCCTTGGAGACGAAGGACATTATATCTCCGGTCTTGATCCCAAGGCCCTGGTTTTTGAAAGGATCGATCAGATGATTCAATACCGGCTGAGCGTATCTGCCCCTATATGATCTGATTGCAGATCCAAAGCCATTCGTCCCTCCCGGCCAATCTATCTAATCTCTTTGTCCGGCACAGGTTACTCGGTATCCACCCGACTGCGATTCTTCTCCACCCTTTCCGCCGTCCCGGGCATAATGAAATATGAGTGCTTCGAGTTGTCGGGTTTCTCCTCATGACGGCATTCAACCTTCTGACACCATGAAATACCGGCAGTACGTTCTGAAGGATCTCCTGGCTCAAGACGCCTGGATACGTGATCTTGCGCATCGTCTGGTCCTGGATGAAGACTCGGCCCAGGACGTTGTCCAGGATGCATGGGTCAAGGTTCTGGAGACTCCCCGGATGAAGTCCGGAGCCTCACGATCCTGGCTGCGTCGGGTGGTACGGAACCTGGCCTTCATGCGGTACCGGGCGAACGCCCACCAGAAGAAACGTGAACGAGCTGTCGCCAGGTCGGAACGGATTCCGTCGGTCGGTGAAATCCAGGAGCGGGAAGAAGCACGGATCCAGGTCACACGAGCTGTTTTCTCGCTCGAGGAGCCGTACCGCTCGGCCATCCTCTACCGGTATTTCGAGAACCTGCCGCCGCGAGAGATCTCCGCACTCCTTGGTGTTTCGAGCCAGGCAGTCGAGGGCCGCCTTCGTCGCGGCCTCCAGAAACTACGCGCCCGCCTCGACCGCGAATTCGGTGGCCGAAAGAGCTGGTGTACGGCGCTGTTGCCGCTGATCGCCAGGGCCTCGTCGGAAGTCGCCGCGGGTGCCGCAACAGCATCCCTCCTTACCGGAGCACTCATCATGAGCACCAAGGTGAAGATCGGGATAGCCGTCATCGCTGCCCTCGGTGTAGCGTATGCGTTCTGGCCTCGGGACGACAAGGTCGATCTGCCCGGCAGTGAGACCGTCAAGTCAACACCGACGACCAATGAGAAAGCTGCAGAGTCTGAATCGGCCCCGGGCAAAGAGGTCGAAGTGGCCGCCAAGGTCGCAGAGAAGGAACCCGAGGCGCAGGCCGCGCCAATCTCGCTCGAGCCTGCCCGGGGCTCCATCGTCGGCGTGGTCACGGATCAGAATCGTGTGCCCATTCCAAATGCCACGGTCCGGGCGTTCCGGTTCTCACCAGGCGCGGTTGAGCTGAAGGAGTTGATCTCTACCCGCACGGACGAGCGCGGCCGGTATGTTCTGAAACCGCTGGAGGACCGCTCCGTGGTCGAGGCCTCCGCGGCCCGCCACAATTCCAGGCGGTGTTTCGCCAATCCTTTCACGCGCATGGATTTCGTCCTCGGCAAACCGGGCGTCCTGCGTGGCGGAGTTTTCATTGCCAGAGACGGATCGCCCGGCATCGATGCGACCGTGGCTGTCTATGCCGAAACGCTTGCGGATGCGCTGAATGATAGATACGCGCTCCGGAGGCCGCCGACCGCAGTATCACACACGGACCAGACGGGTGCGTATCGATTCGAGGCGCTGGCTCCGGGGCGTTATCATGTGAACGCTATGCTCACTGACGGGAGGCAGGCCTGCTCGAGGTCTAATGATGTGGAGATCTTTATTGATCGGGAGACGGTGAGGGATCTGGTCGTGGGCAGCGGCTACGACCTTGAGGGCCGGGTCATCGATAAGGGATCCGGTCGAGGCGTATCCGGGGCAGAAGTCTACCTCTGGAACAACCGCCGCAAGCGATGCATGACCGAAGAAGGCGGCCGCTATGAGCTGGCCGCCGTGAGCCTCCACGAATCGGCTTCAGCAATCGTACGGGCGAGAGGGTACGTTCAGTACGGCAGTGGTTTGGTGTTCGCTTCCAAGGGCATCGGATCCAGGATCGTGCAAGACTTCCAGGTTTTGCGCGGGACCGTGCTGACCGGGCGTGTTCTCGGGCCGGATGGCAATCCGGTGGCAGGGGCTTTCGTGGGCACGTCGCCGCTTTCCATGCGTGTCCAGGACGAGTTTTCCATCATGGCCGGCTCAGAACGTACGATCACCGACGAGCGGGGGAGGTTCGAGGTCACCACGCGGTCCTCGCACGATTCCGTTATTCCGAAGCGGCCACTCTACGCGCACAAGCCGGGGCTTGCCTGGGCCGCCACGCCGCCGATGTCCTTCGGGATTGGAGAAGAAAAGACGGGTATCGTTATTCACCTGAAACGCGGCGGCTCGATTTCCGGTCGTATCACCGACGATCGCGGAGAGCCCGTCGATTCGGCGCAGGTCCTGCTCGATGTACCGGCGTTCAATCCTGCGACCCGCGACACCTATTACTTCAGCCGGCGGAGCGTCTACTCGAGGACGGACGGCCGGTATGACATCGACGGCGTTCCAGAAGGGACCTACCGCATCGAGGTGGTACCGGCAGGACGTCTCGGCACGTCTCAATCGCGGTTCGCTCATGCGCGGCTTGATCGAGTGCAGGTCTCGAGCGGACGGTGCACCCAGGCGAACGTGTCCCTCTCGGTGGGGCAGGCCATCTCGGGCAGGGTCGTCGATGGCGATGGTGTGCCGGTCGTTGGGGCAGCGATCTGGACGGCGATGTTTCCTCCTTATGGCAATGCCTCATACCGCCTTCAACAAATGCGGTGGTGGGCCTTCACCGACGCGCAGGGAATGTTCAAGGTCGAAGGACTGAGCGATGTGGAAGTCTCGTACATGATACGAGTGAGCAAAGCGGGCTTCAGCACCGCGACCGTCGGCAAGATCGAGGGGGAGCGCTCAGGTCTCGTCTTCACTTTGCACAGAATAAAGACCGTCACCGGACAGGTGGTGTACGAAGCCTCGGGTCGACCGGTGACGGAATTCTCGATAGAGGGCGCCATGCTCTCCGGGCCCGGGGGAACCGAGCCGCCCCGGCCCACCCGATCGACCCGTCCGAGCGGCGTTTTCGCCGACCTGGGAGGGCGGTTCTCGCTACAGCTGCAGCCAGGTAGGTACGAGCTCGCCGCACTGTCGCCCGATGGACAGCGGTCGACCGCCGGATCCGTGGAGCTTCCGGAGGTCGGTGCGGCAGCTCCCGTGCTGCTGGTGGTATCGAGAGGTGCCACCCTCTTCGGCGTCGTGCAGATCCCGTCAGGTCGCGCTGATACGTCCTCATCGGTGGAGGTGTGGCATCTCGATGTCGATCCGCCGAAGAAGGTGCGCAGAATGAGGACGGACCAGCACGGACGTTTCGAGATCCGGTCGCTTCCGGTAGGCAAGCTGGTGCTATACGGGGAGACAAGGCGGTCCGGTGCGCGCTATGGTGGAGCTCTTCAGGTCGTCACGCGAACCGGGCCGAGGCAAGAGGTCAAACTCGTGGTCCGGCCGTTCACCCGGGTCGAAGTTCTGGTCACGAATAACGACGAGAAGCCGATTCAGGGTGCGAACGTGAGGATTGTGCGGACCGACGGCGCAGGATTCGCCCTTGACCACACCTGGCTCGAAATGAGGCTTACCTACTCGCGGGAGCGCATGCGTGCAAACCAGCCTCCGACACGCGCCAAGGCGATCCAGTTTTCGAAAAAAGCCAGACGAATGCTGTCCCTGACGGATGCGGAAGGGAAGCTACCCCCGTTGAAACTTCTCCCCGGCGAATACGTCATCCAGGTGACCGCCCCTGGATACAAGCCATGGAAGAAGACAGTCAGGATCACCTCCGGCGCCAAGCAGACGGTTATGATCAGGTTGAAGGGCGTGTAACCCGTTACGTATCAAAATATTGTAGTGGCTGCGCCGAAATTCAATGGGATCAGAAAATTGCGATATACGGTAAACTCGCTCCGGTCAGGTAAAATAAGGCTCAGGTAATCCACCTCGCTCTTCAAGGAGATCGCCATCCGTTCCGGAGAATGGAGTCGGACATGAGGCCCATACTGACGGTCGCTCTCGTCTTCGCCATGGCCAGCGGGATCCGGGCGGACGAGATCTACGTTCCTTCCAACACGCCCGGCACGGGGTCGTGTAACCACATCCAGTTCAATCCGAACTGGTCCACCGCTTCCGGCGTCTACCGCTACCAGCTCGTGGCGCCGTCCTCGCTCCTGGGCGGAAAGGCCTGTCTGATCACGGACGTGGCCTTCGCACCCTGTTCTTCGGTCGTGTTCAAAGCTACGATGTTCGAAATGAGCATGAGCCATACGACTCTCATGCCGCCGAGCACCACGTTCGCCACGAACATACCCAATCCCCAGATCGTCATTCCGGCGGGTGCGATCACATTTACCCGGACTGCAAATCAGTGGAGCCCCATCAAGCTCACCCGGCCGTTCACCTACAACGGCATCGATCATCTCACGGTGGAGCTCCGTTACCAGGGCGGGACGCTCGTTGGCGCCACCTCCACCACGGACAGGCAGGAATCGAACCTGACACTCAATTACTGGCGGATCATCGCATGGGGCGCCGGCGCCTACAATGCCACAACCGCCGCGGCCTCGGATGCACGCGGCTTGAAGATGCGCCTCACCTGCGCCGTTGTCTCGCTGAACGGAAGTGGATCACCCCGACCGGGGGGCACCGTGAATCTGGATCTGACCGCGCCGGCCGATTCCATGCTTCCGTTCCAGCTCGGCACCTCCCTCGGCACCGGACCGATTCCCATCGATCAGCGGAAACTCGGTCTGAGCCCCGACGGGTTGTTGGTCGCCAGTGTCAGTGGATCTCTCCCCACGGTGTTCAGCGGATATTCCGGCTTCCTGGATGCCGCCGGCAAGGGAACCGCGAAGCTGATCCTGCCCGGCCTTTCGGTGCTAATCGGCCTGCGCCTGCACACGGCGTTCCTGACCCTCTCGGGCAGCGCTCCGTCCGGCGTGAAGTCGATCTCGAATACCTTCTCCTTCACGATCACGACGTGATTGAAGACATCTGTTTCCGGGTCTGATTTCTCTCTTGTCATCTCCACGCCGATCGTGGACAATCATGACATCGAACGAGGTCGTCGAGGTCGAAGAATCAGGAACTGCAGGAGGAACCATCATGCCCATTATGCAGAGAATCCAGAAATCGTTCGGAAAAATGTATCTACTCATTTTTTCGTTTATATTCCTTGCCTGTGCGGTGGGCGAAACACAGGTCAAGCGCGGCCTCTATTTCAAGAACTACAATCTTGGTTTCGAGCTATGGATTCCGAAGGGATTCAAGAAATCCGATTCCAAGAAGCCCCTGGAGGGTGTGGTGGCCGGCTTTTATGGCAACAAAAGCGGGTGTTTTTCCATCACCATTGAGGATACAAAGGCTGATTCTCTCAACCAGTACATCGAAGAATTACCACAAAGTTCTATTACCCAGTTTCCAGGTTGTGAAATAGAAACGATCAAAAATCTGAAAGCGGGTGGAAAACCATCGGCGATACTCGTGTTGACTAAACTCGATAATAACGAGGATTTTAAAAGAACAGAAATGATCTGCGCTGTGCTGGAGACGTCCAGAGGGCATATCATTGATTTGACGGTATATCATAAAAAAGGCAGCGGCAAGGCGGCAATGAAGATCATGCGCTGGATGATGAGCACATATCTCCTGCCCGGTGAATCCGGATTGGACCCGTTCATGGAGAAGCGGGAGATGGACCTGAGTACGGGATTGTCCTACAGGCTGCCACCAGAATTTGAAAAGAAACCATGCAAAGATGCTGAAAACTTGATGTACGAGTTCATCCAGTCCAGCACCAAAGACCGGATACTGGTAAAGCGCTCAGGAAAGCCGACGTTATTCAAGGCGATGGATGCTGAAGCTTTGAACGAGAAGGTGGAGGCACGCACCAGATTTTCGCATCCCGACGGTCATGACTTGCTCGGAACATTCTGCGTCCCCAAGGAAGAAAAGGGCGACATTGGGCGAGCACTATTTGGTATCCGATTTAAAAATGGTCCTCGATTCTGTATCAGTGTATATGGGAAAATCAGCCGGAGAAATGAATTAATGCGTGCCGGTGAACTCATGTGCAAGAGCCTGAAATATACAGATGTTTCGGCTGCACATAAAGAAGTTGAAAATGCAGTTGAAGGACTCAAGCTGGCAAGGAAAAAGAGAAAGACTGATCAGATCGAATACAATGTGAAGATCATAGCGGGCCATATATATTTGCCATCCGCCCGGAAAGCTCTGTGCAAGGTGCTGGTCAGCCTGGATGAGGAAGCAATCCAGGTGACCATAATACGAGCCCTTGGAAATTCAGGCCAGCAAGATGTAGCCCCCACATTCATCAGGTCGCTCAAGAATTCCAAAATAAAAAAGAAGCCTGTTGTGATTCAAGCCCTGCTCGAGGGACTCGGGAAGGTCCAAAGCTCAAAAGCATTAAAACTCATCTTCAAGTTTGCACAAGCTGGAGATAAGAGCACACGTTCAACAGCGATAAGAGCCCTTGGTGAACACAAAAAACAGAAATCTCAAGTCACGAAGATGCTGCTGAGTCTTTTCAAGAAGCTGGAGTCATCTGCCAGCAAGGGGTCATACAGCGATCGCGAATTGCTTCAAGACCTGAAACCGGCCCTTCAGGACGCATTCCAGTCTCTGCTTGGCAAACGAGTTTACGCATCTGTTGACGTTGAGGAAATATTGAAGAAATAATGAGAATTCTGAATGTAGCCAAGCGGAATTATTCAAAGTCGCTGAACTCAGCAGCCGTCTTTGTGGTCAGTCTCTCGTAATGCCTTCGTCGTTAGTGCCGATCGGAATAAGCCATGGTTTCGCGAGGCCTCGCCGTTCTGGCCATCCTCGTTGTACTCACGGCGCTCATCGTTGCGATTCAGTACGAAATTCTCGATGAGGGTTATGAAGCACCACCTTCAGAAGAAACCCTCGAGAAACAGCTGAACCGACCACCGGGCTCGATCAATTTAAACGATAGTGATGCGACAGCCTCGGCACAGCAGTCCCCACCAGCTGAACAGCCCGCAATCGCCGATCCGTTCAAAGCGAAGAAGAGAAGACCGGCTACGGAACGCATTTTTCTATGCCTGCAATCAGCGTTATCGAAAGAGTGTAAGTTCGAATCGTGCAGCGCAACTCGGTACCTGCAAAGGATTTAGG
>CAZAKZ010000151.1:0-12135 GCA_964485695.1 uncultured Planctomycetota bacterium | reverse complement strand
CGGACAAACTCGTGCATGTTTATCGGACATATGTCCTTGGAGAGCACAGGTAGGTTCGATTTAAGCGGCATCGCAACCGCTTTCGTAGCCGGCGTTTCGAGTTTTCGGTAGGTACAGGGGCGAAACCGTCAGTTCACAACTCGTGACTGCGAGTTTGCATCAGGTGTTCTTCGGGGAGCCGGAAAGACCTGAAAACACAACTCAGCCGTCTGAAGGGATGCAATACCGCTCCTTCTCGTGCTCCTCCGTGGCCAGGTGCAAGTCGCGGACTCTGGAAGATGCAAGGGTCGATCGCCGGACGCGTTCCAGAAGCTCCCGGGGGGTCTCCCCGGCCTCGAGGGAAAGGCCGTGCTTTCGCAGGCAACCGCAGTAGTGCCGGACCGGCGCGGGGGTGCGGCGACGGCGACGGAGGACACGGAGCCAGGCAACGAGTCCGATTCCAGCCACGGCGAGAATCGCGGTAAGAGGTTGCGCCTTCGCCAGGGCCAGGGTCCGGCCGGGCAGGGCGCTGACCCACGCTGCGGCTCCGGCCCGCGCCTTCTCGTCGAATCCGGTCACCCGGTTCCAGAGGCTGCCGGCATAGGCCTGCAGGTTCTTCCACAGGCCGCCGCCGGCATCGGCTTCGAAGCCATTCCACCCGGGGGTGGCGTCCACCGTGTACCAGCCCGCACTGCGGTCCAGCACTTCCACCCAGGCGTGGGCATGGCGTGCACGGATGGTGAGAACGGTGCCGGTGTCGTTCCATTCCACGGACCGGAATCCCGTGACGACCCGGCACGGAATCCTCTCTGAACGCAGCAGCACGGCCAGGGCTGTCGCAAAGTACTCGCAGTGCCCTCCGCCCTGCCCCTGGAGGAACGCCTCGAGGCTTCCCGCCGCGCCGACAGCTCCCGGGGGAAGATAGCGGTAGTTGTCCTGGAGATGCCGGCGAATGCACTCCACCCGCTCCCGCCGGCTCTGCCGCCCCCCGGGGATGCCCCGTGCGATGTCGGCGGCTCCGGGTACCACCCTGTGATCCAGGTGCAGATGTACTCTCGAGGCGGACTCCTTCATCCGGCGCCGGATCGGCTTGAAGGCCCCGGAGGCTCCGATGTCGAGGACGTACTTGCGGCACCGACGGTCTTTCACCGATACCGCATAGCAGAAGGTGAGGTCCGGCAGGACCAGGACGCGTCTCCATACTGTCGGCCGGGTGAGTTCGAGGCGGGTGGCCTTAAGGGGAGTGAAGAGCCTTGCCGTCCTCGGCGACGGTACCTCGACCTCGACCCTCGCCCGGCGCTCTTCTCCTCCTCGCCGCCATTCATTCCGGTCCCACCTGACCCAGGGCCGGGGAGAGACGGCGTTGCGCACCGGCCTCCACTCCCGGCCGTCGAATCGATCCAGGGTGGCGCCGCGCCACCACGCGGGTACATCGGCCCGGGTCCCGTCCAGCAACTTCACTCGCATGACCACGCGATTGTCTTCCATCGCAGCCCCGGATCGCCCGAGGTCGATGCGGTCGCTGAATCCCACCTGCCTCAGAGCGTCCGGTTTCTTGAGCCGGATGTTCCTGACAAAGCCGCGGCGGTGGAAATCCCGCGGGACGAAGAAGAAGGCCAGGAAGGTCAGGGCCACCAGAACCCCGCTCCGGACTCCCCCCTCCCGAACGCACCTCCACAGAGTCGCGGCCGGCACTTCGGACCCCGACCGGGCCAGGGTCAGCAGCTGCATGACCACCACCAGCACCGGTGCATACAGGAGGAACAGCATGCAGTAGTGAACGTCGAAGCAGAGGAAGCTGGTGACCACCACAATGAGAAAGGAGTTGAAGAAGAGGATATCCGGCTTCTGCTTGTGGGTGATGTTGTTCACCAGGTGCACCTGACACAGGCCGGCCAGGAACAGGCCGTCCTCCAGGAGGTGCTGGGCGCCGGCGGTGGTCACGTGATGGACGAGGAGGGTGAAGACGCTGAGGACAGCGACGTTCCAGGCGAAACGATAGAGGAAGTAGCGGGCCAGATGCACGAGGATCGGAGAGGCCAGGGTAAGGGCCACGAGAGGGCCCAACCAGGACCACCTCGCCGACTCGGTGATGAATACGAAGGCGAGATTGATGAGTACCAGGACGATCATGGCCGCCCTGAGTGCCGCCCTCATGACCGGTCTCCCCTCCCCGAAGGAAGCCGGAGTATTTCGGGGGAAGCCGGAGGCGGAGGCGCATGATCCACCGGCAGGGTCTTTGCCCCGGCCATGAACCTCAACACCTCGGCCCAGGGCCGATGCCCGCTGCCGAAAGAGGCCGAAAGGCCCTGGGTGTGCAGGGTCAGCACTTCCTTCAGCGCCCGCGCCTCGTGGACGAGGGTGCTCACCGTGGACAGGCTTTCCTCCAGGATCACCCCGTCGGTGCGGCGGTCCAGGACCACCTCGAAGCCGGAGCCCGTACCGTCTTCCCACTCCTGGATTGCCAGGTCCCCTCGCCTTGCGCTGGCCTTCCAGTGGACCTGCCTGAGGGCGTCGCCGGGACGGTACTCCCGCAGCGTTGACGGCTGCATTACCCCACCGGCCACGCCCGACACACCGTATTCCCCGCCTGCACCGCTACGACTTCCGGTCCGCTCACGCGGTGCCGGATAGACAACGAGGTCTTCGGACGCGGGGATCCGCCGCCGGACCTGGAGGAATCCGAGGGGCCACGTGGAGGTCAGCTCCGCCGCGGGGATGGCGTAGATCCCCCGGGGCAGCGCCTCGAGCACCCCTCCCACCTCGGTCCGGGCCGTGGCCAGGCTGCAGGGGAGGTCCACCCGGCCGACCCCGGCGACCTCGAGGGAGAGATCCACCGCGAACCTGGAGCGGGGGCCGGGATCGATCCATCCGCTTAAGCGCACCTCGACGCCGGACGGCACCGGCTCCGGCGTACCAAAGCCGCCGTCGACGCCGGCCAGGTTCCTCCAGGTCCAGATCCAGTCGAGTCCCCCCAGCAGCACGAGAAACACCAGCAGCAGGAAGAACAGGTTGGTGTACGGCGCGGCAAAAAAGGCCGTGACCAGGCCGGCGAGGAAGAGCAGTCCCTTCCATCCGACCGCATTGAGCCGGGGCAGGCTCACAGCGCCACGCATGTCCGCTCGAGGATGCGGCCCACCCGATCGCCCGCATCCCCGCCTCCATGGAGGACGATGCGGTGCGCCAGCACCGGCCCGGCCAGGACCTTCAGATCGTCAGGCAGGACGTGGATCCTCCCCTCCAGCAAGGCGTGGGCGCGGGCGGCCCGGAGCCACATGATGGCCGCACGCGGACTGGCTCCGAGGGCCACGGCCTCGTCCTCGCGCGTGGCCGCGATCACATCGTAGCAGAAGCGTGCCACGGCTTCGCTGACGTGCACCGTATCCACCTCGGCCATGAGGGCGAGGAGGGCCTTCCGCGAGAGCACGGCCTCGATGTCCTCGAACACCGTCTCGGGATCTCGCCCCAGATAGAGGTGCATCTCGCCATCCCGATCCGGGTATCCCAGGGCGACACGCATGAGAAAGCGATCCAGGGCGGCTTCGGGTACGGGATAGGTGCCGTGGAATTCGATGGGATTCCGGGTGGCGAGGACGAAGAAGGGATTCGCCACCTCCAGGGGGGCCCCGTCCACGGAGACGCGGCCGCACTCCATGGCCTCGAGAAGGCAGGACAGGGTGCGGGGGCTGGTGCGGTTGATCTCGTCGGCCAGGAGGACGTGGGTGAACAGGGGGCCTTGCACGAAGACGAATTCCCCGGCGTCGGGCCGCCACATGGAGGAGCCGACGATGTCCGACGGCATCAGGTCGTTGGTGAACTGGAGCCGCTTGAAGTCCAGGCCGACGATGCGGGCCAGGGTCCGGGCCAGGAGGGTCTTTCCGGTTCCGGGAATACCTTCGATGAGCACGTGGCCGCGGGCCAGCAGCGCCACCAGGATCTGCATGGACACCGCCTCCTCGAGTACCATGACCTCACCCAGGCGCTCCCGGATCGCCCTGGCCGTGGCCTGGGCCGCAGTTTCCCCCCGGGTCATGGTGGTCATGTGCGGTGCCCCCCTTCCTCGACGTAGATCCCAAGCAAGTAAGATTACTTATCGGCATCCACGGGCCGGGAGTTTTCCGGCGAGGAATGTCATGGCGGGACTCGACTACCGGAGCGCAAAGGGGTCGGAAATCTTTTCTGACCTGGAATCCCGGAATTACACGCCGGCGAACTCGATGGCGCTGGAGCTCCACGGTGGCGCATCCTGGATCCTCTCCAGGATCTCCGCCACGGAGTCGGCCACGGTCCACATGGCGGCATGCTGCTCGTTCATGAACCGCTCGGCAATGGCTCGCTCCAGAAGAGCGATGCAGGGATCGAAGTAGCCCTTGAGGTTGCCGATGACCACCGGTCCCGTGACGAATCCGAGGCGCTTCCAGGTGAGCACTTCGAACAGCTCCTCGAAGGTTCCCGATCCGCCGGGCAAGGCCACGAAGGCGTCCGACTCCCGGATCATGAGGCTTTTGCGGGCGTGCATGTCCTCCACCACCCTGAGCTCGGTTAGGCCAGTGTGGCCCCATTCCCGCTCCAGCATGAAGGCGGGAATGACCCCGGTGATCTTGCCGCCCCCCTCCAGAGCGCCCTCGGCCAGGGCACCCATGAGACCGACGCGACCTCCGCCGTAGATCACCTCCAGACCCTGGCGGGCCAGCTCGAGGCCCAGGGTTCGTGCGGCTTCGAAGTAGTCGGGATCGCACTTGCGGCTCGATGCACAGTAGACACAGACTCGTCGTGGGTTCATTTCCGGGCTCGCCTTTCTGAATCGCCGGGTCCAGGGGAAGCGTGTAGAGGCAGGATCGCCGCATTTCAAGGCGAGGCCGGACACCGGGCCGCTCGGCCGCAACACGGCAGTGTATTTCTGACAAACGGGTTATGACGTCTCTCGAAAAATTGACGGCCCCAGAAAAAACCTGATGGGATTCTCAGCCAGATTGCGTGGTTCCGAGTGAGGCGCACGTCAGCGCCTGTGGAATGAAACCTCGACTCCCGAAACCAAGGAGACCCGACCATGAGACTCTCGAGCGCAATATTCCTGACAATGCTGATGGGGATCGGTACGATCCGGACCGAGGCCCAGAGGCTCGTACGATCCGAGCCCGCAAGTGGTGCCATGAACGTTCCCGTGGGCATCAGTGAGATCCGGTTCCACTTCGACTGCGCCATGAATACCGGCGGCTGGTCATTCATGAAATCGAATCAGGGCACGTTCCCGCCGCCCCAGGGCGACAACCGCAGGCCCTGGGCAGACGCGCGGTGCTGCCGCCTGCGCATCGGCCGTCTGGAGCCCGGCACCACCTACGCCGTACAGCTCAACTCCGCCCGCAAGCGAGGATTCCGGTCGGCCCGGACCGGAACGCCGATTCCGGTGTCGGTGGTGGTGTTCACCACGGCCGCAGCGAGGATTGAAATCTCCGGCGACGACGGCCAGCCCCGCCAGCAAGTGCAGCGCAAGAGGGAGACCATGGCGAGCCGCCCGCCCTGCCCCGAGGGGTGGCAGTCGTTCAACAGCGAATTCCTCGGATTCCAGGCCTACGTGCCGCCGGGGTTCTTCGCACGCATGCGGGGGCGGTCGATCCTGTCGGTGGAGCGCACGAACGGCAAACCCACCGCCGCCTTCATGACGCCGATCATGCCGCGCGGAAAGACCACGGCCGGCCGCCTGGCGACCCAGTTCATCAAGGTCTCGAGCCGCCTGGACCCGAACTACCGCGCCCGCATCCTGGAGGGGGGCTCCGATACCGAGACCTACGCCGCGTTCACCACAAACATCGCCGGACAGCGGGTCGAGGGCAAGTTCCTGGCCATCATGACCGCCGGCGGTTCCATGGCCTTCGTCATGGGCGTGGTGGCGCCCCAGGGCCGTCTTCAGTCGGAGCTGCCCCTGCTCTCCAAAATCGTCCAGGGCTTCGGATTCACCCTTCCCAAGGGGCGGTGGACCCGCTACCGCTCCCCCGGGAACAACGTCACGCTGGAAGTGCCCATGGGGTGGAACGTGGTCACCTCCGAGGGCCGCGTGACCAAGAACGAGATCGACTGGGAGGCGTACGACCCCCGGAATCCCGAGGCCCGCGCCTTCAGCGTCACCCCGAAGTTCTGCAGCCAGAACATGCTGCGCCTGCCCCTCTACGCCATGCGCGGATACAAGGTGGCCGTGTTCCAATCGCCCCAGCAGTGCGTCCAGGCCTCCATCAACCAGGTCTACCAAGGCGCCCGAGTCACCTCGGTGAAGCCGAATCCGGTTCTGACCCGGATCTGCAAGCAGATCTTCGGTTCCCTGGCCCGGAACCTCGGCAATCTCCAGGCCGGAGGATTCGACGTGGCCGTGTTCGACTGCCTGGCCGAGACCCAATCCCGCAGCGGGGTCGTCCAGATCGCATTCTGTTGCGCCATCTCGCAGCTCGTTTTCTCAGGTGGCATCACGGGACAGTACGTCCAGACCGACGTGTGGTGCAAGGGGTGGTGCGCGCCCAAGGAGCAGTTCCTCAGCGCCTCCCCAGTCCTGGACCGCATCCAGGATTCGATGAAATACACCACCCGGTACATCAAGCGCGTGCACAAGGCCGAGGCCGGCCGCGCAAAGGTGCTCCAGAACACCTGGAACCAGATGAACAAGATCGACAAGGAGATAAACCAGAAGCACTGGGAAACCCAGGACGCCATCTCCGAGATGTACGGTGACCACTGGAGCGAGATGGGGGGCTACGTGAACGAGAACACTGGCCAGATCGAGAAGTTCGACCCCGACAAGATCGTCAAGAACAGCAGCGGGGAAATCGTCTCCCTCGAGGAGGTCGCGAAGGGCGTCAGTCCCGACGAGGCCACGGTGCTCCGGGACGCCTACTCCAACGACTATATGCGCGGCATGTATGGCCGGACCATCTTCAGACCGTAATCGACCAAGAACGCTTTATTGACCCCTTCGGCGAGGCCCGACCCCGCCGAAGGGGCCCTTTTTCTGTACGATGCAGTCACGATTCTTAATGGCGAACGGAAGAGTAGATACCAGGTGCCACAGGCCGTGGGACCTGGTATGATAGTGTTAAAAATGGACGGAAAGAGATATGCCGACGGTTCTCAGTATCGGCCCGCTTCGGTTTTTCTTCTACAGCAACGAAGGTGATGAACCTCCGCATATCCACGTTCAACGCGACCGCAGTCTTGCCAAGTTCTGGCTAACCTCGATCAGGCTGGCATCTTCGAAAAGTTCAGTGGTCGTGCGTTACGCGAAATCGAAAAACTCGTGAACGAGAAACGGGATTATCTACTGGAGGCGTGGAATGAATTCTTTGGTCCCTAACGGCGATCCCCGCGCGAACACGGTGCAGGTCACGGAAGACGAGCTGGTCATTGAGCTCGTTGATGGTCGTCGTCTTGGCGTCCCCCTCGCATGGTTTCCCCGCCTTCTCCATGCCACGGTCGAGCAACGAAAGAAATATGAGCTGGTCGGGGATGGCGAAGGAATCCACTGGCCTGACCTGGACGAAGATATTAGCATCGCCGGCCTGCTGCGCGGTACTCCGGCTCCAGGAGCTACAGGCGGGTTGACACGCGCGTGAAGTCCGATCCCCCCTCAGGACACCTCAACCCGTAATTCCTCTCCGGCCTTGAGGACAAGGGAGTTCGCAAGCTTCAGGGTGAGGCGCCCGTGATCCTGAGACCACGCCACCTTCAAGGAGAGGTCCTTCACGGTCACGGAAACCTCTTTCACGGAGAGCTTGTCCGGCACCTCGAAGGCAAGGCTCTTCAGCTTCACCTTGCCCCACCGGACCGCCACCGTATCGGCCTGGCGGCCCCGGGCCCGTTTCTGTGCGAACACGCCCCAGCCTCCGGCCGCGGTGAAGGCGGATTGGAAATCCTCCGGCGAGATGCGGGGGGCAAAGCCCAGGTGCCCCCCGGGGCCGTGGTGCTCGAATCCCTGCAGGGCCGTGAACACGCCCCAGCTCGCCAGGGCGCGGGCGTAGTGGTCGCCGCATTCCACCTCGTTGTAGGGGTTGCGCTTCTGCGGAAGGTAACGGTCGTGGATGCCACGGACGATGGCGAGACCCTCCTTCACCAGGCCCTCCCGGATCATGTGGCCCGCCACCTGGTATTCGATGCCGGTCCACACCTCGTTGCGGTAGAGCACGGAATCTCGACCGAGGTGGCGGCTCTTCGGCCAGGTGCAGGTGAAGAGGCCGGCCTCGCCGGGGGCGGCGAAGCAGCGCTGCGGGGGATGGACCTTGTTGTGGGGCCCCACGTCGGGTGCCCAGTTGTATTTCCACACCGAGGCGAGGGCCTTGCGCACGTGTTCTCGGGGGTAGACGTAGCCGAGGCCGACCTGATGGGCCCAGCCCTGGCCGAAGAGCTGGTCCGAGAGGCAGCCGTCGGCGTACTGGCGGCGGGGGTGCTTCTTCAGATCCACGTCCTGGAAGAAGTAGTGGCCGTTCCAGAGGCGATCGAGGGTGAGGCCACGGCCGCTCTCGAAGATCTTCCGGAACCGTACGGCCTCGGCCTCCTCCCCCAGCTCCCGCGCCAAGGCCTCGCCGGCCCGGAGGGCCGCCAGGTAGAGGGAACCCACGAAGGTATTCGCCCCGTGGAAGTTGATGTCGAAGGTGTTGTGCTGGCTGCACTCGATGAGGCCGTCGGCGTCGGCGTCCTTGCGGATGGAGTATTCGAGCACCTTCTTGATGCGGGGCCAGTTTCTGTTCAGGAAGGCGTCGTCCTTGGACAGGAGGTGTTCCCGGTAGCACTTGAGCACGGTGCCGGCCTGGCCGTCGGCCGCATAGCCGTGGCGGTTCGTCTCGCCCCGGAACCGGACGAGGCCGTCGGCCATGAGCGCGGGTCCGAGATCTTGCTTCTCCCTGATGCTCCGCTCCAGGCGGGGAAAGAGATGCGCCAGGGCGTGGGCGTAGTTCCAGACGTGGGTGCAGGTGCCGTGGCAGCATCCCACCCCTTCCCAGGCCCAGAACCGGCCATCCTCCAGGACGTAGCAGAGCCCCGTGGCCAGGTTGGACACCGTGGAATGAATCCTGTGGAGCAGCCACCGCGGCAAGGTGCCGCCGTAAAACGCCTCGTGCCACGTACGGGTATCTCGGGTGAGGCGCGTCCGGTTCACGAGAACATACCGGGCCACGGCCCGGGCGTCCTCGAACCGCGTCGCATAGCGGTGGTTCTTGAGGCCCTTGATCCCGGCCGCCCCGAGATTCGGGAAGTGCCAGGCGAGGACGAACGACACGGTCCTCTCCTCGCCGGGGCCGAGGGGCTCCAGGTCGGACGCCACGGCCGAGGCGTAGCGCCCCGTGTTCTCCCGGACCACGCGGGAAGCGGGCGTAACCTCCGCCTGCATTCCGGTCAGGCGGGTAAGGCATTTCACGGTCCTCTCCTCGCCGGCGGCCTTGCCGGCCAGGGCCAGGGCCATGGATCCGAAGTCGGGCCGTCCATCCAGGGATTTCACCGGCCCGACCCGGGCCTCGTCCGCGAGCTCGACGTGGTCCACGTTGATGTGGCCCCAGCCGCCCCGGTGCCGGTCCACGATGCGGATACGGGCGGTCTTTCCCTGCCAGCGCGCACAATCCACGGTGCGCCAGGTGAGGCGTTCGTCGTTCTTGCCCGTGGAGGAGTGCACCACCTTGCCGTCGACCACCAGGTCGAGGCACGTCCTGCTCTTGTAGCTTCCCCCGCCGATGAGGAAGTTCAGGAACTTCCTCGACACCGTAAAGGACGGAGAGGTGAGAGTGCCCGTGGGCCGGTCCTGCTTCAGGTAGGTGTTCACCAGCCCCTTGCCCTGGAATCCCGTCACCTTCTGCTGCCGGGGGAGGGTCCCCTTAGCCGGCCTACTTCCGAAGGCGGTGCCCGCGGCCTTCCAGTCGCCGTAGTCCGATCCCTCGAAATCGGCCAGGACCACGGGTTTCCTCCCCCCCGGAGGGGGAGGATTCCTGTCCACGTGTACCGCGGCCGTGTGGAAGATGCAGGTCTCGGTCTCGTCGTCCCTGTCGATGCGGGTTCTCAGGTCCACGAGCGCCTCACTCGCCGAGGGGCTGCACACGGCATTCTCGAGCCAGGCAAGAATCCCGGCCTTCACCGGAACGTCGGACCGGTTCTTGAGGGTGATGTGGAAGAGCGTGGCGGGCAGGGTGGAGTCCTCGTCGTTCAGCGGAACGAATGGGGAGAAGGCCTCCATGGCCACCCGGACAGGGAACCTGTCGTCCCGGTAGTTCACGCGGCCGACAGGGTATTCGCCCGTGAAGGCGACGTCGGAAAAGTCCTCTCGATTCAGCTTCTTCAGCTGCGTCTCCCCGCCCGTCTCCACCACCACGGCGAATCCCTGTTCCAGGTGCGCCTCCTGGATGCGACGCGCGTAACTGGTCCTCCCCGTACTCGAGAAGTAGCGGCCGTTGAAGATCTGCCAGCACCCGAGGCGTCCGTCCCCCAGGAGATAGACCTGCCCCGCACCGATCCCCCCCACCGGCATGCCCACGGCCGCCAGGTCCTTCCCGCGGTACACGGGACTCTTGCCGCGAGCGTAGAGATCCTTCACCCAGGCCCGGGAAAGCCTCTTCCGGGCGGGAACGAGATGGTCGCCGATGGGGCCCGGACGGTCCAGGGCTCCGGCCCACGCCAGGGAGGATCCCGGGATGGAGGCAGCCGCAATACCCACACCGGCCGCCTTCAGAAAATCCCGGCGGTCCACGTCTCCGCAGCACCCGGAATCCGAACAGTCGTCTTGCTCTTCTGCTCGACTCATGAAATTTCACCGTGTTTGGATTATCAATGAAGGGATCACCTTATCACAGGCCCAGTATTCTATACCCGGCGCGAGGAATTCCCACCCTCCGCCCGGGATCGATGGAGGAGCTCCATGGCCCCCTGGCCCATCACCTTTCAGGACGTCCTGAACGCCCGAGCGAGGATTCAGCCCCACCTCTCACCCACACCGCTGCGATCCTACGCGCCCCTGGACGAGGTCGTGGGCCACGGCATCCGCGTATTCGTGAAGCACGAGAACCACCAGCCCACCAACGCCTTCAAGGTGCGGAGCAACCTCTCGGCCCTCACGGCCCTCGACGAGGAAGAGCGACAGCGCGGCGTGGTGGCCTCCACCCGCGGCAACCATGGCCTGGGCCTGGCCTGGGCCGGGAAACTCCTCGGCGTGCCAGTGACCATCTGCGTACCGGTAGGAAACAACCCGGAGAAGAACCGTGCCATCCGGGGATACGGAGCCGAACTCATCGAAACGGGACGCGACTGGGACGAGACAGACGAAAAGGCCCGGACCCTGGTGACGGAGCGAAACCTCCACATGGTGCACCCCATCAACGACCGGGACATCATCGCCGGCACGGGCACCATGACCCTGGAGATCCTGGAAGCCATGCCGGACCTGGACGCCCTCCTCCTGGCCGTGGGCGGCGGCTCCCATTCGGTGGGCGCCATGACCGTGCAGCGAGCGCTCCGACCCGACCTGCCCGTGTACGGCGTCCAGGCCGCAGGGGCCTCCGCCATCCACGACGCCTGGCACGCGGGCGAGCCCCTCTCCAAACCCACCGCCGACACCATCGCCGACGGCCTGGCCACCCGAAACTGCTACGACTTCACCTTCCCACCCCTCCTGGAAGGCCTCACCGACTTTATCACGGTCACCGACTCGGAGATCGCCGAAGCCATCCGCGTTTACCTCTCCACCACCCACAACCTGGCCGAGGCCGCAGGCGCCGCCAGCCTCGCCGGACTCTTCAAGATGCGGGAGCGCCTGGCCGGCAAGACCGTGGCGGTGATCCTCACCGGGAGCAACATCGACCTGGAGACGCTTGAGCGGGTGTTGCAGGGGGCGGTTTGAGTGAACTTGGGTGATTGGGTTACCGAGCCAGGACTCGAATCTGCGACCTCCGGGTTATGAGGCGCGTCCGAAATCCCACCGAGTAAAAAACGGCGCGGCCGTAACCGCTTGCTGCGACCGGACATCCGGATCCGGCCTTACGGGCCATATTACACTGGATTACACTCCATTTCACCCCATTTCGGGTAGGCTACCCGGAGAGGGTTCTGGATACAAGCGCAGGTTCGTCAATGGAGATGACTACCTAGTTGTTGTTGCCTAATCAGATGAGAGGCCGAATTCTCCCTATAAAAATAGGG
>CAZAKZ010000150.1:0-12213 GCA_964485695.1 uncultured Planctomycetota bacterium | reverse complement strand
AAGACAATGTGTTACGCAAAATAAGTTAACAAAAAATGAGGGGATCCCTCAGGGGGTACCCCCCTTATCTGCTCCCGAGACGTGGTCGACTCGGAAGCATGTTCCAGCGGTTCATCGAGCTGGAAATGATTATTTCGAAAATTCACTGTTTGAACATGTACGCTCATTTCCATATGCCCTCGGAATACATCCACAGGGCCGGACATGATCGGTCCACCTCTGTCCCTTGCATGGTTCACATCCATCCATTGCCGCAAGGATGGATACCATGATCATCCTCGAGAAGAAACAATCCCGTGGGGCCAATACCACATTCCTTGAGACGCTGAGCCTCCTGATCCGAAGCGAGGCCATATTCCGCGGCACCGGAGAACGAATACCCCGCCTGGCCGCCCAGGTGGCTGGACAGATCAGGGAGAGCGACTCCAATCAGAACCTGACCCTCGCAGTCGAGGACGATGAATTCCAGGTCAATCGCGAAATGATTGCGGTGGAAGGTCCGCTGCTGGAGCTGAGGAACCACCTGAAGGACCTGAACCTGAGGAAAGTGTTGATCGCCAAGGACGTCACGCCGGGGGACATCCTGAAATTCGTTTCTACTCTGAACGACAACCTGCGACAACTGAACAGTAAAGACGGCGGACCTCCGGACTGGTCCGGAATTCCCGATGCCATGATCCTGGAAGAATCCACCTACAAATCCGGTTCCGTCTTCAAGAGGTTCACCTTCGGCCACGGTGAACGCGAGCTGGATACGATTCTTACCGTCGAAAATCTCCAGGCCCTGATCAATCAGCTGAGCAGCCTCCAGGAAAAATTCGCTTCCCAGGGAGAAGGTGCCACGAAAGGCGTGGACGTTATCGAGGCCCTTCTGACAGCGATACAGGAATTAGACCCGGAAGCTCCGGAAGAGGCCGATGCTCTCATCGAGAAGACCCTCCAGCGATTCGAAGACGCCCTCTCGAGGGTTCAGGAGGAAGGGATTCCCGTCCAGGTCAAAATCCTTCTTCAGGACATATCAAAGAAGTTCTTCCCTCGCAAAGACGATCTCCTCCAGCTGAATGAGGCCGGTATTGCGTCCCCGGACATGGACATCTCCCCTGACAGTATCCCCGAAGACGAAAAGTTCAGGGTGGACAAAGAAGACGTGACCGCTATCACCGGAGAGATCGACGCTTTCTTCACGAAAGCAGATGAACCCGTCTCCGTGGCCTCACCCCATGAAAGCGCGTTTCTCCCGCTCTACCTGCACTTCCTGAACGGCGAGGAGGAGGATCGGGTCCTGGAGTCTCTCTGTGACCTTCTCATATCACTCCTGGACGCCGTGGAAGACTCCGAGACCAGGGAAGACCTGAAGAGAACGGTGCTCGACCGCATCCATACGATCCACATGGGCAGCAGTGTCAGACCCCTGGTGTCTCACATCGTCGACGAGGAAACCCTGAAGATCCTCCTCGATAGACTGAATCTGAAGAACGGACAGGAGCTCACAAGTTTCGCGCAACTGGCAAGAACTCTCTGGCCGGAAGTGCTGTATCCGTTCTGCAACAGGTTGACCTCGGAGCAGCATGAGCTCCAGAAGGCCGCCATGAAGACCGTACTCCGTGAAGTGGGCCGGGAGAAAATCCTGAAGAGTGGTAAGTGGCTCCGCCAGAACACGCTCGCGCGCAGGGGATTTTTGCGCTGGATACAGAAGCTGAGGATTACGGAGATCCTACCGATCATCGAGGTCTGGATTGACGACCCGGACAGGAGTGAAAGACGGAAAGCCTTTCAGGCCGCCCAGCGCTTTCCTTTCAGCCAGAAGGCGGCGTCCTGGCTCTATGCCGCCGATGACATCAAAACCGTGACGAAAAACTACTTCCACGGGCTCCTGGCCTCGGAATGGGAAAATACCGAAAATCCGGGCCTCATCTCCTCCATGATAAAAAAGGCCAAAAACCTCCTCACCGATCCCAATCAATCAAAAGCACTGATTGCTGTTCGTGCTCTGGCACACGCCGACCTCGATGACACGGCGGAGGTCCTGGTTTCTTTCATGCAAGAGCGATCGATGGGCATATTCCCCCGACATCCGGCCAGAGTCCGCCGGGAAGCTCGCAAGGCTCTGGCCTCCATGAACTGCCAGAAGGCCGTCTACTGGACGCTGAAGATGAAGGGCTGAAGCAGTGCAAACCCTGAATGCCTTCATCAGAGAACTTGCCGTGGGCATCATGAACAGCATCCTCTACTTCCCGGCCCACGCAAGGGTCGAAGGGTCGGTGAACCTGATTCACTCCCACCTCAAAAAACTGCAGGAGGAAGGGCAGGAATTCCCCCTCACCATCGGTATCGCAGAAGACAGGATTGTCCATGGAAACAAACCCCTTCTCGGTGCGAGCCTCTACGCAAAGAAGCTGACCCACGCCGTCATGGAGCTCGAAACAGGAGGAATCAAATTCGAGGAGAACGTCAAGAAGCGGGACATCTCCTTCCTCCTCGGCCTTCTCTCCCAGAAACGAAAGGAAATAAAGGGCGAAAGAGACCTCAACGCCAACCTCCACAACAACGACATCAAGTCCCTGCAATTCGTTGCTCCTTTCAACGACTCCAGTGCGGATGCCGACGAGCTATGGAAAACCCTCGACGAGCTGAGGATTCTCCAGGTCCCTGTGGAGCTGTATCAAGACATGATCGACCTGCTCCAGACTTCGGCCATTCGCGTGGTCAGGAACATCGAGCTGGAACTGGATCGCGTCTATGAAATTGCCGCCAAGGTATTAAAGATCTTGAAGGAACAGCCGGAGGTCATGCTCGTCATTGCCTGCAACGAGGAGAGCGACGATTTCAACCTTCGCCATTCGATCCGGGTCTGCCTCAGAACCTGCCTCCTGATGAAGTCTCTCGTCTCCGACCGACAGCTCCTGCTCAGAATCTGCCGTGCGGCCCTCCTCCACGACATCGGCAAGGCCCTGGTCCCTCAGGAAATCCTCTTCAAGCCCGGTTCGCTCACGCAGGAGGAGAGGGAGGAGATGATGAAACACCCGGAGCTCGGCGCCCGGATCCTCCTGAAACAAGAAAATCCGGATCCTCTGGCCGTCCAGGTCGCCTTCGGCCACCACATCACTCACGACGGAAGGGGCTATCCGGTTCCACCGCAGGATTTCCAGATGGACGCTGTCACCCAGCTGCTGCAGGTCTGCGATGTATTCGAGGCCTTGACCACGGAGCGGCCCTACAAGGCGGCATATACCCCCCTCGAGGCCTACAAGATCATGCTGGGAATGAAAAGCATGTTTCATCCCGGCATGCTGTCCTACTTCATCAAGACCACGGGCCTCTATCCCCTCGGCACGATCCTGGAGCTGACCTCGGGGGAAGTGGGTCAGGTGGTCTTCGGCCCCGCTTCCTTCTATTCCACGCGCGTCCGCATACTACGTGACGAGACAGGGCACCAGATCCCCCTCGAGGAACAGCCCGAGTTCGATCTCCACATCCTGGGCGATGAGGACGAGCGCGAGGTGACCAGTATTCTCCGGTCGCCGAGCCTGCTGGAGGGGCTGCTGGTGTAAAGCCATCGGTGCCCCGATTTCAGGACTGTTCGAGAAATGAAGTTCATAAATCCGATTCGCTCAACCGGAGAAGTCGCGCACTGTTGATGAGGACGAAGATGGCTCCGCCGTTGTGCAACACGGCTCCCACCAGGGGTGTGATGATGCCGAGGGAGGCCAGGACGAGCATGAAGACGCTGAATCCAGCGCCCACCAGGATGTTCACGGTGATGGTGCGACGGGTGCGGGCGGCCAGAGCGATCATCTGCGGAATCCTCCGCAGATCGTTGGCCAGGATCGCGATGTCCGCACTGCCCACCGCCACCTCGTTGGCAATGGCGCCCACGGCCACGCCCACGTCTCCTCCGGCCAGAGCCGGCGCGTCGTTTACGCCGTCGCCCACCACCATGACGCACCTGCCGGCGCCCTGCTCCCGCTTCACGATGTCGAGCTTCTGCTCGGGAAGCACCTCCGCCACATAGTCGTCGAAGCCGAGGTCCCCGGACACGGCCTCGGCCACTATCCTTTTGTCGCCGGTGAGTAGCACGAACCGGTTCACGCCCATGGACCTGGCCTCCTCCAGGGCCTTCCGGGCCTCGGGTCGCGGGCGGTCAGCCAGGTCCACGAAGCCCAGGACCTCCTCGTCCCGGGCCAGCCAGACCTTGGTTCCGTTCCCGCCTCGAGATGATCCGCACTCGAAGCCGAGATCCTCGAACCATTTCCGGCGCCCGAGGCGAAGTGTGCCGCCAGCGGTGACCACGGTCATTCCCAGGCCCGGCTCCTCCTTCACCCGGGAAGGGGTCTCGAAGGCCAGGTCCCGCCGGCGGGCCTCTTCCACGATGGCCCGGGCCGCCGGGTGAAGCGAACCGGAACCGGCACAGGCCGCGGCGGCGATCAGGTCCTCCTCCTTGAGCCCGCCCGTCGAATGAACGCCGGTGACAGCAAGGCGGCCGAGGGTCACGGTGCCGGTCTTGTCCAGAACGAGGGTGTCCACCTCGGCCACGGACTCGAGGAATCGAGTGTTCTTGATCAGGATGCTGAATCGCGAGGCCACAGCCAGAGCCGCGACCATTGCAGTGGGGCTGGACAGAACGAATGCGCACGGGCACGCTACAACGAGGACGGCAATTGCGCGGGTCAGGTCGGTGGTGATGAAGAGAACAGCCGCGGCAATCAGGATCACCACCGGCATGTAGTGCCCGGCATATCGCTCCAGCAGCTGGGTGACCGGAGACTTAGAGGCACCTGCTTCCCGGAGCAACTCGAGAACCCGGCCGAGAGCCGTGCTGTTGCCCACGCCCGTCACTTCCACGGTCAGCATCCCGTCCAGGCTCACTGCTCCTGCAAACACAGGCCGACCGGGGGCCGCCTCCTCGTACGTGGACTCCCCCGTCACCGGCGCCTGGTCCACCGAGGCCTGGCCCTTCACGACGGTGCCGTCCGCCGGGATGATCTCCCCGGGGCGCACGATGACCCGATCGCCAACCTGCAATTCATCGGGAGTCACCTGTTCTTCCACGCCATCCACGAGCCGCATGGCCCGGCGCGCATGGAGCTCGCGGACCTTGTCTATGGCCGCCTGGGTCCCTGCCATGCACCGCTCCTCCAGGAAATGCCCCAGGCCCATGAAGAGCGGGACCAGAGTCGCGGTGATGAAATCACCGCTTGCCATGGCGGCCAGGAGAGCGAGGGAGACCAGTTGCTCCGTATAGTCCTGCGGGGGGCTGGAAAGAAATCCCTTCAGGGCCGTGGCCAGGACCGGAATCGAAACCAGGGCGGCGGCCGCAGCCATGAGTATAGAAGAAATCTGGGACTGGTCGGGAAAGAGGGCCCCGTGTATCAATCCCACCCCGAGAATGCCCCCGCCGGCCAGCACCGACAGAAGCCTGGCGGTGAGGCCGAAACGGGCGGCGCCCGTAAGAGATCCCCTCAGAGCCTCCGCCAGGTTATCGGCTGAAATGCCCGCCCCACCCGTACGCTCGCATGTTTCCACTGAATCGCCAGCCTGAAGTCGTCCTCGGCACTACCGGCCTGATTCTCGACACACCCATTTTCTTGACACCTCGAACAAGGTGTCGTCAATGGGGAAACCATTATAAACGGAATTCCACCCCCTGACGCGTTCCGGATCCGAAATCGGATTCCCTACCAGAGTCAAGCAGTTGCCAAATCGACATTCCTGACTACCATGGCGGACTTCCAGTTGAACGATTCAGGAGAGCACCATGTCGTCCCGCACCATTTCGCCCTACGGCACCTGGAAATCCCCGGTCACTGCCGATCTCCTCACTTCGGGTACCGTGCGACTCGGCGATCTGGCCGCCGACGGCGAGGACGTCTACTGGGTGGAAGGACGGCCCTCGGAGGGGGGGCGGTTCGTCGTGGTGGTGCGCACCGGCGCGGGCGTCACCCGGGACGTGACGCCCGCGGGCTTCAACGTGCGCACCCGGGTCCATGAGTACGGCGGTGGCGCCTTCACGGTGCACCAGGGGACGGTCTACTTCTCGAACTTCCAGGACGGCCGGCTCCACCGCCAGCTCCCCGGCGCCGATCCCGAACCCCTGACACCCGAATCCGCGAGGCGCTACGCCGACCTCGAGGTAGACAAGCGGCGGCAGCGTATTCTCTGCATCCTGGAGGAGCCGGGCGATGAGGAGCCCCGGAACACTCTGGCCTCGGTGGATCTGAGAACAGGCGAGGTGACGACCCTGGTCGGCGGCAACGATTTCTACGCGGCCCCGTGCCTGAGTCCGGACGCCTCGCGCCTGGCCTGGCTCACCTGGAATCATCCCGACATGCCCTGGGACGCCACAGCGCTCTGGATGGCCGACGTGGCCGAGGACGGCACCCTGGAAAACATGCATCTGGCGGCAGGCGGCAAGGGGGAGTCCGTGTTCCAGCCCCGGTGGTCTCCGGACGGCGTCCTCACCTTCGTATCCGACCGCACCGGCTGGTGGAACCTCTATTGCCTCGGAAACGGTGAACTCGAAGCTCTCTGCCCCATGGAAGCCGAGTTCGGCCTGCCGCTCTGGGTCTTCGGTATGTCCACCTACTGCTTCGTCTCGGCCACGGACATCGTATGCACCTACACCATGGACGGCTTCTGGAATCTGGCGCGATTGAACACACGCACGGGGCGCCTCACGCCCATCGATACCGAATGCTCGTTCATCACCGGGCTGCGCGCAGGAGACGGCTTCGTGGCATTCACCGCCGGATTCCCGTCGAAGGCGGATGCTCAGGTGCGGCTCGACCTCGATTCCGGACGCGCCGAAATCCTCCGCCGCTCCAGCGAGGTCCGCCTCGATGCGGGTGACATCTCCGTTCCCGAACCCGTGGAATTCTCCAGCCAGGACGACCGCCTGGCCCGCGCCTTCCTCTATCGCCCCCGGAACAGGAGTCACCGGGGCCCCGAGGATGAAAAGCCGCCCCTGCTGGTCATGATCCACGGCGGTCCCACGGCCGCAGCCCCGGCCGCCTTTGTCCTGAAGATCCACTACTGGACCACCCGCGGATTCGCGGTGCTGGACGTGAACTACGGCGGCAGCACCGGATACGGCCGGCCCTACCGCGAGGTCCTCTACGGCCGGTGGGGCGAGGTGGACGTGGACGACTGCGCGTACGCAGCGCGTCACGTCGTGGATCGAGGCGAGGTGGATCCCGACCGTCTTGCCATCACCGGCGGCAGTGCTGGTGGATACACCGTCCTGGCCGCTCTTGCCTTCCGGGACGTGTTCAAGGCCGGCGCGAGCCACTACGGCGTCAGCAGCCTGGAGGCCCTCACCGAGGACACGCACAAGTTCGAGTCCCGGTACCTGGACAGACTTGTTGGGCCGTACCCGGCATGCAGGGCCCTCTACCGGGAACGGTCCCCCCTCCTCCACGCGGACCGCATCACCTGCCCGGTCATCTTCTTCCAGGGCCTGGACGACAAAGTGGTGCCACCGGACCAGTCCGAGAGGATGGCCGATGCCTTACGGAGCCGCGGTATTCCCGTGGCGCTGGTCACTTTCGAGGGCGAGCAGCACGGATTCCGGAAGGCCGAGAGCATCCGTCGTGCGTACGAGGGCGAGCTCTATTTCTATTCCCGCATCTTCGGATTCGAACCGGCAGACGACCTCGAGGCCGTGGAGATCGACAACCTGTGAGAGCGGCAGGGATAAGAAACTGTCCCAAGAACCTTCTGATGCCTGGCCTTTCATCGGTTTGCCCGACCGCAGCATTCTGGTATATTCCCGGCATGAAACGACTATGTGCGTGTTTTCTCCTCCTGCTGGTCCTCACCGCCTGCACCCATATCCGGCCTGGTCCGAAATCCCCTGTGGCCGGGAAACTGACAGAGCTGTTCTCGAAACTCGGTCATTTCAACGGCGTCGTGCTCGTGGCCGACAAGGGCGAGGTCCTCTACAAGCAAGCCTTCGGATTCAGCAACCGGGAGAGAAACGAACGCATGGACGTGGATGCCGTGTTCGAGATCGCATCCATCTCCAAGACATTCACGGCCGTGGCCGTTCACAAGCTGGTGGAGCGAGGCGCCCTCCGCCTCGATGACTCCCTCACCAGGTTTTTTCCTGAGCTACCCTACCACGGCGTCACCCTCCGGGGCCTTCTGAGTCACACGTCGGGGCTCTTCGACGTGTACGGCGACGTGGCGCTCCGGAAACGGTTCTACGATTTTTACGGAAAGACCGAGCCGGCCTATACCAACAAGGACTACCTGGCGTTCCTCGAGGCATTCAAGCCGGACTCCGCCTGGAAGCCCGGAGAGAGAACCCGGTACAGCAACACCGGGTACGTGCTGCTGGCGTTGATCGTGGAGAAGGCATCCGGCCAGGCCTTCGATGTGTTCCTCCGGGAGAACATCTTCGAGCCGGCGGGCATGAAGAAAACCTTCGTGTACAGCCTGATGAAGGACAGACGCGTGCCGGGTCTTGCTTCCGGTTATCGACGCGAACCCTACGATGGAATCGTACCGGATCCCGATCCGGACGCCGGCCCCAGGATTCACGGCCTGACCTACGGCGATGACGAAATCGTGTCCACGGTCGGGGATCTGCTGGCGTTCGACCGGGCCCTGCGTTGCGGGAAGCTCCTGAAACCGGAGACTCTGGAAAGGGCGCTGGTGCCACCGATCCTGGCCGGCGGCGGGATCTCCGACTATGCCCTGGGATTCCGCGTCTTCACCGAAGAGGGCCGCCGCTACGTCTCCCACGGAGGCGGCACCGCCGGATTCCGGTCCTGGTGCAAGTTCAGCAGGCCGGACAACGACACCACCGTGATCCTGTTCACCAACGTCACCACGCCCTCCCGGATTGCCTTCAGGGCCATCCACGAAGCCATTTGCCGGATCCTCAGGGGGCAAGTTCCCAGCCTGTTCAGACTGACCGCTCCGGGTCAAAGCGGAGCGAGGTGAGCCGGTCGGTCCCGCTGTGCAAAGAGCTTTTTTCTACAGAGGACGATGGTGGCCGCCATCGCAGCCAGGACCACCACCACCATGATCGGGTGCCCGAGCAACAGGTTGAACTGCCGGGGTTCATTCAACCGCGACCCGCCGGCCGACAGCGAACTGTTCAAGAATACCAGGTTCCAGCCGAGGTGAATGGCCCAGGCGAAACCGACGTGCCGGTAGTGCAGGATCAGGTTGTTCCGGAGAACCCCGGCGCCGAATACCGACAGGAGCGCCGGGATCGAGAGGATTCCGTAATTGACGGCGCTCTCCGGCCTGAAGGCATAGAACGCAAAATGGAGCAGGGCGAAGACCACGGCCACGAGAACCGAGACGACGATGAACCTCGCTCTCGCACATCGCCGCGAAACAACACCCAGGAGGAGAGCGCCCAGGACCATCTCCTCGTTCACGGTCTGCCCGGCCGTGTGCACCAGGCGAAACACCATGTTTTCCCGGGCGAAGAAGGGCGTGAACGAGACACCGGCTCCACCGGCGGCGATACGGACCATGGTGTATGATACGGCGACACAGACAAGGAGCAGAACGCAAGAGGACAGGATCTCCATTACAGGAATCCTGAATCCGACGCGGGCGGCCCATTCACCCGGCCACGCCAGGCGTGAAAACGCCAGAACCAGGACCGTTCCGAGGAGAGAGAGCCAGCAGCCGAACTGGGGATTGTAGGTGAAGAGGAGGAAGGAAGCGACGATCCCGAAAACGCAGGTTACTTTCAGAAGTCGCGGCCTCCGCGCCGCGCGGCCTGTCGCCGCGCGGCGTATTTCCATGGCGATGCTTACAGCCCTTCGATGACAAGTGGCTTTGGATCACCGATGATAAAGATTCCGAAGGGGGCCCGAGAATCGAGCACCGCGGGAAGAAGATAGAAGACGAGCCCGTTGACCGCCTTGCCGAGCATGCTGACGTCGATGAATGCAGTGCCTTCGGCGCTGGCGTTCAGGGTGCCGATGTTTTTGGTGAAGAACGGAGCAAGCCCGGTAGTGAGGCTCAACGCCATGAAGTCGTCGGGCACGATGGGAATGTGCCGTCCGTCTGGAATCGTGAGGTAGGGCCGGACGCCGGATAGGCTGAGGGCCACCGCGTAATTCAAGCCCTGCATGCCCGGAAAGCTCACGCGCACGGCCCATTTGCCCTTCCCGGTGTTTATGGTCTGGAGGTTCCGGCCGAAGACGTGCACGGCCTTGTGCGTGTTGCCGGTGGTGATAGTAGCCAGCTTGGTCATGGTTGTGTTAGCGATATCGACCAGCCAGAGGCCGTTCCCGCCGGTAGTGGCGCTTTCCATCCAGGTGGAGAGAACGAGACGCTGCGTGGCTGCGCTCGCGCGATCCGGCCACGGCGAGTAGCCCCCGCGTACCGTGGCGTTGGGGAACAGCGTGGTCGCGGTGGTGGTGCCGGCCGCGAGCTTGATGAGGGCCGCCCCCGAACCACCGCCGTTCTTTCCGCAGCAGGTGCCTGAATAGATGTCGCCCGTCAGGATGTGCTTGTAGGTGCCGTAGCGGGTGTAGAAACCGTTCCCCACCGTGGAATACGTCGATCCGTCCCTGTGATAGAGGTAGAGATCACGCGCCGCGGTGAAGTTGGGCGTGACCAGCAGCTCCCCCGTATCGGGATCCAGGGACATGTTGCCGGCGCCGTTCGCAATGGGGCCACTGTTGGCGGCAAGGGTCAGCCCCGGATTGGTTATCGACGTCTTGTAGATGCCCTTGATGCCGGAATAACACGCCACGTAGAGGTCCCCGTTGGAGTCGAAGGCCATGTCCGACACAGAGTTACTGCTCGTGAGGCGCGCGTCCTTGATCAGGGTGCCCAGCACGGTCAGGGTTTTCGGATCGACCTGCACGATGGCGTTCTGGGAATAGTCGAAGGTGAGGACCGTCTTGTTGTCCCAGTTCATGATTGCGGAATAGACGTAACTGGCCGAGAACGACATCGAGGTCACAGAGCCGACGGAGTCCACGTAGTGGATGTGGCGGTTTCCCGGAACGAACCAGCCGTCATTGTGATGCTGAGCAAAGGCCGGTACGACTAGGAGCGCGAAAAGAACCGCAGCGATCGATAGCGTGCGAAGCATGGTCATCTCCTTCTGAAACCTGTATGGAAGAACTGCATCCTGTGATCTTCGGGTATTCCGGATCGTGAAGATTATACTACGGGGGCCGGGTGCGGAGCAAGAATGATCTGATCCCTCGCCGGGCCAGACCGCGGAATGGTTGATTTACAGTGGCCGGGATTCTATGCTCATGATGTTGATAATCCTCTCTCTCGAATCGAGGAAATCCGCATTCTCATGAGCGACCTGGCGAACCGGATCCGTGACCACTGGAAACAACACGGAGACCTCCGGCCCATACTGGCCGACCTCGAACGCAAGGGCATCGACCTGGACGCCGGCGGCTCGGAATCCCTCGCCGCCCACGACCAGATCCACTCCGGCCAGCTGGAGGGAACCCGGGTATTCTCCCGGTGGGTGGGCATGCAAAGGGGCGACCGGGTCCTGGACCTCGGCGCGGGTCTCGGCGGAACAGCGCGGTTTCTGGCCGAGAAGTATGACAACCGGGTCACGGCCGTGGACCTCTCCCCAGAGCTGGTGAAGACCGGTGAGGCCTTGACCCGACGCCTCGGCCTGGAGGAAAAGGTCCGACACTTTTGTAAGGATCACACCCGGCTGGATCCCGGCGAGCGGTACGACATCGTCTGGATCCAGCACATGGACATGCACGTGCCGGACAAGGCGGAGCTCTACGCGGCGGCTGCGTCCGTTCTGGACAAAGGCGGCCGGGTGGTCTGGCACGACTGGCTCGCAGGTCCCGGCGGAACGCCCTGGTGGCCCGTCCCGTGGACCCGCGACGGCGGCCTCTCGTTCCTTGTCTCGGAATCCGAGTTCCGGGATCTGTCCGAGGCAGCCGGCCTGAATCTGACGCGGCTGGAAATCGTCACCAAGCAAACCGCGGCCTGGTTCGAGAGGTCGATGCAGGGTATCCGAAAGGTCCTGACCCGGCTAAATCCCGAAACCCCGGCCGCCGCCGAAACGGAAAAACGCCTGAAAAATCTGAGCCTCGAAGTGGAGAACGTTCTGTCAAACCTCGCGGAAGAACGCCTGTTTCCTTTTTTCGGCGAGGCGAGAACGGCGGGGTCTCAATCGGGATAGGGGGAAACCTCATGGTTCCCCCCTCCCACACCACCGGGCATACGGGTCCGTACCACGGCGGTTCGGCT
>CAZAKZ010000149.1:0-12302 GCA_964485695.1 uncultured Planctomycetota bacterium | reverse complement strand
TCGACACCTCCAGGTTAGCAACAAGGGGCGTGCTTTCAATATGCGTAGGGCGGTACCACACCACCGCACAGCCCATCCCCGGGCGGTAGGGCGGTAGGATTTCCGCGTACTTCCGCGTTATTCCATCGACCCATCAACCTTCATATCTACCGCGGCCTTCGCTGAGATTTCGCGATGCCGAGCAGTTATAATGCGAGTGTGATATCGCAGGTCAGCCGCAGAGTGAATGACTTATTCCCTTGGTGCAGCCCTTCAGTAACAGGAGCAGGAATTGAGCGACAGACGTGGCCACATCATTCCCATCGGAGGGGCAGAGGAGAAACTGCGTGACCCGGTCATCCTGCGCCGCTTCGCCGATCTCTGCGGCGCCGTCGATGCGCGGATAGTCATCATCCCGACGGCGTCGAGTCTGCCTGATACAGGTGAGAAATACGTAAAGCTGTTCAGTGAATTCGGAGTCAGGGAAGTGCGCACGCTGCCATTCGAGGAGCGCTCGGACTGCGAGCGGGAGGCGTGGATCTCGATTCTGAAACACGCCGATGGTGTGTTCATGACCGGCGGCAACCAGCTCAAGCTCTCGACTACTCTGGGAGGCACCAGTGTCGCGCAGACGATCCGCGAGCGCAATGGGTGCGGGATGCACGTGGCGGGCACGTCGGCGGGCGCGGCGTTCATGTCCGCACACATGATTGCCTTCGGCGATGACGGCGGGACGCCGCGTTCCGACATGGTGACGCTCGCGCCGGGCATCGGCCTGACCGAGCGGATCGTCGTCGATCAGCATTTCAGGCAGCGCGACCGTTTGGGCCGCCTGCTTGCCGCCATCTCCTACAACCCCAAAGTGATCGGCATCGGTCTCGACGAAGATACGGCCGCGTTCCTCGGCCCCGACGACGTGATCGATGTCGTGGGCAGCGGCGCGATAACGGTAGTCGACCCATCGGACCTCGCCTACTCCTCTATGGATTCGGCGCGGCGCCACGAACCGGTATCGTTAATCGGCCTGCACCTGCACGTGCTCATCGACGGTGGCAGTTACAGCCTGAGCACGGGAGAGGCGCGGCCGGCACCTATGACCGGAGGCGACAGTCAGTGAAGATCTTGGAGAAGTCGGTCTATCTCGGACCCAGCCTGTACGCACACTTCCCGGTTATCCGACTGACGTTGGATCTCGGCCCGCTCGAAGAGTGGCCGAGCGTTCGGCTCGGCCAGGCTTTTCGCGAGGGGCTCGTCGCAGCGCTGCCCGGCCTCTCCGAGCACGGCTGCTCCTACGGTGAGCCGGGCGGGTTCATTCGCCGCCTCAAGGAGGGGGAGGGCACATGGCTTGGACACATTCTCGAGCACTGCGCGCTCGAGATCCAGAGCATGGCCGGTCTGCCTGCCACATTCGGTAAAACGCGCGGCACGGGTGAGCCTGGCTGTTATCACGTCGTATACGAATACCACCATTCGGAGGTCGGGCTCGAAGCCGGCCGTCTGGCGCTCAAGTTGCTCGACTCGCTCCTGCCCGCGGAAGCCCGCCCGACGGAAGAGCCGGACGAAGAGTTCGTTTTCGAAATGGCGCGAGACCGCTTTATCCGATTCGCGCAGCGGCGCGAGTTGGGACCGAGTACGGCATCCCTGGTGCAGGCCGCAGTGGATAGGGACATCCCCTTCCTCCGACTCAATCCCTACAGTCTCGTACAGTTCGGCCACGGCCGCTATCAGCGCCGCATCCAGGCTACGGTGACCAGCGAAACCCGGCATATCGCAGTAGAGATCGCCTCCGACAAGGACGAGACTAACAAGATCCTGGCCGACCTTGGCTTGCCAGTTCCCGAACAGCGCCTCGTCTATGACGAGGAGGAGGCGGTCCACGCGGCCCAGAAGATCGGCTATCCCGTTGTCGTCAAGCCGCTGAACGCGAATCATGGGCGCGGTACGTCCATTAAGCTCCAGACTGCCGAAGATGTAGAGATCGCATTCGGTGCCGCCCGCGAACACTCGCGGACCGTGTTGATCGAGAGCTACATCCACGGATTCGACCATCGCATGCTCGTCGTCGACGGCACGCTGATCGCCGTCGCACAACGCAGGCCCGGGCATGTGATCGGCGACGGCGTTCGGACGATCGAGGCTCTCGTCGATGAGGTGAACAGTGACCCCCGCCGCGGCATCGGCCACGAGAAGGTGCTCACACGGATCGAATTCGACCACCACGCCGAGCGGCTGATGAAACTCAAGGGCTACTCGCGCGAATCGGTTCCCGAGGCCGACGAGGTGGTGTATCTGCGCTCCACCGGCAACCTGTCCACCGGCGGCACGGCCATCGACATGACCGACGTGGTACATCCCGATAACCGGGAGATGGCCGTTCGGGCTGCGAAGGCGGTGGGCCTCGATGTCGCCGGGGTCGATTTCCTCACAACCGACATCACGCGCTCATACAAGGAGACGCGCGGAGCGATCTGCGAGGTCAACGCAGCGCCCGGCTTCCGCATGCACGTCGCGCCGAGCGAGGGAACGCCCCGCGACGTTGCCGGATCGGTGATGGACATGCTCTTTCCGCCGGGCACTCCGAGCCGCATTCCGGTCGCGTCTATCACGGGTACGAACGGAAAAACAACGACGGCACGCATGCTCGCTCACCTGTTCAAGATGCAAGGGAGCACCGTCGGCCTGGCGACCACTGACGGCGTCTACATTGACGGCCACCGCACAGTCGAAGGGGACATGACCGGGCCCGTTTCAGCGCGCATGATCCTGCGCGATCCAGCTGTCGATGTCGCCGTTCTCGAGACGGCGCGCGGCGGTCTGTTGCGCCGCGGCATGGGCTACCGCCGCTGCAACGTGGGCGCGGTGCTCAACGTGCAGGCCGACCACCTGGGGCTGCGCGGTGTCGAGACGCTGGAAGAGCTGGCTTTGGTCAAGCGGATCGTTGTCGAGGTTGCCAAGGACACCGCGGTGCTGAACGCGGACGATCCGCTCTGCCTCAAGATGGCGGATTACACGGAAGCCAAACGGCTCTGCTACGTGACCATGAACCCCGGCCACTCCCTCGTGAAGGAACATATCCGCGCGGGCGGACCGGCGGTGGTGTTGGAGGAGGGGATCAACGGCCAGATGATCACCCTCTACGACAACGGCGCGCACATGCCGCTACTCTGGTCGCATCAGATCCCCGCAACGCTCGACGGGCGCGCCAAACACAACGTGCAGAACGCCATGTTCGCCGCGAGCATGGCGTACAGCATGGATTTGAAGCTCGAGGACATCCGTCACGGCCTACAGACCTTCGACACGACCTTCTTCCAAGCGCCCGGCCGCATGAATGTGTTCCACGACCACCCGTTCAAGGTAATCCTCGACTACGCCCACAACCCCGGCGCGGTCGAGGCCATGGTGGAACTCGTGCAGCGACTCGATCCCAAGGGGCGCCGCATCTGCGTGGTCGCCGCACCGGGTGACAGGCGGGACGAGGACATCCGCGAGATCGGCAGGCTCTGCGCTGGGAAATTCGACCATTACATTTGCCGGCGCGACGACTCGCTGCGCGGCAGGGAGTCAGACGAGATCCCCCTGATGCTGCGGCAGGCGCTAAAGGAGGAGGGCGTGCCCGAAGCGGCAATCGAGGTCATTCCCGACGAACAAGAGGCCATCGCTGCCGCACTGGCGATGGCGGAGAAGGAGGACCTCCTACTGGTCTTCGGCGACGACATCCCACGTAGCTGGAATCAAATCGTGAGCTTCAACTCAGGGGACGGAGATGGGCAGGCGCCCGGCCCGACCGAAACGGGGCATGGTCCCGCCATCGTCGCCGACGCACCTCAACTCAGCAATCTCGACATCGAAGACGCTGTACACCTGGTTCGCGATGAAAGGGGCGTTCGTCTCGCCCGCGAAACGGAGGATTGAAGCGGCGTGATCGGCATTGAGCTGCGTGATTCCCGGCGTTTGCCCGGGCCCAACATTTTCTGGGAACGCCCGGGTGCTGTTATCGATGCTGATTGCGACGAAAAGTCGAAGACACCGCTGACCGCAGCCTGGCGCGCGCAGGCGCTGCGCATTCTCCGGACCGTCGGCTGGGAAGATGAGGAGTTGGCAGAGCGCGTTCACCCCGGCGGCGTCAGCCTGTGTTTGAGTGCGCCGATCGACGCGCTCTACGCTGCTACCGAGGTGAACGAGTGGGCGTTCGCGGCGGCTGTGGCGCAGCTTGCAGGCGAGACGACGCCCGATATTGAGGCTGCTGCGGAGCGCCTGAAGGCCGAGATTGCTGAAGAGGTCAATCCGCCGCTGTTGTTTCTTCGTGACGCCGCGGCCAAACAAGGCGTGCAGTTCATCTCGGATGATGAACTCGTTTCGGTAGGCATCGGTCGCGGCGTCCGCACCTTCCCCGTACGGGAGCTGCCCTCCCAGGATGAGTTGGACTGGTCTGCGATCCACGACATTCCCGTGGCTATTGTGACTGGCACGAACGGCAAGTCGACCACCGTGCGCCTCGTGGCCGCAACGGCGAGGGCGGCAGGACTCGTTGCCGGCGTCTCGTCAACGGATGGCGTACACGTGGGTGGCGCTACGGTGGAGGAGGGAGACTACTCCGGGCCCGAGGGCGCACGGAAAGTGCTCAGGAACGCGGGCGTGGACGTCGCGATCCTGGAGACGGCGCGCGGTGGCCTTCTACGCCGCGGTATCGGGGTCGCGCGCGCTGACGTTGCGCTGATAACCAACGTCGACGAGGACCACCTGGGTGAATCGGGGATCGCAAACATCGACGCGCTCGTCGAGACCAAGCTCGTCGTGCGCCGTGCGATCGGTCCCGATGCGTGTTTGATCCTGAACGCCGACGATCCCAACCTCGTAGCCCGCGCAGCTGAGCTGGATTTGCCTCTCGCCTGGTTTGCGCTCAGCCCCGCGCCCGAGCCGATCGCGCGGCAGATAGCAGCGGGTGGTGAGGCGGCCTGGCTCGACGGTGAGTCGTTGATACTGCAGAAGAACGGCGCGCGCGAAACCGTCGCCACGATTCCAGAGATCCCCATCGCACTGGGCGGTGCCGCGCGCCACAACATAGCCAACGCGCTGGCCGCCATACTGGTTGGCAATCGCCTTGGGATCGCGCCGGCTTTTATAGCGTCCGGCCTCCGCGCGTTCACTGGCAGCCCCGACGAGAATCCCGGACGAGGCAATGTGTTCGACATCGGCGGGGTGCGGATCATAGTGGATTACGCGCACAACCCGCACGGCTTTCGCGCGCTCTTCGACATGGCAGGTGCACTGCCTGCCGAGCGCCGCCTCCTGCTGATGGGGCAGGCGGGCGACAGGGAGGACGAGGCGATCCGCGAGTTGGTGCGTACGGCCTGGCGGGCGCGGCCGGATCGGATCGTGATCAAGGAGATGCCGGAGTATCTGCGCGGTCGGCAACCGGGCGAGGTGCGGGCCATCATCGCGGCGGAGTTCGCGGCGCTCGGCGTTGCCCCCACGACGATCACACACGCGGATTCGGAGCTGGCAGGGGTGAGGCAGGCTCTTGCCTGGGCGCGTCCTGCCGACCTGCTGCTGCTCACAACGCAAGCCGAGCGCAAAGAGGTGCTCGCCCTGCTTGCGCAGATGCAAGCGGAAGGCTGGCGGCCGGGGCAGGAACTGCCCGATTGCGTAATTTCCTAGCAGAGTTGTCGGTGTAGAAACGAAGGCTAGCGCCCAGAGGTTTAGAGCCGCATCTTAGCCAATCATGACCGACGCCTTTGATCGATTGAAGGCCGTCCTCTCCGACCGCTACACCATCGAGCGCGAGATCGGCAGTGGCGGGATGGCGGTGGTCTATCTTGCCGAGGATCTGAAGCACCACCGCAAGGTGGCGGTGAAGGTCTTGCGTCCGGAACTGGCTGCCAGCCTCGGCGTCGACCGCTTCGTCCGAGAGATCGAGATCGCGGCCAAGCTCAGCCATCCCCACATCCTGCCGCTGTTCGATTCGGGCTGCGCCGAGGAGCCACCGTCCGACCGTCCGCCTGTCCGACCGTCCGTCTTCCTCTACTACGTTATGCCTTACGTAGAAGGCGAGTCACTCCGCGAGCGTATCGACCGTGAGGGGAAGATCCCGGTCGCCGAGATGGTGCGTCTCACGGACGAGATCGCAGCAGCTCTCAGTTACGCACACGACCAGGGGATAGTGCATCGCGACATCAAACCGGAGAACGTGATGCTCTCCGGTGGTAGGGCGGTTGTGGCAGACTTTGGGATTGCACGTGCAGTGAGTGTTGCGGGTGGAACGAAGCTCACCGGGACGGGTTTCGCCGTGGGCACTCCGGCATACATGAGTCCCGAGCAAGCATACGGTGACGAGAACATCGATGGCCGGAGCGACGTGTACGCTTTGGGATGTGTTGCTTACGAAATGGTATCCGGTCGTGCGCCATTCGAAGCTGACACTCCGCAGGCATTGTTGGCCAAGCACACAGCTGACACGGTGCCGAGTATACGGGCAAGCGACTCATCGATCCCGCTCTTCGTTGAGCGCGCGGTGGAGCGTGCGCTGGCGAAGCAACCTGCCGATCGGTTTCAAACAGCGAGCGCGTTCGCCGAGGCGCTGACATCGGAGATGGTGGTGGCGCGCGTGGGCAAGCGGCGTTGGGCACGCCTTGCAGTCGCAGCACCCGTGACAGTAGTAGTGGTTGCGGCTGCGGTCTGGGGTTACATCGCCTTCCTCGGCGGCCCCGCATACGAGCGGTTGGCCGTGTTGCCACCGGCCAATCTCATGAACGATCCCGAGCAGGAGTACTTTGTGCAGGGTGTACACAACGCGTTGATCATGGAACTGCAGCAGGCCGGGGTGCCAGTGATCGCGCGTACGTCGGTGATGCAATACGCGAACACGGAGTTGCCGGCCCGAGAGATCGCGAGTGAGTTAGGGGTCGACGTCCTGATTGAGGCGTCCGTACTCCGAGTGGCGACGGACAGCGTCGAGATTCAGGTCGCGGTGGTGGACGGCCGCTCTCAGGAGTACCTGGGGGATCGTATCACCCGACGCAGCAATCTGCGCAACGTGGAGCGGCTCTACAGTGACTTGACGGCAGCGATTGCCGCCGAGGTCCAACTGGCGCACACCCCGCGCGCAGAGACGTTTCTCGCGAGCGCTCGGCCCGTCAATCCACAGGTCTACGATGCCTACCTCAAAGGCCAGTCTCACTGGCAGCGGATGACGCCGACCGATTGGGATCAAGCACTCGAGTACTTTGAGCAGGCGCTTTCGCTGGATTCCTCGTACGCCCCTGCTTTAGCGGGCATTGCCCTCGTCTGGTGGGCCCGGGGAGGGAGGGGGCCGCAAGCGGGCGTGGCCATACGCCGGGCCGTGGAGCTCGACAGCACGCTAGTGGAAGTCCAATACGCCCTGGCCCTGGTCCGGGTCTGGCTAGAATGGGATTGGGAAGGTGGGGAAGCAGCGTTTCGGAAAGCCATTGAGATCAATCCCAACTACGCGGATGCGCGAGCGTTCTACGGGGCCTTCCTCTACATGATGGAGCGGCCGGAGGAGGGACGACCACAGTGGGAAAGAGCGCTGGAGTTGGATCTGTTCAACCTATTGTTTAGGTCAATGTACGGATTGATGCTGTCTTGGGATCGCCGGTATGCCGAGGCCATCGAGGAACTCGAGGCAGTACTGCGAATAGAGCCAAACCACATCGTGGCCATAGGCAACATCACCGAGGTATACCACCTCAACGGCAACTACGACGAGGTGCTTGAATTGATCCGAAGGCGTTTCCCCGGCGACCGGGAATATGAGGAAGCACTGGACCGCGGGTATGCGGAGGGTGGTTATCGGGCCGCAATGCTGAGGTACGCTGAGAAACTGATCGCACACCCGGACGCAGTAGGACCTGTTGATGTTGCGTTAGCATATGCGTGGGCGGGAGACAAGGAACGCACCCTGCAATGGCTCGAGATCGCTTACCACGCTCATGACATCATACTGCCCGCCAACCTGCCCTCTTCAGGCCTCGGTCCAGTTCCGCCTGACGACCCGCGGTACCTGGAACTGCGACGGCGGATGGGGATGCCGGAGTAGCTTCGATTCGGCGACCGGCCACCGTTCCAAGATCTGATGAGGCCCAAGGGGTAACGAAGACGGGGGTCTGTTTTGGGGTCAACAAAGTACGGCATAGGCCGACGTGAACGTCGGACGACGTGAATGTCCTACCGGACCGACGCCCGGATTCCCCCGCAAAAACGACATAATGTCGTTTTTTCCATCCCCCTGAGTGACAATGGGGGTTGAGAGAGGCCGGCATTCCCGTTCCCATTTCAGACTAGGTAACCCTCTATCTGACAAAGACTTGTTGGTCCGGAACCTGGTGCCCGCAGAATGTTGGGGTCTGTTTCGGGGTCGGTTTCTCAGGCTGATCAGCCCATTACTGCGGCGTCTCCGAGCTTCCGAGGCTCACTCACTACCTCTTGCTGCCGTAATGCAGATGCATTTCTGAGCTTGTGGACTGGTCCGTCGACAATAAGTCGTTGTTGGTTAAATACTTACGTGTAGTGGTTGATGCCCATTTCGGCAAAATCTTGCGCGGCGATATGAATTATTATAGTTTGTTATACGAACTATAATAATTTCTTTTGGAAACTATTATGTTGCATGGCAATAGGGGCATAAACGCCGCACTCAACGCGTTGGGTGAGATACTCGAGGCAAAGGGTGAGTTTTTCGCCATAGTGGTTGTGGGCGGGGCTGCGCTCAATCTTCTCGGCATCGTGGATCGAGTGACACGCGACGTAGATGTCATCGCACTCGGTGATCCACCAAACTCTGATAACCCCACCCTTCAAGAGCCAGATGAGCATCTACCGCCGGATCTCGCGGCAGCAGCTGCGCTGGTAGCGCGAGATTTCGGGCTCGACGCGGATTGGCTGAACACAGGTCCAGCGCTTCAGTGGAAACAAGGCCTGCCGCCAGGGATGGAACAGAGGGTTCGGTGGCATAGCTACGGGAATCTCAATGTGGGAATCGTTGACCGACGTGATCTCGTTTTGTTCAAGCTCTATGCAGCAGCTGATTCGACCGGTCCGGAGAGCGTACACTACCAAGACCTCATTGCGCTTAATCCATCCGCCAATGAACTGAACACGGCGAGAGACTGGATAAAGACTCAGGATGCGTCAAGAGATTTCCACGAAGTTGTCGATCAGGTGATTGAACATGTCTACAAAGACACTCGTCGAAGTAGCGGATAGAGTTCGGGAAGCCGCATCCACCGTGGCGTGGAGGCAGTGGGCAACGCTCGGCAGCATGGCTGAGAGCCAAACAGCGGCGCGGTCGATGATCGATCCAGAGGCTTTGGTGCTCATCACTCTGTCGCTCTCTAGTCACGAGAAGCGATTCTGGGATGTACTCACTGGATGGAGCCCTACGGGCGTGAGACTCCTGAGTGTGCAACGAATGAAGAATCTCACCGGTTCTTACCCGGATTCGACGCGAAAGCTGGCTAGCGAATATGCCCATTTCGCTCACAATATCGTCGGTGACCGCCGGTGGAAGAGTCTATGCAAGGGAAGCACACCCTCCGAACGACCAAACCGGGGCAAGAACTGGAATGTCAAGATTGATCTTGCAGGCGCTGCGGCACTCATGGTCCGGCTGCGACGTGGCATGGGAGTCAACATGCGAGCCGATGTTTTATCCGTGCTGCTCGCGCACCGGGGCGAGGCAGTCTCCGTTAGACATCTGGCTGAGGCGTTGAAGTACACGGTTGCGGCCACAAGACGAGCGGCCGAGGATTTGGCGAGCGCTCAGTTCGTTCAGGTATCGAGAGGCGCTATGCCAGATACCTACGCTGTGGATCCGAAGGCGTGGAGTCGCTTGCTGGGGCTTGCGGGATTGCCTCCGAAATGGTTGCGATGGCAGGAGCTGTTCGAGTACCTGGCCGCGGTTGATGACTGGGAGAAGTTATCAGGGGATCGGCGGATTTCGCGATACGCGTTGGAAGCCATGGGCAAAGAACTCACAGACAAACACTCACGCGCATTCGAGTTCTCTGGTGTGAGGGCAAGTAGCGAGAGTTATGTTCACCCACAACAAAAGGGCGACTCATTCGAGCGTCGCACCCTGGCGCTGTGCCACTGGATGGTCAAACACGCTTAGCATCTGAATCCGATTACCTGCAGGTTCCGCATCAGTCCCTCACTGCTCTGGACATGTCCCTGATCTACTCGTATTCATAACGGCACAGTTCGGTGCCGAGGACGCGGCCTGTGGCTGACATACTGGACCGATTGAAGACTGCACTCCAAGACCGCTACACCATCGAGCGCGAACTCGGCGCAGGCGGCATGGCCGTCGTCTACCTCGCCGAGGATCTGAAGCACAAACGCAAGGTGGCACTCAAGGTCTTGCGCGCCGAACTAGCCGCTGCAATCGGCTCCGAACGCTTTGTACGTGAGATCGAGATCGCGGCTAAGCTCAACCACCCGCACATCCTGCCACTCTTTGATTCCGGTAGCGCCGAGGGACCACCGTCCGACAGTCCGCCTGTCCGACCGTCCGCCTTCCTTTACTACGTAATGCCTTACGTAGAAGGCGAGTCACTCCGTGAGCGTATCGACCGTGAGGGGAAGATCCCGGTCGCCGAGATGGTGCGTCTCACGGACGAGATCGCAGCAGCTCTCAGTTACGCACACGACCAGGGGATAGTGCATCGCGACATCAAACCGGAGAACGTGATGCTCTCCGGTGGTAGGGCGGTTGTGGCAGACTTTGGGATTGCACGTGCAGTGAGTGTTGCGGGTGGAACGAAGCTCACCGGGACGGGTTTCGCCGTGGGCACTCCGGCCTACATGAGTCCCGAGCAAGCATACGGTGACGACAACATCGATGGCCGGAGCGACGTGTACGCTTTGGGATGTGTTGCCTACGAGATGGTGTCCGGTCGGGCGCCATTCGAGGCCGACACTCCGCAGGCATTGTTGGCTAAACACGCGGCCGATACGGTGCCGAGTATGCGAGCAAGCGATTCATCAATCCCGCTGTTCGTTGAGCGCGCGGTGGAGCGTGCGCTGGCAAAGCAACCTAGTGATCGATTCCAATCAGCGACTGAGTTTGCCGAGGCTCTGACATCGGAGATGGTGGTGGCGCGCGTGGGTGGGCGGCGAGGGCTGCGCCCCGTCGTTGCGGCTGCGGCCGTTGTCGTGGTGCTCGTGGCTGCGGTCTGGGGATACCTCACTCTCCAGGGCGGCCCCGCGTACGAGCGCTTGGCGGTGTTGCCGCCCGCCAATCTGATGAACGACCCCGAGCAAGAGTACTTCGTCGCGGGGATGCACAACGCCCTAATCTCCGAGTTACAGCGAGCCGGAGTGTGGGTGGTTGCACGCCAGTCGATGCTGAAGTACCAAAACACGGAGATGCAGGTCCGGGAGATCGCGCAGGAGTTGGGCGTCGATGCCTTGATCCAGCCCTCCGTTTTGCGTGCGGGGGACAGTGTAGAGATCGAGGTCTCTCTGGTGGACGGCACGACGCAGCAGGTCGTGGCCGATCCCATCGTGCGACGGAGTGATTTGCGTGAGATCGAGCGGCTCTACCGTGGCCTTACCGTAGCAATTGCCTCCGAGATTCGTGCCGCGCTCACCCCGCAGACAGAAGCTTTTCTGGCCAGCGCTCGACCCGTCAATCCGCAGGCCTACGAGGCCTACCTCAAAGGCGTGTCTGAATGGCACGCGACCCACATAGACCGAGCATTCGAGTACTTCCAGCAGGCACTTTCGCTGGATTCCACGTACGCCCCTGCGCAAGCGGGCATTGCCCGCGTCTGGTGGTTTGGGGCGGGGACTCGACTGGCACCGGCGAGGGAGCAGGCGAGGGCCGCCATACACCAGGCCTTGGCGCTCGACAGCACGCTCGCCGAGGTCCAATTCGTTGCGGCCCTGGTCCGGGCCTGGCTGGACTGGGATTGGGAGGGTGCAGAGGTCGCGTTTCGGAAAGCCATCGAGATCAATCCCAACTACGCGGAAGCACGAGCGTTCTACGCGAATTTCCTCTACACCATAGAGCGGCCGGAGGAGGGGCGGGCACAGATCGAGACAGCGCTGGAGTTGGATCCGCTCAATCCGATGTTCAGGACATTCAACGGAGGCTTCCTGATTGATGAGCGCCGGTATGCCGATGCCATCGAGGAGCTAGAGGCAGTACTGCGGATAGAGCCAAGCCACGTCGTGGCCACAGTCAACCTCGTCAGGGCGCACCACGCCAGCGGCAAGTACGACGAGGTGCTAACAATGGGCCGAACTGCATAATCCGGCCGAAGTCGAACACTCATTCCGATTGAAGCCGAACGCCCATT
>CAZAKZ010000148.1:0-12385 GCA_964485695.1 uncultured Planctomycetota bacterium | reverse complement strand
TATTGAAAAAGAGCACGTTACAAATGTTCATTAGTCAAACGTTGGGACAGTAGTGATAAAAAATGAAAAGACCATCACGGGATGATCCAGCAGCTATCGTTTGAAAGGGGAAAGAGCATCGGACCCGGAGACGTATCCCGTTTCAAATTCTTAATTCATTTAATATCAAGGAGATGCGTCGCGGCCGGTCCGTTTTCTGTGAGAGGAATCGTATTCCGCAGTGGGGCCTGTCAGAGACAGCGATGTATCCCTCGGTGGAATTACACGATTCGTGCAGAGTTTCGACTTCGTAAGTTTATTCTTACTCTGGCGCTTCACGTCCCTTCCGGTTCTACGGTGGGCGCTCGGAGTCAATCTGTATCGGAATAATCCGAACCTCCTCGTGGATGGATGAAAGGAATCAAGATGAAGAGCAAGTTGATGATCGCGATCCTGCCGCTTCTGGCCGTTGTGGTTCTGGCCGGTAGCCTCGATGCGCAGTGTTGTGGTAGCAAGAAAAAAGACGATTGTGGCGGATGTCAGTCCGTCGCCCAGAAGGCCGTCACCGGCGGCTCCCTCAGCACGGGTGCCCTCGTAGCCCTTCTCAAGTCCAAGGCGCCTATGACCCTTATCGACGCCCGCAAGGATGTCCAGGGCAAGACCCTCCCCGGCGCGAGAACCCTCTCCAGTGAGGCGCTGTGCTGTTCCAAGACTCTGGCCAAGACCCTCGGCACCAAGGATCGCCTCGTGGTTACCTACTGCAGCGGTCCGAAGTGCTCGGCGAGCACGAAGATGGCCTCCAGCCTGCGCAAGGCTGGCTATTCAAACGTCATCGAGTATCGCCAGGGCTTTGCCGGCTGGACCCAGGCATTGGCTTCTTGCAGCAGCAAGGGTTCCTGCCCGAGTACCGGCAAGACCGGTGGCGCATGCCCGTCTGCCGGCAAGACCGGTGGCGCATGCCCGAGTACCGGCAAGACCAGCGGCACCTGCCCGTCTGCCAATAAAGCCCCGGCACAGATGGTCTCCAGCATCAACGCCGCCGGCCTCAAGGCCCTGATGAACGCCAAGGTCCCCATGGTCCTGTTCGATGCCCGCTACGGCAAGTACGACGACGGCAAGCGCATCCCCGGCGCTCGTGCCCTCAAGTGCGAGGGGTGCGTCTCGAATCCCGAGTTCGTCGGAAACGTGACCCGCTCCAAGAGTGATCTCATCGTCGCCTATTGCGGCGTGTCCCAGTGTCCCCTCAGCTCCATGCTCGCCAAGAAGCTCCGGAGTGCCGGCTACGAAAACGTCATCGTTTTCAAGGACGGCATCTCCAGCTGGGCCAAGGCCGGCTTCAAGACCGTCAGCAGCGAGGCCAAGAGCTGCGGCGGCTGCAACGGAGACAGCGGAGACAGCAAAGCAGGAGGTTGCTGCGGAAAATAGCAGACGAAACTGATAGTTATCGAGCACCCTGAATTTGGGTCGAACCGGGCCGGTGGCATTCCACCGGCCCGGTTTTTTTATTTTCAGAACAGGGAGGGCGTTTCTCCGGGGGGACTCTTCCCCGGTTCTCCAATGCCGACCTCCTGGAGGAGCTCCACGTCGTTGTTTGACGGATTGTTGACGCGTCTGGATACCGGATAGGCGCGCAGCTGATCCTCTTCAAAGGGCTTTAGCAGGGGATGCAGGGTATCGGCTTTTTCGGGCGGCGTGTTCAACCACGCCTGCCAGCCGGAGTCATCCAGGATGACCGGCATCCGGTCGTGGATGTTTGCCACGGTCCTGTTGGCGTGGGTGGTCAGGATGGTGAACGTGTCCATGACCGTATCGCGATCGGACTCCCACCGGTCCCAGAGCCCGGCAAGCGGTAGAACCTTGCCGGTCTCGGAGGTGATGTAATACGGTACCTTCGCGTCCCTGGTCTTCTTCCACTCGTAGAATCCGGTGGCCGGAACAATACACCGCCGCCTCTTGAATGGTGTCCGGAACGCAGGCTTCTCGTGGGCCGTCTCGCTCCGGGCGTTGATCATCCGGTTGCCGATGTTCAAGTCCTTCGCCCAGGCGGGGACCAGACCCCACTGCATGGTCCGGAAGATGTGAGCCCCTTCCCCCCCCAGGACCACGGCCGTCTGTTGAGAAGGGGCGATGTTGAAACTCGGCGGCAGGTCGAGCTTCCACAGTCTGACCGCGAAGATCCGGGCCAGCTCCTCGATGGTGTGAACCAGGGTGAATCGACCGCACATGGGCACACTCCCGGTGAGGTGTTCCTCCCCGCCGCCGACGTCTATTCTTCCCCAAGCCCGGCCTTCATGCAAGGGACTAGTGTCGTGTCCGGAAAAACGACTTATTCAGGCCCCATGATTGACCTGGGTCTGGCAACCCGGTATATCCAAAACGATAGAACCGGTGAACCCGGTGGTGTTTCAACCGGACTTGGATTCGACCTTTATCCTGAATTTCCGACAATCGTTTCATGACGCTGCTGGTCTTTTACCTGTCCCTGGCCCTCGGGGTGTCCTTTCTCTGCTCCGTCCTCGAGGCCACCCTCCTCTCGGTATCGCCGGCCTACGTCCAGCTCCTGGTCAAGGCCGGGAGAAGGAGCGGGCGCTATCTGGAAAGACTCAAGCACCGCGTTGACCGCCCCATCATCGCCATCCTCACCCTCAACACGGTGGCCCACACCGGGGGGGCCGCTGGCGTGGGAGCGCAGGTGCTGCTTCTCTACGGGGACCGGTGGGTAGCGGTGGGGTCCGGGCTCCTGACCTTCGCCATCCTGGTCTTCTCCGAGGTCATTCCCAAGACCCTCGGCGCCACCTACTGGAAGCGACTCGCGCCGGTGTCCTCCTACCTCATCGTGGGTCTCATCTGGGTGATCCTGCCCATCGTCTGGCTGCTCGAGTTCATCTCCAGGCTTCTGTCCGGCTCCAGCAAGCCCAGGACCGTGACCCGGGAGGAGATGATCGTCCAGGCCGAGATGGGCAAAGCCGCCGGCGTTCTCGGGCAGCGGGAGAGCCGCGTCATCAAGAACCTGCTGCGCATGCGGGATATCCTGGTGAAGGACATCATGACCCCGCGGCGGGTCGTCCAGTCCTATCCCGGGGACATGACCCTGTCGGAGGTGATGCGGCAGCCCTCGCCCCTGCCGTTCTCGCGGATTCCCGTCTACGGCAAGGACCTCGACGACGTCACGGGCATCGTCTTCAGGCACAAGGCGCTGGAGGCCACCGCCCGCGGCAACACGCACCTGACCCTGAACGACATCAAGGCGCCCATCCACGCCGTCCCCGAGACTGCCACCGTAGCGGGCATCCTGGACAAGTTCATCCTCCGCCAGGAGCACATGTTTCTGGTAGTGGATGAATACGGCGGCACCGAGGGCATCGTGACCCTGGAAGACGCCATCGAAACCCTCCTGGGAGTGGAGATCGTGGACGAGTGCGACTCCGTGGAGGACATGCGGAAACTCGCCCTGGATCTGTGGGAGAAGCGGAAGGAAAGGCACTCCCGGTTCTTCCCGGTGAATCCGCCCGAGACTCCTCCCGAACCGCCGGCCGGTTCTTGAAATCGGGTCCGGCCCTGCCTACCCTTGGCCATGGCGAGACGACCGTTCTTGAAAACACTCGCGCGCGATTTCCTGCCCGTCCTCCTGGGGGCCTTCATCGGCATCGGGGGGGGGCTGGGCGCCGTGGGCTTCAAGCTGCTGCTGGATGCGAGCCACTTCCTGGCCTGGCAGCAGTCCGGGGATTTTCCCTCCATTGTCTTGGGCTGGAGCCCGGTCTGGATACTCGCCATCCCCACCATAGGCGGTCTTCTGGTCGGCCTCCTGACCTGGTTCCTGGCCCGGGAGGCCAGGGGCCACGGCGTGCCCGAGGTCATCAGCGCTATCGTGAGAAAGCGGGGCATCATCCGGCCCCGGGTGGTGCTGGTGAAGGCCTTTGCCTCGGCCATCTGTATCGCCACGGGCGGGAGCTGCGGCCGGGAGGGGCCCATTGCCCAGATCGGCTCGGCCTGGGGCTCCACCGTGGGGCAGTGGATGCCCTGGCAGCGGAACCGCGTCCGGGTCATGGTCGGCGCCGGGGCCGCCGCCGGCATTTCCGCCACCTTCAACGCACCCATTGCCGGCGTCATCTTTTCTCTCGAGATCCTGCTGCGCGATTTCAGCCTGAAGAACCTGACGCCCATCATCGTCTCCGGCGTCATGGCGATCACCGTGTCGAACACGCTGCTTCCCGGTCACACCATCTTCACCATTCCTCCCTACCAGGCGAACCACCCGGTGGAGCTGGCGTTCTATGGAGCCCTGGGCCTCGGTGCGGCCGTGGTGGGGGTTCTCTTCATGCGGTGCCTCTATGCCATGGAGGACCTGGGAGACAAGATCCCGCTGCCCGGCTGGCTCAAGCCCGCCCTCGGGGGACTGGGCATCGGCGCCCTGGCGCTGGTGGCGCCCCAGATCATGGGCGTCGGCTACACCTCGGTGACCGCGGCCCTCAATCCCTCGAATCCCTCGAGCCTGGCCGGCGCTGACCTCCCCCGGATCAGCGCCCTCATCCTCCTGGCCCTGCTAGGGGCCAAGATCCTGGCCACGTCCCTCACCCTCGGCATGGGAGGATCGGGGGGCATCTTCGCTCCCTCGCTCTTCATGGGCGCCATGTACGGCGGCGTGTTCGGGTACATGATCCAGGCCGTCTTTCCAGAGGGGGGATTCGCCGGTCCCGGCGCCTACGCCCTGGTGGGCATGGCCGCCGTCGTATCCGCCACCACCCACGCGCCCCTCTGCTCGATGCTCATCCTGTTCGAGATGACCAACGACTACAAGATCATCCTGCCCCTGATGCTGGCCTCGGTGCTGGCCACCCTGTTCGCCAAGCGCCTGTGTCCCGAGAGCATCTACACCATGAAGATGGTGCGCCGCGGGGAACGCATCCGGTACGGCGCCGATCTCAGCGTCCTCGAGAACATCCCGGTGTCCGACGTGATGGAGACCGAGGCCGAAACCCTGCGCCTGGAAACGCCCCTCGAGACCATCCTCGCCGTGATCCAGTCCAGCCGCCACAACGACCTGCCTATCCTCGGCGCAGAGAACGTTCTGGAAGGCATGGTCTACTTCAGCGACGTCAAGCCCGTCATGCACGAGGAAGGGCTCAAAGGTCTGGTCATCGCCGCGGACGTGCTCCGGGAGGTCAGCGAGGTGCTTCGCCCCCAGGACACTCTGGACCGGGCTCTTGCCCGGTTCGCCGACACCAACGCCGACGTTTTGCCGGTGGTGTCCGAGGGCGAGAGAATGACCTTCCTAGGCGTCCTGACCCGCGCCGATCTCATGACCCGGTATCAGGCCGAGCTGGTTCTGAGCCAGGATTGATTCGAGGTCAGTCCCTCCGGACCGCCGCCATCTTCAGCCTCCCTCCGAAGCCGAGGAGGGAGGCGATGCCGCCCACGGCCTTTTCGATGACCTGTCGCACCCGGTGCAGGGCGCCTTTCTTCCTCCCGCTCCGGGCGAGGCGGAAACCGACGGTCCGGGTCCTCGCCACCTTGAAGCCGTTCTCCTTCAGGGTTCTGCGCAGGAGGGCGGGAGTGAAGAAGGTGATGTGTCCGTTTCGTGCGTCGCCGAGGTGACGCCAGGACGGACCCAGGACCCTACGGGACCAGCTCCTGAAGTTGACGGTGGTCAGGACCAGGACTCCGCCCGGCCTGAGCAGGCGCCGGGCCGCGCGCAGGAAGGGCAGGGGTTGCTGGATGTGTTCGATGAGCTGGTTGGCCCGCACCACGTCGAAGCTCTCTTCCTCCAGGTCGCAGGACTCAAGCGTTGCGTCCAGGATGTCCAGTCCGAACACGTCCCGGCCTACGTCGGCGATCTCCCGGGCCACTTCCAGGCCGGTCACCTTCCATCCGCGCTTCCTTGCGGCGAGCAAGTAGGACCCCGCGGAACATCCCACGTCCAGGAGCGTTTCCTGCTTGCGGTAGGTCTCGAGGAACGCCAGCTCCCGGCCATACTTCCGGGCCTGCTTCCGGGTCAGGGATTCGATCTTCTCCTGGAGCGCCTCCGGAGAAAGGTCGGCGAACTTATCCTGCATTCCTTCCCAGGAAGCGTGGTCCTTTCCGTAGAGCTGGGCGTTGAGGGCGACGGGATCCACGGGCTGCGGATTGACGAACACGAGGCCGCATCCATCGCAGATCACATGGAGGAATTCGTGGCGTTGAAACAGGTTTCTGTGGGAACGGGACGCGCAGAGCGGGCAGGGGATCGTGCGGAATTCCGTGGCGCTTTCCAAGCCTGACCTTTCAGTAGCTGTCCCTTCTGTGCCCGTGACCGGCCGCGCATCAGAATATACGGATTCCACCATCGGTCAAGGGCCAGGAAAATCCCTTGAGCCTGGATCATCGAGGCCGTATAGTCGTCCATTCCGGTTCCCTCCATGGCTGGTTCAGGGGTGTTTTCATGACCCGACCCCTTTCGGTGCTCCTCACCAACAAGAAGCGCGGCTGGAGCGGAGAGACGGCCTACATCCACGAGTTGGCCGTCGGCTGTCACGCCCAGGGCATCCCCGTGACCGTTGCGGCCCGGGAGGGTTCCGTCCTCGGCGACAGGCTGCGCAGCCGCGGGATCCCGGTCCACGACATGCACTTCGATCCCCGGTCCGGCCGGCCCCGGGGCTGGCTCAGGGACGTGAAGATCCTCAACGGCGTCGTCGCGGACCGCGGCGTGAACGTCCTCCACACCCATGCATCCTGGGACACCTGGATCGCGTGCTTCGCCCTGAGAAAGCGCACCGATCTGGTGCGCGTCCGTACCAAGCACAACGTGAAGCAAATCCGAACCCATCTCGCCAACCGCTGGCTCTACCGGAGCCTGATCCAGTGGCTCATCGCCCCTTCGGCCAATGTCGAGGCGCATCTGCGCGAGTCCGACATCGTCCGCAAGGACCGGATCCGGCGGATTCCGTACGGCATTCCCCTGGAGCCGTTTCTGGAGGCGGGCCGGGATCGTCCCGGCGCCCGGGCGCGGCTGGCCGGAGAGCTCGACGTCCCGGCGCAGGACCTGGGTTTCGTGGTCGCCTACATCTCCCGCGTCTCGTCCCGGAAGAACCCCGGCGCGCTGGTGGATGCAGCGCGTCACCTTGGTCCGGATGCGGGCATGCGAGTGGTGTTCGTCGGCGACGGGGACCTGGAGTCGCTCCGGGAGCGGGCCGACGGCCTGGACCGGGTTCACGTGCTGGGATTCCGCCCGGACCCGGAAACCTACCACGCGGCGGCCGACGCCTTTGTGCTCCCCTCCTCCAACGAGGCCTTCGGCCTCGCGGCGGTGGAGGCCATGGCCGCGGGAACGCCCGTGGTGCTGGCCGACCGCGGCGGCTTCCGGGAAATGATCGAGGACGGCAAGACCGGCCTCTTCTTCCGGGTGGATTCAGCGGCCGAGGGCATTGCCCGGGCCCTCACCCGCCTGCGCGACGACCCCGATCTGCGTGAGCGTCTCGTCCCGGCGGCCAAGGCCGTGGCCGTGGACACCTTTTCCGCCGTGGTGATGGTCCGGCGAACCCTGGAGTTCTACCGAGAGCTCACACAGAAGCTCCTAGATACGGTGCCTGCCTGATCCTCACTTCACGGTTTTTCCAGAGAGAGGATCCTCCGGGCCGTGGTCTCGCCAGCAAGGCGATGGCCGGCGGCATTCCAGTGGTAGTTGGCCTTCAGGTAGAGGGACAGGGGATTTTTTTGCCCTCGGAACACGGGATTGAGGTCGACGTAAGGAATGCCGAGGTCCCGGCAAATATCTCCGAGGCGGCGTGACGGCCGATCCATCTGGATTTCCAGCGCGGGTCGCCCGGAGGCCAGGTCTTCGACCTCCCGGGTGAAGCGCTCCCGGGTCATGGTCTCCATCGAGGGCGCGAAGGCCACCACCACGCGGCCGCCGTGGTCCGCCATGACCTTGCGGATGCGGTCGAGGATCAGGCTGACGGCCTGCCAGGCCCGATCCATCTCCGGCCTGGGCCGGGCGTAGATGTCCAGCATGGAGAACTCCATGGTCCACGCCCTCTCCTCCCCGGTTCCGGACGGGGGGGGGGCGACTTCGGACGACGCCGTTACCGAATCCACCAGCCGCTTCGCCTTCCGCCGGGCCTTGATGAGCGCCAGGCAGTATTCCGTGAAGCTGAAGAGGCGGGAGTTCCTGCGGAACCACTGGGTCACGGGAGATTTCCATTGCCTCCGGACGGGTCGGTTGTCGATGTGGAGGGCACCATCCACGCCGAGGCGGGCCACGGGCCGGCCCCCTTTTTTGTCGTCGAAGTTGTCCTCGAGGTCGTTCCAGCAGAACATGACCACGGCCCAGTCCGGCGCGTACCGGACGCCCTCGGTCTCGAGGCGGACCAGCTCCTGGACGGTGCTGTAGCCGTTCACGCCGAGGTTGATGGTCTCGGTCCCCGGCAAGGCCCTCTCGAGGACCGACGAGAACATCTCCTCGTTCGTCACCCCGTACCCCCACATGAAGCTGTCGCCGAGGACCACGATGCGCCGGACGCCTCCGGGCTTGGCCGGGGTGTGTTCGCGGTCCCGGAGGCCCCGGCTGTTGCATTGCACCCGGACGTTGAAGCTGCCGGGCTGCGTGTAGTGGGCGTCCAGGTCGGGCAGGCAGATCCAGCCGGCGTCGGGGTCGTAGGTGTGGAGACTTCCCCGGGTGAGGGTCGTACCGCCGGCGCCGAAGAGACGGACGACGCCCTCACACACGAGGAGGGTGAGGATCGCGGTAACGGCGATCTTCAAGAGCCTCCGGATCCATGGTTTCATGAAGCACCGCCTCCTGAAGGAGCGTCTGGAACGGAAATCATAATCCGGCCGCACGTTTTGGCCAGCGCCGACTCTTGTTTTCCTGCCGTGATCCGGTAAGGTCTTCGAGGAGGTTGTAATTCATCATTCATGATCTGTGACCGGATACCCGAGAATTTCCGTCCCCGCACCCTCCTCGTGATCCGGGACTCCCGTGTGGGCGACGTGCTCCTCACCACCCCCGCCATCCGGCGAATCAGGGACCGGTTTCCCGAGGCAGCCCTGGACGTCCTCACCAGTCGCTACGCCCGGCGGTCGGGGGTGCTGGAGGGGAATCCGTGCATCCGCCGGGTTCTCTCCTGCCCCAAGGGCAGGTTCCTGAAATGGGTGAGGTGCATGATCCTGCCGCGGTACGACCTCGTCATTCCCATCCGGCGGAGAAAGGTGTTCAACAAGATCCGGTCCACCTGGACCGTGGGAGGATTCTTTCCCCCCCGCAGCCCCCATGTAGTTCACAATTCGGAGAGCGCCCTGGGATTTCCACCGGACGACCGCTTCGTCCCCCTGGAGATCTACCCCGGCCAGGAAGACCTGGACCGGGCCGCCCAAGAGCTGCCCACACCGGTGGTGGGGGTCTACCCGTCCTGCCACGGCTCCACCATCAGCCGGGTCGACCCCATGAACTCCAGACGGGTCTGGCGGGCCGGTGAGGTCCAGGCTGCTGTGCGGGGCCTCGTCTCCGCGGGTTACCCCGTGGCGCTCTTCGGAGGCAGTGAGGCCGAGGGCCGCGCCCTCGAGTCCCTGGGCCTGGACGTGCCCGTATTCCAGGGCGGTTCCATCCTTCGGGTCGCCGCGCGTCTGGCCCGGCTCAGCGCCTTCGTCACCGTGGACACGGGGCCCATGCACGTGGCCGCGGCCATGGACGTACCCATCGTGGCCCTCTACGGTCCCACGGTGCCCGAGATCACCGGCCCCTACTCCCGGTCCGGTCGAATCGTGATCCTCAGGGACGAGGCGCTCTCGTGCAGCCCGTGCCGCGGCAAGAAGATCGACTGCCGGGACAACGTCTGCATGACCTTCCACACACCGGAACGCATCCTCGCGGCCCTGGAGTCCCTGATCGGGCGCAGGGCTTCCGGGCCCTCTTCCCTTCATCGGACAGGACCGGAGCCATGATCGAGATCCGGGAGGAGCAATCCCTGGATATCCCTGCCATCCGAGCGGTGAATGACCGGGCGTTCGGCCAGGTCGAGGAGGGGAGGTTGGTGGACGAGATCCGGCGGAACTGCCGCGACATTGTGTCCCTCGTGGCGGTCAGCGAAAAGGAGGTGGTGGGGCACATCCTGTTCAGCCCCGTCACGATCCCGGCCCCGGACCGCCAGGTCACGGGCATGGGCCTGGCCCCCATGGCCGTTGTTCCCGGATACCAGCGCCGAGGCATCGGTTCGGACCTCGTCAGGGCGGGAATGGAAAGCCTGGAGCGCGGCGGCTGCCCCTTTGTCCTCGTCCTCGGCCACGCGGAATACTACCCCCGGTTCGGTTTCGTGCCCGGGAGCCGGCACGGCATCCGAAGCGAATGGGAGGTGCCGGACGAGGCGTTCATGATCCGGGTGCTGAACGCCCAGGCCATGGAGGGCGTCTCCGGGGTGGCCCAGTACCGCCCGGAGTTCGCATCGGCCCTGTGAAAGCCAGGAGGCACTGCATTGCCGGCGGTCAGGTCCCGTCCAGGATATCCTTCAGGGCGAGAGCCACCCGGTACTTGGAGAAGGGTTTCTTGGGCCGGGACTTGAGTCGGAAGTCGAGCCACCGGGCTGCGCGGCGGATCGGATTGGGGTTGCGGAAGATGTAGGTGTGGGCGTACTCCAGGAACGAACGGTCCGGATAGTGCTCCACGGTCTCATCCAGGTAGCTCCGGAACTTGTCGGCGCCCACGGTCTTACCCAGGGACTTTAGGTAGGCGAGGATCTCCCGGGCCACGAACTCCTTCACGCGCCTCCGGGACCGGAAGCACATCTCGAAGTCGAACCACACCAGGTCGTCCTTCCACAGCATGACGTGCTTCATGTCGCCGTTCTCGTGGATGAGACGCGGTTCCCTGTGCTCCACGGCCAGGGCATGGCGGCGGTGCCACTCCTTCAGGAACCTCCGGTAGAGGGAGCGTTTTTCCTCCTCGGGCACCTCCGGATCGGGAAGCAGGTCCACGAACCGCCGGCCCGGCACGTACTCGTAGAGGGCGTACCCGCCATCGGGCGCCTCCGGCGCGACCACCCGGACATCGTAGACCTCGAAGACCCGGAATCCGTTGTGCCGCCAGAGGTCGATGCACTCGAGCTCGGTGCGCAGCCTCCCCCGAGGCATGAAGGAGGTCTGGCCGGCAAAGAGCAGGTTCCCAAGGGTGCCCGTCACATACCGCAGGGTGGACCGGCTCCCGTGGTAGACCTTGAGCACGGCCTGTCCGCCCCTGAAGGGCACCTTGTAGAGGTAGTTCCCATTCTTGAGAAGGAGCTTGTCTTTCAGGGTGTCGAATCGGAGGGTTTCCATGGACTCGATCGGGTTCTTTCCTGTGTGGGGCGATCCGGGTTGAGCCGGGAATCCATAGTGCCGGGGTCTTCAGAAGTCAACAGGGTGCTGGACGCGGGATTCTGGTGTATTCTGAATAGTAGGCTTTGTGCACATACCAGGAGGTCACCGTTTCGATTGAGGAGGTGCGCCATGCCGCCCGGCTTGCCCGTCGAGACCACCATGCGTCCGATCCTGGCCGCCATTTCCACGCTGAGCGTGTCCGAGAAATCGACGAAGGCCGAGAAACAGGTTCTCCCGTTTGTCACCATCAGCCGCGAAGCCGGCGCCGGCGGCTCCACCCTGGCCCGGGGACTCGTCGAGGCGCTGAACCGCCGGGACACGGGATCGCCGCCCTGGCAGTCCTTCGACCGGAAGCTGGTGGAGAAGGTTGCGGAGGACTTCAAGATCACCCGGCGCCTGGTCGATTCCCTGGAGGACTGCAGCCACAACTGGCTGAACGAACTCCTGGAGGGGCTGTCGGAGGAGCCGTCCAGAAAGACCGTCTTCCGGAGAGTGGCAGAGACCATCCAGGGCCTGGCCAAGGTAGGGCGGGTAGTGATCGTGGGAAGGGGCGGCGTGTTCATCACGCGCAACAGGCCCATGGGGATTCACGTGCGCCTGACGGCGCCCATCGAGCACCGCATCGTCCACATGGCGAAGCTCCTGGACGTTTCCCCCGATGTCGCCGAGAAGCGCATCCGGGACATCGACCGGAACCGCCAGGATTTCTTCAAGCGGTACGGGAAGGCGGCGGCCCCGCTAACAAGGTTGTACACCCTCGCCCTCAACACCGCCGAGGTGGGCGAGGAGAAGGCGGTTTCCGTGCTGCTCCAGCTGATTCCTTCCGTGAATCCTGGCTGAATCGTTTCTGTCTCAACAGGAATAATTGCGTGAATAAAACCACGTCCTCCGGGCGTGGACCCGAAGAGGTTCTACCGATCCGGCGCCCAACTCCTGCCCGATTTCATCCGCCCTGAACGAGCCCGATTCGACTCATTCAGGGCGGATGAAATCCGGCGTGTGCCCGGCGGTTTGCACCTGGAGCCCCCTTCGAGGCAATGCCGTTAAGCCCCCTGCCGTCCTCTCGGCCCCCACCGTGGTCGCG
>CAZAKZ010000147.1:0-12785 GCA_964485695.1 uncultured Planctomycetota bacterium | reverse complement strand
TCCGTTCCATCAAATATCGTGAGAATGCCACCCTCATCTAGCGTGCACGTGCTCAATCTAAGGGCTGTGGGGCACCCCACGGCCTTGAAATGGCCCATTTCTGGTCGAAAAACAACCGTGGGGATCAGACGTGATTCTGGACGATATCCAGGCGTGAGGTGGATCGCTCCGGTTTCTGCAATTCCTGTCCAGGTACCCCTCTCCGGTTGATACGATGGGGCCATGGTGAAGAAACAGGCTCGATCTCCGGCTCCCGGGCGTCAGGCGCGCCGCCCCTCCGGCTTCCTCCACGGCCTGCTCTATTTCTTCAGTCTGCCCGAGCGCCTGGTGCGGTCCGTGGTGGGGTGGGCCGCCGGCCTGGTGCGGCTGGTCGGCAGCCTGCTGCCCCGGCCCATCCGGGAGAGCCGGTTCTACAAGATCTCCGTGGACAAGCAGCTCAGGCTTCTCATCGAGGACATCGGCGGCGCCGATGTCTATCCCAAGGAGGTGGCCGCGGACAAGGGCTACCTGCCCCGGAAGATCGTGGGAGGAACCATCGACAACCTCGCCCTCATCACCTTCCGCGCCTCGCCCATCTGGATGTTGCTGGCGGCGGCCGACGTGGTGAAGGGTGGCGCGGCCTACACCCGGGAACTGGTGGACGAGCTCAAGAAGGAGGGGGTCATCGAGCCCGATGCCAAGATCGCCGGCGTGGACGATCTTCTGGACCGGTTCTCCGACCTGAGTGGCCGCATGGCCGAGACCCTGGACACGCCGCCCCTGAATGTGGAGGACCTCAAGAAGACGGTGAAGGACCTGCGCGAGAAGGCCGAGGCGGCCGGGGAGGACCTCGGCAAGGTGGTCATGACGCCCAAGGACATGGCCAAGCTCATGGACGAGATGCGCACCGTGTCCAGGGAGCAGGGGCGGAGCCTCTGGGAGGTCTCCACCGGCATGGCGCTTCACCTCACCGGCAAGGCCGAGCGCCTGGCCACGGGCACGGCCGTCGGCGTCTACAAGGGGGTCGAGGTGGGGGCCCGCATGGCCTACCGGGAGGTGGTGCTGGACTACTTCAACTCCCTGGCCGTGATCCGGAAAGTGGGTCTCTACCGGTCCCTCTACAAGACCTGGAAGCCCTACATCAAGGCTACCCGAGGGAACTTCGATCCCCGGAAGCTGACCTTCATTGAACTGGGCCTCTCCTTCGGGCGGCTGCGCAAGGCCCCCTGGCGAAAGCGGTGAGGATTTCGATTTGCGCATTCCACCCCGGAGATTCGGACACCGATGATTCCAAATCCCTATTCAGATTGAGTTTGGGACCCAGGGATGACTTGACTGAACAGCTCTGTTCCTTTATTGTTGAATCTACCAGCACACATTTGCTGAGCCAGAGCCAAGCCAGGAGATAGTGCGCTCTTCCAACGCAGATTATTGGGAATATCGAAGCTAGTTAGGAAAGAGGTTCAGAATGAGAATCCCCCTCACTCCCGGTCTGTGCCTGGTCCTGTTCCTGCTGTCCACGATTTCAGCGGCCCAGGACGCGTCCCTCGATGTGAAGGTGATCCCGATTCCGGGCACTGACACCGTGGTGAAGATCGGCACGGAAGGCGGCGCTCCCTTTGCCCGCCTCAGCCGGGACGGCGGAGAGACCTTCCTCCCCCTTGCCGCGCCCCAGACGCATCTCAACTTCCACTACAGCCAGTTCGATCCCGCCCTGGGCGAGCCCTTCGTCCCCGGCATGCTGCGCTCGGGCAGGGCGAACCGCCTGTTCGTGGTGCAGTTCTACACCCAGGCCCTGGAAGAGTACCGCAAGGGACTCAAGGCTCTCGGCGTGGAGATCCACCACTACCTCGCCAACCAGGCCTACCTGGTGCGCATGAGTCCGGCCAAGGTGTCGGCGGTGAGAGTTCTTCCCTACGTTAGGTTCGTGGGTCGGTACGAACTGGCCTACAAGCTGGAGACGGAGATCCTGGAGAAGTACCTCCGCGGCGAGGAGATGCCCCCGCAGCGCTACAACCTCATGATGGTGGATCGCCTCCAGGATGAGACGGACCTCGTGGCCGCCGTGGAATCCGCCGGCGGCAAGGTGAACATCCGCGCCCACGGGAACATCCTCATCGAGGCCACCCTCACCGGGCCGCAGCTCCTGGAAGTGACCTCCCAGGACACGGTGCTCTGGGTGGACCGCTGGAGCGAGATCGAGGAGGACATGGACAACGCCCGCATCCAGGGCGGTGCCAACGCCATCGAGTTCAAGAAGCCCGAGAACTACGTGGGCAAGGGCATGCGCGGCATGATCATGGAGGGCATCTACTCCACCCACCCCGAGTTCGCCGCCCTACCTCCCTACCGCACCGCACCCCTCTGGATCGGCAGCAGCTCGGCTGCCGGTCACGGCAACGCCACCTGCGGGGAGGTCTTCGCCAGAGGCGCGCGGCCCCAGGCCCGGGGGCTCTGCCCGTACGGCCAGGTCGTCTACTGCAACTACTACTACGTGATGAACAACAACAACCGGTACGCGGTGGTGGGCACCCTGGTGGATCTCACCAAGCAATACAGGGGCATGTTCCAGACCGCCTCCTGGGGCTATTCGCGCACCAGGAGCTACACCTCTCGCTCGGCCGAGATGGACCGCATCATCTTCGACCACGACATCCCCATCACCCAGAGCCAGTCCAATGCCCGGGACCAGATGTCGCGGCCCCAGGCGTGGGCCAAGAACATCATCGCGGTCGGCGGCATTACCCACTACGACACCTCCAATCCCAATGACGACAAGTGGACCACCGGCTCCACGGGCCCGGCCGCGGACGGCCGCATCAAGCCGGACATGTGCGCCTACTACGACAAGATCTATACCACCGGATACGGCTCCACCAGCTACACCTCCAGCTTCGGGGGCACCTCGGGCGCCACGCCCATCGTGTGCGGCCACGTGGCCCTCATCCTGGAGATGTTCACCGACGGCATCTTCGGACACCCCATGATTCCCGGAGGCTGGCAGAAGCGCCCCGAGAACCGGTCGCACTTCACCACCACCAAGGCGCAACTCATAAACGCCGCCGTGCCCTATCCCAACGGCTCCCGGACCACCCGCTACAAGCAGGGCTGGGGCTTCCCCAACGTCCAGAACGTCTACGACCGCCGCAACATCTCCCTGGTCCTGGACGAGCTGGACGTGCTCAAGAACCTCGAGAGCGCCGATTACTTCGTGTTCGCGCCCGGCGGCAGCCACGGCGACCTCCGGGCGACCATGACCTACGCCGATCTGGAGACCGCTCCGGTCACCAAGATCCCGCACCGCATCAACGACCTCACTCTGAGCGTGAGTGGTCCGTCCGGCCTCTTCTGGGGCAACAACGGACTGGCCTCGACCCTGAGCACCAACTACAGCACCACGGGCGGGTCGGCCGACACCATCAACACGGTGGAGAACGTGTTCATCCAGAACCCGCTTCCGGGGATCTACCACGTCCGGGTCGTCGCCTCGGAGGTCAACAAGGACAGCCACACCGAGACCCCGGGCGTGGACGCCGACTTCGCCCTGGTGGTGAGCGGCATCACAGGAGGTCGTGACAGATCGGGCATGATACTGGGCCTCACCAGCGCCTCCGCCGGCGATCTCCAGGTCCAGTTGACGGGTATTCCCGGCACCTACAAGGAAGGCCAGGTGGTCTACTCTCTGGACACCACTCGCCCCCAGGGTATGGGCCACGCCTTCGGCCTGGAACCGGATGCGCTCACCATCGCCACCTACTTCCAGCCGGGCGCCGTGGGCAGCCCCTACCACTTCGTGAAGACCTCGAGCTCCGTGTTCCCGAACACGATCCACAAGTTTGACTCCAGCATCGCAAATGCCTTAAAGGGCATTCCGGTGGATGCCGTTGCCTTTGTCGTCAACGGAACCGGCAAGATCCTGGACTTCTCCAACGTGGCTAGCGTGACCGTGAAGTAATCGTACAAAAAAAAGGCCGGCAATAAGCCGGCCTTTTTTTTGTACGATTACCCGAACTTGATGCCCTGGGCCAGGGGTAGGTCCCGGGAGTAGTTGAGGGTGCAGGTCTGGCGGCGCATGTAGGCCTTCCAGGCGTCAGAGCCGGCCTCGCGGCCGCCGCCCGTCTCCTTCTCGCCGCCGAAGGCGCCGCCGATCTCGGCCCCGGAGGTGCCGATGTTGACGTTGGCGATGCCGCAGTCGCTGCCGCCGTGGGAGAGGAAGGCCTCGGCACTCCGGAAGCCGCCCGTGAAGATGGCGCTGGAGAGGCCCTGCGGCACGTTGTTGTGCACGTCGATGGCCTCCTCCAGGCTGTCCACGGTCACCAGGTAGAGGATCGGCGCGAACACCTCCTCCTGCATGATGGGCATGTCGTCGGAGGCCTTCACCAGGGTCGGCATCACGTAGTTGCCCTTGCCGTACTTGCCCGTGGTGAGCTGCTTACCGCCGTAGATGACCTTGCCGCCCTCGCGCTTGATGCGCACGAGCGCCGCCAGGTAATCCTCCACCGCCTCCCGGGTCACCAGCGGTCCCATGAGGGTGCGTGGATTCAGGGGATCGCCGATGCGCACCTGAGTGTAAGCCTTCTTGAGCCTGCGGGTGAACCGGTCGGCGATGTCCCGGTGCAGGATCACCCGCCGGGTGGAGGTGCAGCGCTGGCCGGCGGTGCCCACGGCACCGAAGAGGACGGCGGGAATGGCCAGGTCCAGGTCCGCGTCCTCCATGACGATGATGGCGTTGTTGCCGCCCAGCTCCAGGATGGAACTGCCCAGACGCCGACCCACGCGTTCCCCCACCCCTTTGCCCACCGCCGTGGAGCCGGTGAAGCTCACCAGCGGCAGATTCTCATCCTCGGCCATGGCCCGACCCACCTCGCCGGGGCCCACCACCAGGTTCATGACGCCGGTGTGGCCGTGGTCCTTGAGTACCGGAGCCACCAGATTCTGGACGGCGATGGCCGTCAGCGGCGTGTCCGAGCTCGGCTTCCACACCATGGTGTCGCCGCACACCGCCGCGATGAAGGCATTCCAGGCCCACACCGCCACCGGGAAGTTGAAGGCCGAGATGATGCCGATGGTCCCCAGGGGATGCCACTGCTCGTACATGCGGTGGCCGGGCCGCTCCGAGTGCATGGTGAGGCCGTAGAGCTGGCGACTCAGGCCCACGGCAAAATCGGCCATGTCGATCATCTCCTGCACCTCGCCCACGCCCTCGGCGAGGATCTTGCCCATCTCGAGGGATACGAGAGCACCCAGGGCTTCCTGCTTTTCCCTCAGCACGTTCGCCATCTGGCGAACCACCTCGCCTCGCCTGGGCGCCGGCAGGTCGCGCCAGGCGGGAAAGGCCTTCCGGGCCGCATCCCGAGCCTTCTCGTAGTCCTTCACCGAGCTCCGGCGGACGCAGGCGATGAGCGAGCCGTCGTGGGGCGAGGTGGACTTCAGGATGGGTGCCTTTTTCCGCGTGAGGTAGCGGCCGGCGTAGACGCCGGGGTTTTCCTTCTTCAGGCCGAGTTCCCTGAGAATGGTCCTGACGTTCATGGATTTCCCTTCTTTACCATGCGGGATTCAGTGCATTGCTCTGAAACGTTCCGTCCTGTCGCAACAGGCCCTATTTATATTCCAGCTTTCACCCCGTTTACAGGGAATTCGAATCGCGGTAAAGTGCTCCGGGAAAACGATTCCGGGAGGACTCATGACCTTCGTGCTGCGCATTGCCATCCTGATTCTTCTTCCCCTGCTGGCCCTTCTGGGCCACGGCCGGGAGATCCTCCGCCGGTTCAAAGGTGAGGCCTCGGAACCCGGAACGGCGGATCGAAAGGGTCACGCCAGCGTCTACATCTGGCTCTTCTGCTACCTGGCCGTGCTGGTCCTGGCCGAGGGCCGGATGTTCCTGGGTGGTGCGCCCGGCATCCTGGCGGCCGTGGGGGTACTGCTCATGGCCGCCGGCGTCGGCCTCAGGCTTCTGGCCGTCCGGAACCTGGGCCCGTACTACGACGAGTTCATCCACGTCCGGGAGGACCATGCGGTGGTGGACACCGGGGTGTTCAGCCTGTGCCGCCATCCCCTGCACAAGGGGCTCATCCTGGAGATTGGTGGCATGGCCCTGGTGAACGGCCGCTTCCTTGCCGGAGCCCTCTTCCTCCTGGCACTGTTCTTCTTCTTTCAGCGGGGCATTCAGGAAGAGAAGGTGCTTCTCGGCGCCCTCGGCGAGGACTACCGGACCTATCTGAGACGGGTGCCCAGCCTCCTGGATTGCCTGCCGAAGAAATGGCGCTCCTACGCCCCGGACCGGGACAAGCCAGAAAAGCCGGATGAACCGGAAACGGATGGGGAGTAGCCGTTTTTCCCTTTCCGTGCTATCGTGGCGTGTGGAACCAATATCAATCTTCCTGACTCGCAAGAGATCACCGGGGACCCCGCTCATGCGCTCGTTTCCATGTCGCTACGCACTCATCCTCCTCGTCGCTCTGGCTGCCGGAACCCCGGCCCAGCAACCCCTGGAGGTCTACTTCCTCAACGTGGACCAGGGGGACGCCACCCTCGTGGTCTCGCCCTCGGGCAAGACCCTTCTCATCGACGGGGGCATGTCCGGAAAGGGTAATAGCGTGGTGGTACCGCTACTCAGGGGATTGAAGCTCACCCACCTCACCTACATGGTGGCCACGCACTACCACGCCGACCACATCGGCGGCCTGGGCGAGGTGGTGGCGGCGGGCTACAGGCCCCAGGTGGCGTACGATCGCGGCACGTATGGCGGCGTTCCTTCCAACTCCGTCTACCGCGGGTATGCGAGTGCCGTGGCCTCGGTGCGCCGGGCCCTCAACCCGGGCACGGTCCTCGATCTCGGCAGTGGTGTCGTGGCCGAATGCATGGTGGTGAACGGCCAGGTGAAGGGGGGGCCGAACGTCAATATCCAGGGCGCCTCCCAGTTCGAGAATGCGGCCAGCGCGGGCTTCAAGATCCGCTATGGCGACTTTCACCTCTGGGTGGGGGGGGATCTCCAGGGCGGAGCCATGGGGACGGTGGACGTGGAATCGCACGTGGCCCTGAAGACCGGCGACCTCGACGTGGTTCAGATCAATCACCACGGCAGCAACGACGCCACCAACTGGGCCTTCGTCTACGGCCTCTCTCCCGAGGTGACGGTGATCTCCTGCGGCAACAACAACCCGTACGGCTTCCCCCACACCGAGGTGCTCCAGAGACTCACCACTTTTCCCACCGTCCAGGTCGCCTACCAGACCACCCGGGGCGCGGGCAAGCCCGGGGGGGTCTGGGTCAACGGCACCCTGCGGCTGCGAACCAGCGGCCTGACCTCGTATACCGTGGACGGCGGTGTGATCTCGCCCCGGACCTTTCCCCTGGACGAGGGGCTCCCGCCCCCTCCGCACCCGCGGGTGCCGGGTGAGCTGGTGGTGTCGGAATTTCTGGCCAATCCGGCCAAGGTGAACGATTCCGTGGGCGAGTACGTGGAGATCCGTAACACCACGAACCGGACCCTCGACCTCATCGGCCTCACCCTTCGGGACGAGGGCATCGATTCGATTCACATCGAGAAGAGCATCCCCGTGGAACCGGGGGGGGCGGTCCTCGTGGGCAAAAACGCCGATCCCAAGCTGAACGGCGGCTTCGTCCCGGACTTGGTGGTGGATCCGTTCTACCTCTCCAACTCCGGCGATGAGATCCGCCTCGATGATCCGTGGGGCAACGTCCTGGACGTGGTCCGGTACTCCTCGAGCACCTTTCCCGCCTCGAGCGGAGTGGCCGCTGAACGAAAGAACCTTACAGGACCCGGCACCGCGGCCAACTTCACCGCGGCCGTCACGCCCTTCGGCCTCGGGGACCGTGGCACGCCCGGCAATCCCAATGCCGCGGACCCGAACTTCCAGGCCCACGTGGCCCTTTCGGCCGGCATGCCCCTGGTGGGGCAAACCCTGATCCTTCGCCTGGCCGGTCCGGCCTGGAAGAACCACTTCCTGGTTCTCAGCGCCCTCCGGGTTCCCACACCCCTGCCCGGCAGCGTCACCCTCGGCGTGGGCCTGGACCTGTGGCCCCTTTCCTTCTTCCATCCGGGCTGGATCGGAACTCTGGGATCCGGCGTGACCACGACGTCGCTTCCCATCCCCGACGCGCCGGTCCTGAGGGGGCAGACGTTCTACCTCCAGATGGTGATCCTCGGCACCGGGGGACTTCCCGAGACCGTGTCGGATGTGGTGCGCCTGAAAATCGGGTAGAACGGCTATTCCTTCTTCCAGCGGGCACTCTATAATCCACCCCGTCAGGATCGATGGAGGGCCGTCCGGCCACGGCGAGAAAGGATGAGCCGAGGATGGACTTCGTTTCGGGACCACAATGCGGAATCCCGGTGTTGTCCGTGCTGTTGCTGGCCGTGCTTGTCGGCTGCGGCGGGTCCTCGGATCTGCGGGCGGAAGGGGACGCGTCCTTCAAGGTTATAGGGAACATCGACCGGGCGAACTTCCCCGAACCTTCCGGCATCACCTATCATCCCGGCCGGAAAACCCTGTTCGTGGTGGGAGACCGGGGCCACATCATGGAAATGCGCACGGACGGTACCGTCCTCCGGAAGAGCCGCGTGAAGAAGGCCGATTTCGAGGGCGTCACCTGCGATCCGAAAACCGGCCTGCTCTACCTCGCAGACGAGGAAAAGGACAGGATCCTGGAGGTGGATCCCGTGTCCTTCGCCGTCCGGCGACGGTTCAAGCTCGAGCTTACATTCCGGGGAAAGACCGAGCCGGGAGAGAATCCACGGGGTCTGGAAGCCATCGCCTACGTGGCCGATGCGAAACACCCCGAAGGGGGCACCTTCTTCGTCGCGGACCAGGGCAAGGCCCGGGTCTCGGACGCGGGAAAACCGTCGGGGCTGCTCGAGGTGTCGGTACCGCTCAGGAGTTCGGGGAAGAAAAAGGCGGCGGCCACGATCCTGAATCGGTATGCACCTGGCGTCCGGGACCTTTCCGGGCTATGCTTCGACGACCGGCGCCGCAGCTTTCTGGTGGTGAGCGACCGGGAGAATCTCCTCCTGGAAATCTCGCACCGCGGGAAGCACCGGGGAAAAATCCTCCGGCGATGGCCCCTGCCGGGAAAGAATCAAGAAGGCGTGGCCCAGGACACGGCGGGCCACCTCTACATTGCCCAGGACAGCGGCGGTATCATCAAGTTGAAGTGGCTCGAAACTCGATAGTGGTTCAGGTTCCGAACAAGATTACGTCCGGACGTCCCCATTGAAAGTAGTGAGGATGGCAAGAAAAAAGAAGAAGAAATCCCGTCCCTCTCTGCAATACCGCATCTTCATCGATTACGAGAATTCCCCCGATTGCTTGAAGTCGATCACGGACTATGAGTGCGAGGAGGTGTGGATCTTCGTTGGGAGGCAGCAGAAGAAGATTCCGCTGGAGCTGGTACAGCAGGTGCAGAGCCTCGGCCGGTCCGTTCACTGGGTGGCGCCCGGCGCAGTGGGGAAGAACGCCCTCGATTTCATCCTGGCCATGCAGGTGGGCTTCCACCACGCCCAGGCCGACAGAGACCTGGCGTTCGCCATCTTCAGCGCGGACAAGGGATATGATCCCCTCATCACTGAGCTGGCCAAGGAGGATCGCACCGTGATCCGGGTGGATCCGACCCGATCCGCGTCGGGTCGCAGGCGGAGGAAGAAGATCGTCAAGGCCAAGGCGGTCCAGCCGGAGCCGAGGCAGCGACAGAAGAAGAAAAAGAAGAAAAAAACACAGCGCAGCACCATCGCGGAACTGACGGACAGGGTGGAAGACCGCCTTGTGCGCATGACCCCCGAGCGCTTGCCCTCGAAGAAGAAGAACTTGCTCAAGCACGTCGAGAGCCAGCTACCCGCCACGGAAAAGGAAAAGACCGACTCGGTGGTGGAGGCTCTCAAACGAAGGAAGATCATCAAGATCACCGCGAGCACCGGCCAGGTCCACTACCCGGGGCTTTGAGGGCGGATCAAAACCCGTCTACTCATCCGCGAACAGATTGCCCGTCCGGTCTTTCATCTTTTCGGCCTTCTTTCCCGTTGAGTCGGAACCGAATCGATCGGCGACGAGGCGCAGCACCAGTTCGCTGTCGATCCGGGCCAGTCGGTGCCGCCCCACGACGGAATCCAGGGCTTCGCCGTCCGACAGGTCCCGGACCAGGTTCAGGAGCACCTCCACGCCCCGTTCCATTTCCGGGATCAGGTGGGCAGTTGGGGGCCGGAATGTGTTCCCCTCTTCGATGCACGCCTCGATGACCGCCCAGCGGGGATAGGGCTCGAAACCGATGCCCCGGGCGCCGAGGGCCCGGGCCGCGGCCAGGGTGCTCATGATGCCGCCAAAGGGATCCAGCACCCGCCGGGCACCGGGTACCACCTTGATGCACCGGTAGGGCAGCTCGATGGGAAACGGTGCCTCGTGGCCCTTCTTGACGGTATGGCCGGTGGTCTTGCTGTAAGGAATGAGCCAGACGTTGCCCGCGTCCCGAAGATCCGTATCCCCGTACCGTCCGATGTTCGACTTGTCCGCATAGGGGATGCCGATGGCCTTGGGATCCAGGCGGTAGCGCCGCGTCTTGGCCAGCATGTAGATGTATTCCCAGCAGTTGTTGAGGCGCCGGTTCTTCCCCGAGGGGGTGTAGTGGCCCCGGCCGAGGATGGACTTGATCCAGATGATGGTCTGGATCCGGAGGAAGCCGGCCCGGACAGCCTCGGTTACCACCCGTTCGGATTTCCCCTGGTCTCGGGCCGCGTCCCCGATGTTCAGGAAGAACAGGCCGTCCTCTCGCATCACGCGATGGCATTCGGCGAAGACACGGCCCATGAATTCCAGGTATTCCGCCTCGGACAGGCGATCGTTGTAGGTATCCCGGTTGTCGCCGGAGTAGACCTTGCCCCGGTTGTAGGGAGGGGAAGTGACAATGACGTCTACGGTTTCGGTCCTCACCCGGCGCATCTTCTCGGCGCTGACGGGGTAGATGCGCTGGCCGTGGATCAGGCGCGAGCGTGGTTCGGTCATGGATCGTTCAACCAGAGAATGGAATTCTGATCGGTGCACTGGACATGGAATATACGTACCGGGTCGGGATGGTCAATGGCGAGTGGGAGTCCGAACGCAGGGGATTCACACTGCCCATACAACCCGCCCCTTACAGCCCTTCGATGGTCAGGGGTACTGGATCGGCGATGGTCCGGATGCCCAGGGGAGCCGAGGGATCGAAGGTGAGGGCCTGGATGAACAGCCTCACGCCGCGAGCCGCACCGGCAATGGAATTCACGTCCAAGTGGGTGACGGCCTCCCCCGTGGCGGACAGGAGGCCGTGGTTGTTCCAGTATATGTGTGAGATCTCCTGGAAGAGAGTGGCCCGGGCCAGATCGTCTATGACCAGGTTGATCTTTCGGCCGTCGTTCAGGAGGAGGCTGGGCCGGATTCCGTTCACGCCGAGGACCACGAAGTAGATATTCCCTGCCTGGCCGGGAAAGCTCAGACGGATTTCCCACCTGCCCTTGGCGACTCGGACCGGCTGCACGTTCCGGCCGTTCAAGAAATCGAGGGCGAACATGCTGGTGCCCAGGGTTCTGAGCGAGGTGGTCACCCGTGACGTGAGGTCCACGAACCAGATCCCGCCCTTTTCATGAGTCGGCGCCACCACGAGGCGCTGGTCCTTGGCGCTGGCCCGGTCGCATTTCAGGCAATAGACTCCGTCGAAGTCCCGTCCGGTCAGGGTGAAGTCCACGGGCCGGGTCTGGCCGAGGCGCAGGATCTTGATGGGGGCACTGAAGGGCAGGCAACACGAGGGAGAATAGATGTCCCAGGAAGGGAGGTGGATATCCATTCCGTATCGACCGGAAAAACTCTGGCCCAGGGTGGTCAGGCTGCTTCCATCGCGTTGGAGCTGGTAGAGGTGGTCCCAGTTGTTGCTGGTGTTCTGGACCAGGAGACCGCCGGTATCGGGATCGGTTTCAAGACCCCCTTCGAGACGGTCCCAGAAGGGCGCGTGGCGCAGCACCCGATGCATGGCCCCCTTGCGATCCAGGCGCATGATGCTCTGAAGACCCGTGTCCGCGATGTAATAGTCGCCGTTTTGATCGATGGTGATGCTCTCGGGCAGCATGAGGGGCGAGCCGGTGTGGAGGGTTCCTGTGACGGTGAGGGTCACCGGATCGAACCGGACGATTCTCTTCTGACTCCGCATGACCAGGAGGACGTGGCGATTGTCCACGTCCATGGTCAGGTCGTAGATGTCGTTCTTGGCGGAGACGAGTGTGGAACGCACACCCCCCCGGGCATCGAAGACAAATACCTCGCTACCGGACGAGGTGATAAACCCCTGATCGTGCCACTGGGCCGGTATCGCGGACGCTGCCAGCGCCATGAATGCGAGAGCGAGCACAATGAATCGCTTGGACTGGATCAAAATACTGATTTCTGAATCGGATAATAGGTCACACTCACCGATAGGATTTCCATCGCGGCCTTATTCTACGCCATCTCTTCGAGGATTCCTCGGCCTTTTTACTTTCGTGCCCAGGAAGCCGGAGCGGCTGGATAATGGCCGACCCCATAGTCTTTACCCTAACGTTGCAAAAATTTGGCTGATTTCAGGGTAGATTATCAAGCTGCTTTTTGCAACGCGTCAAGAAACTGAGTGATCTCATCCTGAACAGTGGGATTGGCGTTCATTTTCAAAGTCAGATTCCCTTGCGGCCGTTGCAGCGTCCCGGCTTTGTGTAAGATTTTCTGTCGAATTGTTCTCACACTACTGTCCCAACGTTTGACTAATGAACATTTGTAACGTGCTCTTTTTCAATA
>CAZAKZ010000146.1:0-12796 GCA_964485695.1 uncultured Planctomycetota bacterium | reverse complement strand
ATTCCATCAAATATCGTGAGAATGCCACCCTCATCTAGCGTGCACGTGCTCAGTTCGCCACCTACAACTACTCGACCGGTCTGGCATTCTGGCCTCTCGCTCTCCTGCTGGTGGTTGCACACCCGGATCTCGTTCCCTGGCGAAGGATCACATACGCATTGGTCCTTCTGGGCTGTTCGATCGGCGTGGGCTTCCACTTCTACTGTACCATTCTCGGTCTTGAGAGCCGGTACGAGGCGATCGATGTTGCCAGTCAGATCCTCTTCTGCCTGAAATACCTCGGGTGCCCTGTCATTCGCTTTTCCAACCACTTCCACTTCATCGCGGCCTTCGGGGCGGGCGGCATCGTTCTGTTTGGTGCTTCCATCGCACTGCTCCGGTATCGCCTTGGCGTTGCATGTTTCACCCTGCTTCCATACGTCGCCGTCGCATTGTATCCTACTTTCCGCGGAATGACCCGCGCTGTTTTTCGCCCGCGGGGGGCGATCATTTTTGCATCCCGTAATGTTCAAGGCTGATGCCGAGGAGTTGCAGGCACTGTTCGGCGACTGGAGAGAGCGTATCGTAGAAGGTTTTCAACGCCTTGTCCTTCTCGTCGACAAGGCGATGGCGCCGTACCCCTTGGACGGCCTGGAAAATCCCGTCGCTGGTGGGGGCCTGGCAGTCGCGGAGCTCCGGATAGAGGGGCAGGCTTTTGATCTTTTTCAGTTTCATCTGCAAGCGGATCTCCCGTTCGATCAGCGCCCAGAGCAACAGGGCCAGGAAGTACACGAACAGCAGTCCAGTGACCCGCTTGGGATTCTTCAATAGGACGGGCCTCACGTGATAGACCGACTTGAGCTGCTCGTTTCGCTTTTCGAGGTTCGGCTGGTATTTGTATTTATCCAGGGCGTCCTTCAGGGAGAGCTTGTCCTGGTCAAGGTTGGTGATGAGCGGGAAGATCCCGTCCAATTCGGCGTCCGCCTCGATGGCCTCCCCGTTTTCCTGATACGTGACGACAAAGAACGGGATTTCCTTCTTCCGGTACCGGGTTTTCGGGGTCGGACGCCCCGATTTGGTTTGCTTGAACTCGTGCCCCACATGGGTTTCCACGGTAGCGTGAAGCCATCGTTCCACCTTCTCTTCCTCCACCACAGTCCGGACTGCCTGGAGGGCCGCCTCTTCGGATTTGAACGGACGGACGCGGTCATTGAACTTCTCGAGACGCCTTTTTGCTTTCTCGATCCTTGCCAGTCGCACCTTGGCATCGAGACGCATCTTCTGGGAACTTCGGTACCAGAGAATGCGATAGCCCTCCTTCGAGCGACTTCCCTCGAAGGCGTCGTATACGAGGGGATCCCGATTCTTCCCCCGCGGGTCAGGTTCCCGGCGTACCTCCTCCCAGTCCACCGCGTGCCCCTTTTTCATCTTGTCGCAGAAGGTGGTGTACTCGCTTCGGCTGCGAGGAAGCACTGTGAGGAACTGACCGTCGTGACGTGCGATGTACCGGAGGTTTTGTTCTGTGCAGAGCTTGGAGTCGGCGACGTAGAGGAAACGCGGATGCCCGACGATGTCCACCAGCGTCGACCAAGTCTCGATATGCACCTGGTCGTCAGTGGTGTTACCGTCGTAGGTCTTGTGGTGGATGGGAACCGCGCCGTCGGCACTCACGGTCAATGCGTAGACGAGCTGTTTCAGATCCGGACGGTGATCCTTGTTGTGCCCGAACGTGATCACCGGCGGTTGTTCCTTCGCCAGGGTATCATGCTGCTTTTCATACGCGCCCGAGAACGTCACCGACGTCGTATCACAGTGCAGCTGCTTCATGTCGATCAAAAAGGTCTTCACCGCCCGGGTGATGACCGCCGTCATCAGCGACGCCCGGTCTGCCGCGAACATCCGGTCCAGGGCTCGACCGAGCCGATCGTCGTTCAAGAGCTCGACCTCCTCGGCACAAAGGCCAAAATGCTCCGGAACAAATGGCCTCGCCCACTCGCGGAGTCCGTAGAGCGGACGACGTGCAATCAATATGTTCATGATGATCGCGCTGATGACTTTGCCTGTAGGAAGCTTCGGCTTCCGACCCAGTCGCTTTTGCCCGAGATGTGTCTCCAGAAGCGGTTCCAGCTTCAGGCGCTCCATGAACGCACGTACGATCGGCGCGGCGCCAATCTCCAGCGACTCGAGTTGCAGACCTTCCAGATTTGTCATGAGACACCTCAAAACCTGCGGTGGCGGCGTCTCACACTTACGTCACACTCGGGTTGCTGTCAATCCACCGGGAAATCTGAAAAAACCTTACGAAGGCAGGGACGTCGTAACTCGTGCAAAGCTCGAGTTACCCCTCCTTGCCCGTCACAACTTTTTTTCAACCGTGCCCTGATTTGCTCCCTTTCGCGATCTCGACTACACTCGAGAACCAATCGAAGACGTGCGCAACGCTGGGAACTCATGCTTCTCGAAAACTGGATTCACTGGGTGGGATCCCGACGCGAACAGGATGGCGCTGCGTCAGCACGCGCGCCTCAAAAAACTCATCGAACATTCCGCGGAAAGTAGGTTGTATGCGCTCGGATCGGGTGTGGTGACCTCATTCGGCAGGAACCTCCGCGCAAACTCCGCCCTGGCGTGGCATTACTTGACCTTCTCGAACCTGTTCTGGATTGCAGTGCTGATCCTCCTGACCATGGTCCTGCTTAGGAGCCGTTCCATGCTGTTCAGATCGGCAGTCCGGATCGGCGTGATCGTGATCCTTGTATTCACGTGCATGAACGCTCTCCGGATCGGTAAGCGATCCGCCCGGCGCGCCGTGGAACTGAACGCCATACAGCTGGAGTTTCCCGACAGGTATCCCGAAATCCCCGAGGCCGATCTGCAGCTCTTCTTTCCCTACCTGGAGCGAGCGCGCAGGCATCTCGCGACCATGCATACGCACGAATTGAACGTGTTCCGGCCGAAGGCGGAGCGGTGATCGGGGGCTACCCGGGTGCGAGTAGCGGCACCCCGGCCTACAGCACGATCGTCAGCTCAACCGCATTCGAGATTCCGCGGATACCCGAGGGCGCCGCAGGATTGATCGTCACGAAGGCCGTGTAGAACTTCAATCCGGCAAGCGCGGGCGCTCCGGGAATATGGACGTACGCCAGGGCCTGGCCCGGGCTGTCCAGGACACCGAAGTAGTTCTTGAATACCGCTGGCGCTCCCCACGACATGCCGAGGAGCAGGTCCAGGTTGAGCGGAATGTCCCGGGTGTCCACCGGAATGCCGGGCCAGTACCCGAAGGACGATCCGAGGACGTAGGGCCGGCCCGCGTCATCGGGACTCCGGAGGTTGAGCGTCACGAAGGTGCCCACACGGGGTAGACCGGTGAAGGTCAATGTCGGAGACGGTACACCATCGTGGACGAAGATGTCCTGGACGCCGTTCAGGTCGTTCGGGACGAGGTTGTTCGCCGGGCTATGGAACGCCACGAACCGGCCGTCGGGGGAGACGGAGGCGAAGAGGCTGTCACTGTTCCCCTGCTTTCCGGCCGAATCGACGCTCAGCCGGAGGGTCTTTGCGGTCACGCGGTCGTGGACGAAGACGTCCGCGACCTTGTTCGTGTCATCCGCGACCAGGTCGGTCGCAATGCTCTCGAACGCCACGTACCGGCCGTCGGCCGAGACGGAGGCGTTGCTGCTGCTGCTGTCCGCCTCCCCACCCGCTGAATCGACGCTCACCCGGGTGGTCTTTGCGGTCACGCGGTCGTGGACGAAGACGTCCGGGGCCCTGTTCAGGTCCAAAGCGGCCAGGTTGGTCGAATCGCTCTCGAAGGCCACGTACCGGCCGTCAGCCGACAGGGCGGGCCGGCGGCTGTCACTGTTCCCCTGCAGACCCATGGAATCCACGCTCACCATGATGGTCTTTCCGGTCACGCGATCGTGGACGAAGGCGTCCTGGGCTCCGTTCCTGTCGAATGCGACCAGATTGGGCGCAAAGCTGTGGAACGCCACGTACCGGCCGTCGGCCGACAGAGAAGGTTCCCGGCTTTTCAGATATCCCTGCACTCCGGCCGAATCCACGCTTACCCGGATGGTCTTCCCGGTCGCACGGTCGTGGACGAAGACGTCCTGAACACCGTTGGTGTCGCCTGCGACCAGGTTGGTCGCAGCGCTGTGGAACGCCACGTACCGGCCGTCGGCCGAGACGGAGGCCCCGGAACTCTGGCCGTTCCCCTGCACTCCGACCGAGTCGATGCTCACCCGGGTGGTCTTCCCGGTCACACGGTCGTGGACGAAGACGTCCATGGTCATGTTCGTGTCGCCCGCGACCAGGTTGGATGCATCGCTTTTGAACGCCACGAATCGCCTGTCGGTCGAGATGGAGGCCCCGGAACTCTGACCGTTCCCCTGCACTTCGGCCGAGTCGACGCTCACCCGGGTGGTCTTTCCGGTCATGCGGTTGTGGACGAAGACGTCCGTGGCCGTGTTGGTGTCCCCCGCGACCAGGTTGGTCGCGTTGCTGTGGAATACCACGTACCGGCCGTCGGCCGACAGGGAGGCATTGCCGCTACTGTCGTTCCCCTGCTTTCCACTCGAATCCAAACTGGCCCGCTGGGCGATGCCACCGACCGGAGAGGCCGGCGGGGGGGGCACGTTCGGAGTGATCCTGAACGTCCAGCCGCCCCAGACGCCCCAGTTGTGGGCCGTGGACATGTTCCGGAATCCCACCCAGCGGATGGTCGCAACCGGATTCCAGGTGTCGAGGCATCCGTACTGATTGAGGGTCGAGGTCTCGTTGTACCCCACCACGGTAACGAAATGGTCCGTCCTGCCGTCCTGATTGGTATCGACGAGGAATACCATGGGATGGCCGGAGTCGATCTCGTTCTTCAACAAGGCCCAGGTCAGCGTCGATCCCATGCGGTATTGCCGGGTCGTCGGGACATGGTTCGGGCACCGGAGGGCGACAAAGGCGTTGAACGAGGGCGCGATCTTGCTGGCGTAACTCCACCCGTAGCGGTGTCCATTGGCGCTCCAGGAGGTCTGCATGAAGTCGCCGATGCAGTCGTTGGGATGGCAGTTCACCGGGTAGGTCTCCGAACTGTCTTTCTGGACCGGGCCGGATTTATCCATCGGGAGGCTGTAGTCCTCGTAGTGCTTCTGGATGCCCACGCCCCGCGTGCCGCTCCCCTGCGAGGCCATGGCCTGGTTGACGTCGTTCGTCTGGGTGGCCGCGCTCCCCGGGATGAGATCCGGAATACCGTTTCCGTCAAGGTATCCGACCACCATGCCGACCGCTGTGGGGCCGCAGCCGTGACGCCACCGGTAGCCCGGCACTCCGGGTATCGTCTTCGTGAGGGCGTCGAGGCCCGTCACGGGGCCCATCTTGGGCCCGGCGTTGGGGGGTGGATAGGGTCCGGACGTGGCCTGCGGCACCGGAGTCTGCCCCGCGACATCCAGCGCGAGAATTATGGTCAAGGTGAGGATCAGAACAAGCGAGATGGACATGCGGATTGGTGCTTCAAGCAGCTTCATTGTCGTATCTCCCGGTTTCTCATCCAGAAAGCTACCAGTCCCGTCTTGAGGAATCGAGTATTGCATTTTCCTCATTGTTTATCAAGAGAGAACGTGGCGCTCCACCCCGTACACGCCTTCAACCCTGCACCGAGTTGCTGATTCCGCTCCCCTGCGGTAGGATGTCCGGCAAAGGAGGTCGCATGCTCCGCACTCATTTCATCTGGCTGGTCGTCCTGGTTGCGTCCCTGTCGTTCGTCTCCGCCCAACCGCGAGATCTGGATCCCGCTCTGGTGAATGGAAGTGCGCTCCCCGCCTTCGCCGGCATCCAGCCGAACAAGATCGTCGCGTTTCGCCACGATACCGCATGGACGCAGATCCCGGTGCAGGTGGACGAACGGGCCATGGTGAGCTTTGCGCAGATCCGACAGAAGCCCGCGTTCAGTGTGTCGACGCTTGTTTTCACGGACGCGCTTACCTGGACCGGCGCCGATCCGGTTCCGACGTTCGACGCGGATGACGAGCTGGTCTTCATGGCGAGAGACGCGGGCGGGTTCGCGCCGGCAGGCCGGCCGAAGGGCGTGCGGTTGAGTGGCCCGGCGCAGACCGTGGCGGTGAACGATCCGCTCGGCGGGCCGGTGCGCTACGTCTACCTGTTCGAGTCGGACGGCACGCTGAGTCCCGGCGCCGGGAAGGACCTTGCGACCTACACCTACAACCTGTTGAGCGGCGCCTACAAGACGACCTACAAGCTGAGCGGATACAATCCGGAGAATTCCGTCGGTCGGGGTGCAGCGTACGAGGTGCACTTCTCCGACCGGTGGATCCTCGATCGGTTCCGGATCCTCGCCCGGGGCTCGAGTGGCGTCGACATCCTGGACCGGCACAAGTTCCAGTTCGCGCCCGGCAACTGCAACCGAACCACCAACACCTTCAGTGCCGGTGGCGGGGCCATGATCGCCAACCGGGACGGGCCGGTGCGTGCGATCCGGTCGGTGGTGGGGGCGAACAGCGGCGGGGTGACGCAGCGGGACTGGTACCTCTACGAGGGGCGACTCGACATCGTCACGTTTCTCCGCGTGCACGCGATCGGCTCGACGTTCTTCTTCTACGACTTCAGCCCTGCCGCCACCGGAATGAAGTATCACGACAACCTGAATCGCGCCGGCGTCCTCATCGACGGCAAGCCCGATACGGTGAAGGCAGGCTTCATGGAGTGGCAGTTCGTGACCGGGGCGCAGGGATCGTTGACCACGGCATTCCGGCGCGACACCGATATCACGAAGATGGTTCAATCGTCTTTTTACGACGATGACACCTCACCGAGCTGGAACCAGTGCACCGGCGACGCCTTCGCCTACGCCGCGAGCGGACCCACCACGGGCGGGCTGCCCAACACCGATCCGCTGCGCGGTCCGGCCAACCACCTGACCTTGCACCGGATCAACTATTTCGAGTCGCCCGGGGTGATGGTTGCCCAGGCCGAGGCCCGGGTGAGAGCCGCGCGCAGTCCGCTCGAGGCCCGGACAATGTGGCTCGCGAGCGAGGGTGGGGCAACACCAGGGGCGACCGTCCAGCTGAAGCTGGTGGCGGCGGACAGTGTCGGCCTGCCGCTTCAGATCGGGGCTTCGTTCGGTCCCGGCCCGATCGCTATCGACACCCGGAAGCTCCACCTCGCTCCTGATGCTCTGCTCACGCTCTCCGTGGGGGGCGGGGCGCCGGGAATCTTCCAGGGATTCGCCGGCCGGTTCGACAACCGGGGCACCGCTACCGCCGCGCTGGCGATTCCCGACATTCCAGCCCTGAAGGGCATCACTCTCCACCTCGCCTTCGTCACCCTGGACGGCGCAGCGCCGTCCGGCATCCGTTCCATCTCCCCGCCGCACACCCTCCGCATCCAGTGACCACCCGGGCAGACCTCACCGGTAGAGAACCTGCTGCTTGCGCCAATCCAGGTCCTTGTCGTAACCGAAGGCCTTGACCCGCGGGCGGCGCTCCCGGAGGCGGACGGCATTCACCCCGATGTTGTAGCCCGAGGCATCCTTGTTCTTGCCCACGCACTCCAGCCGCAAGCGATACGGGCCCGGATCGGGCCAGAAGTCCATGATGTGGAACTCCCGGACATCGGTACCGGGCTGGAAGAGATCGAGGGGTTCGCCCAGCTTGACGCCGTTCAAGAGGGGCTGGTAGACGCCGTAGTCGTAGGACCGGGTCAGATCGAGGACCAGGCGCAGGGGCTCCTTCTCCTTGACCTCGAAGGAGAACTCGACCCAGCCGTCTGCTCGGGACTTGGGCTTGAACAGGAGCTGGCCGTCGGTCTCGAGGTAGAGGGCGCCTTTTTGCACCCGGGCGCTTCCGGGACCGTGGTGGTCGGGGGCGACGTGGTCTCGGCCCAGGGCCACGATGCGGTCCAGGCTCGGGAGCTTGCGCGCCGCGGCGGGGGGGACCTCAGTGAACTTCCGGGTGGACCCATCTGGTACCAGAACGCGACGCTGCTGAAATCGTCCTCGCGCTCGTTCCAGCTGTGGGGCCGGTGCTCCTTGTTCTCGTCCGCCGACATCCAGCCGAAGGTCTCGAAGGTGACGCGGATGCCCGTGTTGAAGACGAGGGGATCGTGGATGTGCCAGCGATAGCTGCAGGTCATCTGACCGATGATGCGGCTGCGCTGATTCAGGTAGGGGACTCCGAAGTAGGGCGTGCTGTTTTTCTTGAGCCCCCAGGCCGACAGGAAGTAGTCCTCGGTGCCCGTGCCCCGGATGGAGGGTCGCGACTCGCCGTCGATATAGATCTTCTCGTCGCCCTCTCCAAACCAGGACGGACTCCGGGTGCGCACCGCGTAGACGGTGCCCACGTAGTAGCCCTTGCCCCCGGCCTCCAGAACCACGTAGTCCTTGCCGTTCAAGGCCGGGTATTCCTGGCGGTACTGGGCGCAGAAGTACATGGTGTTTTCGGGCAAGGACTTCTTCTTGATCCAGTCGATGTTGTTGTAGAGCTTGCGTATGGGCTTGGTGCTCTGGTTGACCACCTCGATGCGCGCGGACTTGCGAAACGGCATGTGCCAGAAACAGTTGTAGGAGTCGCCGTCCTCGACGATGACGGGGATGCTGATCACCTCCATGCGCTTGCCGAAGCAGGAGGCGAAGAAGTCACCCACGGGTGCCTCCACATCGGGTTTCTTGCGTCCGTCCCAGTAGATGCGCAGGAGCATTTCCTGGTGGTTCGCGGCCCCGTCCGTAGCCCACCGGTGAGGCTCGTGCAGGAACGTCATCCAGATGTGGGTGATCACCCCGGGGCCCTCGAGGTCGGCCAGGACGTGCGTTTCGCCGGCCTCGATGCGGTCCGGACGATCCTTGTTGTTCTTCCGGTCATACATGTCCTTCTCGATCCACACGTTGGACCCGACGCGCATGCTGCGGCCTTCTTCCCACCGGGTCAGGCCGGCCAGTCCTTGACCGGGTGCGGGATTCGAGGCGAGAAGGGGGATCACCAGGGCGGTGGTCATGAACACCGCCGGGATCAGGCTGTGAATTGTTCGCATTGGAGCGCCTTTCATGTGGTGGGCATGTTTCCAGTTGAACCCGCAAGATACAGGTCGTCCTCCCGGCTGTAAACCCGTCTGGTGGTTCCTGTGGTTCAGACACCGATGAGTCCCTGGACTTCGGGCCGGAGTGCCGGATACAATGCTCCGGCTGTCAGGAGCCTGAGGTTCCCTCCGGTCAACGGTGTGGAACAGAGCAAGCAGGAAATATTCAATGGGTGAACATCACGTCCGCGGTCGCCTCGACGGAAGCCAGCTCCGCCTCTTCATGAAGTGTCTTCTCACCGACCTCCGGGCCCTGGAGACAATGCTCGACGAGGACTTCATCGAGTCGGGCGTGACCCGGATCGGTGCCGAGCAGGAGCTCTTTCTCGTGGACTCTGCCTGGCGGCCGACTCGCAAGGCACTCGAGGTGCTGGCCGAGCTCGATGATCCCGACTTCACCACCGAACTCGGACTGTTCAATATCGAGTGCAACCTGGCGCCCCGGACCTTCGGCGGGGACTGCCTGCGCAAAATGGAAGACCAGCTCGACACCCAGCTGGATCGGGTTCGGGATGCCGCCCGGAAGCATGACGCCGAGGTGGTGATGGCCGGCATCCTGCCCACTCTGCAGCTTTCCGATCTGGGATACGATAGCATCACGCCGATCGAACGGTACTACATCCTGAACGACGTCATGAGGAAACTCCGCGGCGGTGCTTTCGAGTTCCGTATCCACGGCAAGGACGAGCTCATCATCCGTCACGACAACGTCATGCTGGAAGCCTGCAACACCAGTTTTCAGATCCACTTCCAGGTCGACAAGGAGGAGTTCGCCCACCTCTACAACCTGGCCCAGTTCCTGAGCGGTCCGGTGCTGGCGGCGTGCACGAACTCACCGCTGCTCTTCGGCCGACGGCTCTGGAAGGAGACCCGCATCGCACTCTTCCAGCAGGCGGTGGATGTCCGCCACCCCGGCCACCAGGTGCAGGAACAGCTGGCCAGGGTGAGCTTCGGCAACGCCTGGGTGCAGGACTCGGTGCTGGAGATCTTCCGGGAGGACATCACCCGGTTCCGGGTCCTGCTCGGCACCGACATGGACGAGGATCCTTTCAAGGACCTGGCTGAGGGACGTCCACCCACCCTGTCGGCACTTCGCCTTCACAACGGTACAATCTACCGGTGGAACCGACCCTGCTACGGCATCTCGGACGGCAAGGCTCATCTTCGCATAGAGAATCGGTACCTGCCCGCCGGTCCCACGGCCGTCGACGAGGTGGCCAACGCAGCCTTCTGGTTCGGCCTGCTCAAGCAATACAAGACCGACTACGAGGACATCAGCCGGGTTTTCGACTTCTTTGACGCCAAGGGCAACTTTCTGGCGGCGGCACGCGAGGGCCTGCGCGCCCAGTTCCGGTGGTTCGGCGGCCTTACGGTTCCGGCCCAGGAGATCATTCTCAAGGAACTGATCCCGCAGGCAACCGCAGGCCTGAAGAAAGTCGGCATCGCGGAGGCGGACATCAACCGATATCTGGGAGTGATCGAGTGCCGGGTCTCACGGGGGCAGACCGGATCTGGATGGCTGCTGCAAAACCTGGCCGCCATGAAGGAAGGCGGCACAAAGGGCGACCGCCTCGCCGTGCTGGTTGCTGCCACCGTTGCAAACCAGAAATCCGGCCAGCCCGTCCATGAGTGGCCGGCGGCTGAGACGGTACGACCGGACCGCGGCATCTCCCTCCACCAGTGCGTGGAGGCGGTGATGACCACCGACCTGTTCACCGTCACCGAGGACGAGGTCATCGACCTGGTGGCCGCCGTCATGGACTGGAAACACATCCGGCACGTTCCGGTGGAAGACAACCAGGGTCGGCTGGTCGGGATCGTATCCTACCGCAGTCTTCTCAGGATACTGTCCCGAGATATTCCCGCCGGCCGCAAGTCGCCGGTGCCGGTGCACACGATCATGCGCAAGAACATCATAACAGTCATGCCCGAGATGACGGTTGTGGAAGCCATCCGGATCATGCGGGAGAACCGGGTTGCCAGTCTGCCGGTGGTGAGAGATGACCGGCTGGTGGGCATCGTCACCGAGCACGACTTCATTGACCTGGCCGCCCGGGTTCTCGAGGAGAAGCTGCGGGAGGAAAGAGACACCACACCGATGGGGGAAAAGCCGCAGGAGAAGGGGCCGGATGAGTAGCGAGCTTCCGTGAGAGATGCCAGCAACATCCAACGGGCACCTTCCCCGGGCCGAGTCATCGGCACCTATCAGGGGCACGCACCCGGTCCGCTGTGGATCTGCATCAGTGGATTGCACGGAAACGAGCCGGCGGGCGTCCACGCCCTGGAGGACGTCATTGCCAGGCTCCAGCACGACCGTCCACCCTTCAAGGGGTCGGTGTTGGGGCTGCGTGGTAACCTGGCGGCGTTGAACAGAGGCGTTCGCTCCATCGAATACGACCTGAACCGGATCTGGACGACCGACCATCTGGCTGCAGCGAGGTGCGGCGGCTCGGGAGACGACGGCCCGGCGACCGGTCCGGAGCACGAGGAGATGCTGGACATTCTCGCCAGGTGTGACGAGGTGATTCAATCCGCCGGAGGGCCGGTACTATTTCTCGATCTTCATTCCACGTCCGGGGAGGGTCCGCCTTTTCTCATCCTGGCCCGGAACCCGGACAACCTCCGACGCGCAGCAAGATTTCCAGTGCCCGCAGTCCTGGGTCTCGAGACGATGTTCCAGGGAACGCTGATCGACTTCATGCGCGCCCGGGGGCACGCCGGATTCGCCATCGAGGGCGGCAAGAACGATGACCCGGAGACCGTTGCCTACCAGCGGGCGTTGTTGTGGGCAGCCTTCCATGCCGAGGGAAGCATCAAGGACCCGGAGATCTGCAGTGAGGACGGAATCGTGGGCAAGCTGGCCGGCCGGGTCGCGGCGCTACCCCGGCAGGTGGAGATGCATTACCGCCACTCCATCGGCCGTGAGGATGGTTTCCGGATGCGGAATGGGTACAGGAATTTCCAGACGGTTCGAAAGGGGGAGGTGGTGGGGGAGGACAGGGAAGGACCGGTTGCCGTGCCGATGAGCGGGATCTTGATGTTCCCGCTCTACCAGGAGCAAGGCACTGACGGATTCTTCATCGCAGAACCGGTCGGGTGATTCCGAGGTCGGCAACCTGTCGGTCAACGTACCCTGTAGATGCGCTGAGGTCTCGATCCGGCTACTCGCTTCAGTTCCCCGCGCACTTCCATGTCGAGCTTGACCGTGACCGTGTACCAGGAGACCGACCCGAGGCGTTTACGTTCATCCGGGGAAAGCAGCGCCTTGACCCTTCCTGCGAGGTGCTGGAACTTTACGCCGTCCTTTCTCCTCGGGACGATCTTCCGGATTGCGTTCCGCACCGCATCGTACTTCCACCTGAGAATACGCGTTCCTTGTTTTCCCGGTGTCGGTGTTCTGCACAGAATTTTTTCTTCGATTCCGGCCATGGACAGCTCCAGACTATTTCGAGGGCCGCCGCGGCCGGCCCTCTTGCCTCAAGGGGACGCGATCACTGGATCAAGAACGAACGCGCTGCCGCGATGCTCTGGACGCCGAAGGGTGCTCTGGCGTCAAGGGTCAGGAAGGAAACATAGATCCGAAAACCCTTGAGTCCGGGAATGCCCGGCAAGTTGATGAACGCTTTCCCCTTTCCTGCGGCGTCGAGGAAACCCTGGAAGCCCTGAAAGACGGACCCCTCTCTCTCTGTGGGGTGTAAAGATATTTTTTCCAAGACGGTAGGCTGAGCAGGCAGGACTG
>CAZAKZ010000145.1:0-12902 GCA_964485695.1 uncultured Planctomycetota bacterium | reverse complement strand
AAACGAGCAGGACGCGCTTCAGTCCGCAGCCTCCTGGAGCTTAACGGCATTGCGTTGCCGGCCCGGTTGAAGCTGAGGGAACGGCCCTGAGCGTCCTTGAGGCTTCTGAGGTAGGCGTAGGCCGCGGCCGGCCCCTTGCCCACACAGACGGGGTTGTTCTTCTCATAGCCCCAGGTGGCGTCGTTGGAGACGAGGCCCCCGGTGCTGGAACCGTTGCTGGAGCCACCCTGGGCCATTTCCACGATCCTCTGGGAGGGCGCCGCGAGCTGGAGGAACTCGCCTTCTCCCGAGATGGTGAAGGGAGCGGCGTTGCCGTACTGATCTTGCTGGGAGCCTTTCCCGGAGAGTTTGCCCTGGAAGTGCACCATCATGGGCACGCCGATGACCACGGGCAGGTCGATTTCCACCTTGGCGTCGTAGTCCATGGGAATCCCGTTCATCTGGATCTTGGTCTGCATCCTTCCGCGGATCTGGGCGATCCGGATGCCCGTTTCCTTTTCGGTGGTGAAGCCGGTGACCCGGAGGTCGACCCGACCGCCCTGGGCGTCCACGAACCAGAGTCTCCGGGTCACGTCCGCGTCCCGGTAGGACCAGGCCTGGCCCTGGCTGAGGGGGCCCTGGGGCCACAGGTCCGGGGTGATGGGATCGCCGATGCACTCGGCAAGTTCCTGGCGGGGGGCGGCGCCGGTGCCGGCCTCCTTGACCTGGCCGCTGCCCTGGGTGAACTGCACGCGGTAGACCTTGCCCTTGTCGCACAGGAGCGTTTCCTTGGCCTTGCCGGTCTGAGGGTCCCGCTCGCGGACCTGGGCGAGGTCCATCTTGCGCTCCACCTCCACGGCCCGGCCGCCGGAGGTCTTGATCACGTCCTCGAAGAACTTCACCTTCACCAAGGCCAGGATCGGATAGGACTGGCCGTTCTGGCGCGCCACCAGGTCCACCAGGGTGCTGCGGCTGACCTTGAAGCTCCAACCCGGTGCCATGGTCAGGGCGCCTGACCTCGGGGCCCTTTCGTTGGTGGAGAAATTCAGGACCACGGGCTGGCCGTTCTTGCCGCCCTCGGCGCTGCAGGTCTCGATGTCGTTCCCGCCGATGGACTGATCCGGGGTGTCATTGCCGCCGCCGATGGATTGATCCCGGGTTCCGGCCCTGGGCGTCGTCTTGAAGGTGACCACCGTGACGGGCAGGGGCGCACCCGAACTCGCGGTCTGGAAACCCTGCTTCTTGTCGGAGTTGAGCTGGAGGGCGTAGACGGTGTCGGGCTCGAGGGTCTTCACCTTGAGCTCGAACACCCTGGGGCCCTTCCAGGGCGCGGAGTTGTCTCCGGCCGGAGGGGGAAACTGGCCCGCCTTGGGCAGCCACACCGTCCAGGAGTTCGTTTTCATGTTCTCGTCGAAGTGAAGCCGGATCACTCCGATGTTGGTGGGGACGTTCTGGGCGCCGCCGGCCGGCTCACTTTTCACGAGCTTCTGTCCCTGGACCAGGGAAGCGGCCACGAGGCACACCAGGATGACGAGAAGGTTTTTGAGGTTCTGCTGGATGTTCATGGGTCTTGCCTTTCTTCTTTGCTGGTTTTCTTGAATGACCATCAAAATCAGTCGGTTCTGCAAGGCCACACGGGAACCTGGAGCAGGGCCCCTCAAAAAGTGTGAGAATTTCTTCTCAATATTCGGATTGCTATGTCAGGAAGGGGGGCGGGATTACCGGCGGGAGGCGCGAATGGCCAGATCCAGGTCTTCTTTCAGGTCCTCCACGTCCTCGATACCCACGGAGAGACGCACCAGGGCGTCCGGGAAGCCGCTCTTGGCCCGCTCCTCGGGGGGAACGGAGGCGTGGGTCATGAGGGTGGGGACACAGATCAGGCTTTCCACGCCGCCGAGGCTCTCGGCCAGGGAAAAGAGGCGCGTCCTGGAGGTGAAGTCCTTGTTCCGCTCCAGGCCGCCCCGGAGCACCAGGGAGACCATGCCGCCGAAGGCCCGCATCTGGCGCCGGGCCGTGTCGTGGCCGGGGTGGGATTCGAGTCCCGGGTAGACCACCGTTTCCACCTCCTCGTGCGCCTCGAGGAACCGGGCGATGTGCAGGGCGTTCTCGCAGTGCCGGGCCATGCGCAGGGAGAGGGTCTTCACGCCGCGAAGGATGAGAAAGGCCTCGAGGGGGGCCAGGATGGCGCCCGCCGCGTTCTGGTTGAACTGGACGGCCTCGTGCACGGCCTCGTCGTGGGTTACAACGGCGCCGCCCATGGCATCGGAGTGACCGCCCAGGTACTTGGTGGCGGAGTGCACCACCACGTCCGCGCCCAGGTCGAGGGGTTGCTGCAGGAAGGGGGTGGCAAAGGTGTTGTCCACCACCACTTTCACGCCCCGGGCATGGGCGATTTCAGCGGCGGCCCGGATGTCCGTGACGGTGAGCATGGGATTGGAGGGGGATTCCAGCCAGATCCACCGGGTCTCGGATCGGAGCGCCGGTGTGATCTCCTCCAGGTTGTGGATGTTGATGGAGGTGAAGTCGAGGGAGAAGTTCCTGAACACCTTCTCGAAGAGGCGGTACGTGCCGCCGTACACGTCGCGGCCGCACACCACGTGGTCTCCGGCCTTGAGGGTGGAGAGGAAGGTCGTCACCGCGGCCATACCGCTGGAGAATACCAGACCGTGGCGGGCGCCCTCGAGGGCGGCCAGGTTCTTCTGGAGGGCGTCCCGGGTCGGATTCTGTCCCCGGCCGTACTTGAATCCCTTGTGGACCCCCGGCGCTTCCTGGACGTAGGTGGTGTTGAGGTAGACGGGCTGCATGATGGCGCCCGTGGTCGGATCCGGGTTCTGGCCGGCGTGAACGGCCCGGGTGTCAAAGCGCATTTCCGTCCTATCTTTCATGGGATTTCCTCCCGGGGCGTGGGATCCTGCTCCGGATCCACGTGGATGACGAGGTCGTCCAGGTTCGAGATCTCGGCGTGGGTCCGTTCCTGGAGCCGCTTCACGATGTCGTGGCTGTCCCGCACCGTGAGGTTGCCGTCGGTGGTGATGTGCACGTCGCCCACGATGCCTCCGCCGACGTTTCGCAGCCGGAGGCGGTGCGCGTCGATAACGGCCGGGTCGTCTTCCAGGATCTCCTGCATCCGGGCCAGGGTTTCGAGGTCCACCCGGCGTTCAGTCAGGTCCTGAATGCCCCGCCACATGACCTGGACGCCGATGCGCAAGATGAACAGACACACCACGGCCGCGGCCACGGGATCCATCCAGGGCAGCCCCAGCCGTGCCCCGGCCACGCCGATGAGGGCCGCGATGGAGGACAGGGCGTCGGACCGGTGGTGCCAGGCGTTGGCCACCAGGGCCTGGCTGTGGATGCGGCGGGCCACCCGGGCCGTCCAGCGGTAGATCGCTTCCTTGGACACGATGGCCACGGCGGCGGCCACAAGCGGAAACAGCGTCGGCACGTTGGAGGTGCCCTCTCGCAGGCGGAGCACCGCCTCGGAGCCGATGCCGAATCCCACCAGGGCCAGGGTCGCACCCACCAGCACCGACACCACGGTCTCGATCTTGCCGTGGCCCCAGGGGTGGCCGGCGTCCGGGGGCGTGGAGGAGAACCGGAGGCCCACCCACACGGCGATGTCGGTGAGGAGGTCGGAGAGGGAGTGGATGCCGTCCGCCACCATGGCCTGGCTGCGGCCGAGCCACCCGGCCGCCAGCTGGAGGACAGCCAGGCCCAGGCTGACCCCGGCGCCCACGAGGGTGATGCGCTGGCCTTCCCGGCACCGGCTGGCGGCGTCATCGTGGGCGTGTGGGGGGCCGTGCATGGCCGTCCTCCATCCCCGGGTCCCGGGACAGTTTCCTCGCGTTCCCTGACGTTGTGCTCATGAGCCCTCAGTCCAGCCCGCAGGCGCGCCGGGCGTGGTCAAGCGTCTTCCGGGCCTCGGTTCGGGCGCGTCGGCCGCCTTGCCTGAGAATGTCCTCGAGGGTGTCGGGGTCCTTGTCCAGGGCCTTCTTCTTCTCACGGTAGGGGCCGAAGGTCTCGTCGATCTTGGCGAGGAGGGCCTTCTTGGCGCCGCCGTACCCGAAGCCGCCGGCCGTGTACCGGATCCGGAGGTCTGCCGCCTCCTCCGGCGACATGAAAAGTGCCGTGAGGGCAAACACCAGGCAATCGTCGGGAACCAGAGGGTCCTCGAGGGGAGTGGAGTCGGTGGTGATGCTGCTGACAGCCCTCTTCAAGGCCTTGCCCTCGGCAAAGATCTCGATTGTGTTGGCGTAGCTCTTGGACATCTTCTGGGGTGTGCGCCGCCCCGACTCGTCCCGGAGGAAATTCCCGTCCGCGTCTCGTTCCCAGTCGGTGCCGGGCACCCGGGCGGTTCTCGTGAACCGCGGCTCCGGTCGGGTGAAGACCTCCTCCCCGTAGGTGTGGTTGAAGGACGCCGCCATGTCCTGGGTCATCTCCACGTGCTGTTCCTGGTCCCTGCCCACGGGCACGACATGGGACTGGTAGGCCAGGATGTCCGAGGCCATGAGCACCGGGTAGCTGAACAGCCCCACGGAGGGCCGGGCGCCCTTGGCGATCTTGTCCTTGTAGGAATGGGCGCGTTCCAGCAGTCCCATGCCCGTCACCGTCATCAGCAGCCACGTCAGCTCACACACCTCGGGCACGTCCGACTGTCTGAAGAAGATGCAGCGGTCCGGGTCGAGGCCGAGAGCCAGGTAGGTGGCTGCCACGTCCAGGGTGTTCCTTCTCAGCTGCTCGTGGTCCTTGAGGGTGGTGAGGGCGTGGAAATTGGCGATGAAGTAGTAGCATTCGCCCTCGTCCTGGAGCTCGATGTGCTGCTGGATGGCGCCGAAGTAGTTCCCGAGGTGGAGCCTGCCCGAGGGCTGGATCCCCGAGAGGATCCGTTTCGTTTCTGGAGTCTTGTCGCTCACGGCCACATTTCCTGGCTTCAAGGATTCTGTTGGCGCGGAATTGTAGCACTCCGTTGCCGGTTGGGGAAGTGGCCGCGCCGGCCGGTCCGGTCCGGCACTTTTTCAAGTCCGAGCCTGTTTTTGTCACATGTGTGACGAGAGATTGCGTTATGAACACATATGGACCCGCCTGGTGTATGCCTCCCCTGTGAAGGATGATATACTCTTCCGATCTACCCCGGGCGCGGGGCGGCAATACGCGTTCAAACGAGAGGCCGATCCGTCATGATCGATGTTCTGGCTATCATTCTGGGGGGAGGGCGTGGCACCCGCCTCGATCCACTCACCCGGTATCGCGCCAAGCCGGCGGTGCCCATCGGCACCAAGTACCGGCTGGTGGACGTTCCCATCTCCAACTGCCTCCACAGCGGGGTGAGCCGGATTTTCATCCTGACCCAGTTCAATTCCAGATCGCTGAACCGGCACGTGGCGCGATCCTACACGACGCACATCTTTTCCGCCGCCTTCGTGGAAATCCTGGCCGCCCAGCAGAGCTATACCCGCGAGGACTGGTATCTGGGCACGGCCGACGCGGTTCGCCAAAACCTGGACGCCTTTGATCTGCCCGACGTCCGGGACCTTCTCATCCTCTCCGGAGACCAGCTCTACCGCATGAATTTCGGGAGCATGGTGCGGTTTCACCGCCAGAGCGAGGCCGACCTGACCGTGGCGGTGTATCCGGTGGACCGGGCCTCCGCCTCCCGGTTCGGCCTCGTGAAGCTGGACGAGGAAAACCGGGTGGTGCGGTTCGAGGAGAAGCCCAAGGATGACCGCATCCTGGACGAGATGGCCTCCAGCCGCAAGGCCCTGGCGTGTTTCGGCTTCAATGACCCGAACCGGAGATACCTGGCCTCCATGGGCATCTACCTCATCCGCAACGGGGAGTCGGGGCGGATCCTGAAGGAGGTGGAGGGCCACGATTTTGGCAAGGACGTGTTTCCCTTCACCGTCGGTCGCCGGCCGGTGTTCGGCTACGTTCACGGCGGGTACTGGGAGGACATCGGGACCATCCGGAGCTTCTTCGAGGCCAACCTGGCAATGGCCGACCTGGATCCCCCTTTCAACTTCTACGACCGTCTGGAACCGGTTTACACGCGGCCCAGGTTCCTGCCCCCGACGCGCATCATCGACGCCAAGCTCAACGTGGCCATGCTGGCGGACGGGTGCCTGGTGGAGGGGGCGCGGCTGAACCGGGCCCTGCTCGGGGTCAGGACGTGCATCCAGAAGAACGTGATCCTGGAGAACGTCATCCACATGGGAGCCGACTCCTACGACGACAGGGAACACCTCGAGGGCAAGGTCCCGTTCGGCGTGGGGGAGGGCACCATCATCCGCAACGCCATCCTGGACAAGGACACCCGCATCGGCCGCGGCGTGGAGCTGGTGAACGCAGCCGGCCACGAGGACTACACGAGCGAGGAGATCTGCGTGCGGGAGGGCATCATCGTGGTGCCGCGCCGGACCCAGCTTCCGGACGGGTACACGTTCTGACGATCAGAGGGATTGTTGGCTGGCCGGGGATTTCATCAAACACTTTTGAGCGCAAACGCGCTCATTTTCCTACCACGATACTTTCATCGGCCCATTATGGGCTCGTTTGCGATCATGATGGGCCGATGAAATCTGGGTCAGCGGTTTCATTCCATGTTTATGAGCCCAAACGGGCTCATTAAGTGCCAATGAAATCCGGGCCGTCGATTTCAGGATTGTCGATTCCTGAATCGAGCTACGCGATCTCGTCGAAGTCGGGATCCTTGTACTCCGCCCGCACTGCCGTGTGGATCCCGCCACGGACGTTGAAGTCGGCCTCCACCTCCAGGTACCGCGGCGCCAGGGCGGCTACCAGGTCGTCCAGCACCCGGTTGGTGAGGGCCTCGTGGAAGAGGCCCTCGTCCCGGTAACTCCAGAGGTAGAGCTTCAGGCTCTTCAGCTCCACGATCTTGTCTCCGGGGATGTAGGAGACGAGGATGGTGGCGAAGTCGGGTTGACCCGTCCTCGGGCAGAGGCAGGTGAACTCGGGGCACTCGATCTCGATCTCGTACGGCCGGTCGGGATTGGGGTTCGGGACGGTTTCGAGGTCGCGGCCGGGTTTCGTTGGCATGGGATGTTCCTCTGTTGTGGTGAATCGGACCCGCCTTTTTTCGCAAAAAAAAAGGACCGCGGCAAGTGCGGTCCTTTCTGATTTCGAGAGGGGATCCCTACGGCGTGATCTTGAAGCTGGCCGGAGCCGAGACGTGGCCGATGCCGTTGGGCTGGGCAGTGTCGATGCTCACGAAGGCCTGGTGCACGGTGAGGCCGGCCAGTCCGGCCTCAGCAGGTATGATCACGTAGGCCGTGGCCTTGCCGGAGGCGTCGAGCGTGCCGGTGAAGTCCTTGAAGATACCCGGCAAAAACGGCGAGAGGAAGAAGAGGAAGTCCGGCCCCAGCGGGATGAGGTCGCCGTACCCGAGATCGATGGGCGGCGCGGTGGTCAGGGCCGCGCGCATGGCGTAGGTCTTGTTCGCCACCCCCGGATCGTTCAGCCCCAGCGTGAGGGTATTGCCGATCTTCGGGGTGCCCGAGAGGGTGATGAAGGCGGAGGGCTCCATCTGGACGTCCAGGACGGTTCCGGACTGGGACACCGAGACTTTGTTGACGACCTTGGGTTTGTACCCGTCGGCCGTGAACGTGAGGTTGTACGAGCCGTCGGGCATGAAGTAGTGGTAGCGGCCGTATTTCGGCTCGCTGAACCGGGTCTCTCCGTTCCCGTAGGTGTAGCCCTGGACCGCGATGTCGGCCCGCACCGGGCCGCCCGTGTACTTGTTGGTGACATGGCCGCTCAGGGGGATCTTGAGGCCGATGGTCCACTTGAAGCCGGGCCATACCCGCTTCACCTCGGGATCCACGCTGGACCAGGCGGGCTGGAAGGCGGTGGCGTCCTCGATGAGGGTGGAGAAGGCACCGTTCCACTTGAAGCACCACTGGTAGCCCTCGCCCTCGGCGCTGGCGTTCCGGGTCCGGTAGCGCATGGCACTGGCCAGGGTGGAGTCGAGGCCCTTGATATAGGTGTTCAGCACGGCGGGAATGCCGCCCACGCTGCATACCAGGGGAAAGAGGACCTCCTGGCCGGAGTTGTGGTTGCTGAGGACCTTGGCAAAGTGCTCGCGCTTGTGGAGGTCGCGGATCACCTGGTCCTCGATCTCGCTGAAGGGGCTGGGCCCCTTGTAGGTGGAGGAGCTGGCACGCGTGGAGCCGGCGCATCTCGAATACCATCCCATGTCGAAGTTGCGGTTCAGGTCCACGCCGTAGGTGCTGCCGGAGATGTGGCGGCGGTTCTTCCTCCACATGTTGTAGGTGGACCAGACATAGGCCAGACCGTCAGGATTGTTGTTGGGGATGAGCCAGATCTCCTTGCTGTCGATCCACGCCTTGATCTGGGGATCCGAGGTGTAGCCCTTGAGCAGCTGGTCGATGGCGTAGAGCACCACCTCGATGGCCACCAGCTCACGGCAGTGCTCGTTGGCGTAGAGGAGGATGGCCTCCTCGTCCTCGTCCTTCTGGGGATTGTCCGATATCTTGAGGGCGTAGACGGATCGATTTTCCACCGTCTTGGGAAGGTTGAGGTCGGCGTTCAGATCCACGAACCGGGCGATGCTCGGGTAGTTCTTCGCGTGGGTCTGGAGGATCTGCATGACCTCCACGTCGGTCTTGTAGTTGGGGTCCGGTGGGGCGTCCAAGCCGAAGCCCACGATGACCTCGATGTTGGCGCCGGTCCTGAACAGGGCCTCGAGCTCTGCCAGGGTCACGATGGCATCCAGGGATTCGCGGGTTTGACGGCCCTGGCGGAACACGTCGTAGCCGGCCTGGATGAGGGACTTCTCCAGGACGGGGAGATTGGGGTGGTGGATCCGGACCCAGGCCCTCTCAGGTTCCTGGGCGACCGCTGTGGTGCCGAGGATACACAGGGCGAGGATCGCGATCCAGAGGCGGGACTTCGTAGGCATCTTCATCTCTCCCATTCGATTCAACAGACCGGGCTACCCATCCCCTGGCGGCTCAACCCGCAACAACAATATCCAGAATCTTACAATACCATGGAGGCCAGGCCATTGAAATCACATTTCTCGCCCCGGAACCCGAGCTGGTGGGTCCGCATTTGATACGGTCCTGTTGCCTTCGGGGAGGTTCTGGTAGGATTCCCCGCGCCGCCCTTCCACCCTGAGCCCACGGATGAAAAGGGGAGTGATGATGCGAACCCTTCTGATTCTGGTCCTGGGGTGTTTCCTGGCCTTTCCCCTCTCCACCCCGGCCGCGGATCCGCCCCGGCCCGAGCACCCCCGGCCGGATTTCCGCCGCCTGGCGTGGATCAACCTGAACGGCGCCTGGTCATTTGAGTTCGATCCCGAAAATCGAGGCCTCGAGGAGCAGTGGTTCGCACCTGATGCCCCGGGCTTTTCCCGGACCATCCAGGTACCCTTTCCGTGGGAGAGCAAGCTCTCGGGCATCGAGAGACCGGACATCAAGGGGGTGGCCTGGTACCGGTGCAAGATTGTGCGGCCGGCGAACTGGAAGCGGGACCAGTTCTGGCTCTGTTTCGGCGCCGTGGACTGGCACGCCACAATATGGGTGAACGGCCGGCGCATCGGGGACCACGAGGGGGGGTATACCCCTTTCGCTTTTGACATCAGCCACGCGGCGGCCCCGAACATCCCCGCCACCCTGGTGGTGCGCGTCGAGGATTTCACCCGGCCGGATCAACCCAGCGGTAAACAGGTCGGCTGGTACACCCGCACCAGCGGCATCTGGCAGACGGTCTACCTCGAACGTCGGCCCATCACCCACATGCGATCGTTTCGGTTCACCTGGGACCCGAAGAAGAAACAGGTGGAGGTGGATTTCGAGGTGGCCTCCGCCCGGCCGAGCGAGGCCCGGTTTCTCCTCGAATCGAGCGGGAACTTCCGTGGCGGCGGGAAGCTACCCGCCTTCGAAGGTCGCATCCGGTTCAAGGCGGGGGTGAGCCATCACCGTGTGGCAGTGCCCGTGGGTGTCCCGAAGCTCTGGAGCCCGGACCGACCGAACCTCTACCCCGTGGAGGTGCGGCTGTTGCCCCTGGGCGGACAAGGGGACCAGGTGTTCACCTACTTCGGCCTACGCACGGTGTCGGCGCAACCCTTGCGGGGCAGGGGGGCGCTCGGCCCCCGCTACGTCCACCTGAACGGACGGCCCGTCTACCTGCGCGGCGCCCTGGACCAGGCCTTTCACCCCGACGGCCTCTACGCCTACCCCACGGACAAGGCGATCCGCGGCGACATCGAGGCGGCAAAGGCCCTGGGCCTCAACATGCTTCGCCTGCACATCAAGGTGGACGATCCGAGGAAGCTCTACTGGGCGGACCGCCTCGGCCTGCTCCTCATGTGTGACATGCCCAACGGCTGGCGGTTCACGCCGGCGTTTTGCCGGCGCTACGAGGTCCTGGTCAGGGGGGTTCTCCGCCGGGACTTCAACCATCCGTGCGTGTTCTCCTGGGTGCTGTGTAACGAGACGTGGGGGGTGCCGCTGCACACCGAGGAAGGACGGAAATGGCTTGAGGCGCAGGTCGACCTGGCCAGGTCCCTCGATCCCACGCGCCTGGTGGAGGACAACTCCCCCTGCCGGGGCGACCACGTGAAGACCGACATCAACTCCTGGCACTTCTATCTCGAGGATCTGGACCGCGCCCGGCAGCACATCGAGGACCAGGTGCGGCTGACCTACCCCGGGTCGCGGGCCAACTTCACGGGAGGCCGGCGTCAGGGCTTTCAGCCCCTGCTGAACAGCGAGTACGGCGGCATCCATGCCGGGGCGGGGGACCGGGACATCTCCTGGTGCTTCAAGCACCTGACCGCCGAACTGCGCCGCCACGCCAGGGTGTGCGGGTACGTCTACACCGAACTCATGGACATCGAATGGGAACACAACGGGTTCCTGAACTACGACCGGAGCCCCAAGACCTTCGGGTACGACGCCTTCATGGAGGACTTCGGGGTGCGGGACCTTACAGGCGAGAACTTCCTGATCCTGGACGTCCCGGCCTGCCCGGTGGTGGAACCGGGCTGCGTCTACCCCGTGGACGTGCAGGTGAGCTGGTTCGACAGGGGAGGTTCCGGGAGGGGCTGGATCCTCTGGCGTCTCGACTGGATGGACCGGTTCGGCGAGTTCCAGCCCGGGAAAATCGTGGCAGACCGCGCCGCCGATCTCCGGGCCTGGTCTGTGCAGAAAATCACCACCCTGCACGTGCCCATGCCCGAGGAGCCGGGGCTGGCCACCCTCTCGGTGTGGATGACCGATGCGGACGACCGAGTCAAGCTCCGGAACTTCACGCACTTCCGGGTGCGGGGCAGCGGCCGAACCTCCCGTCGCGAGGCCGGGGATATTGTTGCCCTGCGGTGGCGGCCCGGGGACGTGTTCGAGAGTTCCTGGCCCGGGGCGGATCTGGGCGGGGCGGGGCTCGGAGAAAAGGTGTGGGGGAAGGGAGCCGGTTTTCTCACCTATCGGATTCGCATCCCGGATGCCATCGCCCTCGAAAGGATACTGGGGGGCACGCTCCTGCTGGAGGTGGCGGCCAGCGCGGGCCGGGAAAAAGTGACCTGGCCGCGGTACAAGCCCGTGGATTATCCCCAGACGGACGGGATCAAGTCCCCCACGGACGTGGAGGTATTCCTCGGGACCGCGCGGGTGGTTGGGTTCACGGTGCCGGACGACCCGGCCGACTACCGGGGTCTGCTGAGCCATGTTGCTGGTTTTCATCCCGGCTCGTACGGATATCGGAAGGAGATCCCCCTCACGCGTGATGTCCTGATGCAGGGGCTCCAAGGGGGCCGGGTGCTGGCAATCCGGCTGGAGGTGCCGGCCAAGGCCCGAAATCCGGGAGGCCTGGCCGTGTTCGGGGAGCGCCGGGGTCGGTATCCGATGGACCCCACGCTCCAGCTGGATCTCTCCGAGGATGTGGGAGAAGGGGGTCTCGGGCCGGCGAACCTCCCTGTGGTGGAGGGAGGGGGGGCCCGGCAGGTCCTGGCCACCGCCGAGGAGACCGGGGAGGCGTGGCGCTTCACGACGCGCGATCCAGGCCCGACCTGGCCCCTTCCCGACCACGACGATGCGGCCTGGTCCCGGGGTCGAGGCGGATTTGGCCGGCGAACCACGCCCGGAAGCCGGGTGAACACGGACTGGGATACGGAGAAGATCTGGTTGAGGAAAGCCTTCACCCTGGGGGAACGGCCCCGGAAGGCCGCGCTTCGCATCCACCATGACGAGGATGTCAGGGTCTATCTGAACGGCACCCTCATCTTCGAGAGAAGGGGGTACCTGACGCGATACCGGGTCTTTGCCCTGCCGAAAAAAGCACTGGAGGCGATTAAGACGGGTCGAAATCTCCTGGCCGTCTCCTGTCTCCAGACCGGGGGAGGGCAGTATATCGACGTGGGATTGATCCTGAAGTGAGGGGATTCCCACCCCCTGGATCCATAAAAATCCTGGCCTCTTTCTTAATTGGAATTAATTATGTAATCTTCGATTCGCGAAATATGACCTGAGCGTCCAGCTAATGTTCACCCTGGTATCCCGGGAAATCGTGGGAACCAGGAAAATCACAGGGGCGTGGGTGACCCGATGAAAGTCAGAATCCGAAAATCCAACTACAAAGCAAAGAGGCGCTTTGGTTTCCGTACACGCATGAAGACCCGCGGGGGGCGGGCCATTATCAAGCGCCGGCGCCGCAAAGGGCGCAAGATCTGGGACAAGTTCAACGACAGGTAATCCTCCGGGATCCTGGGATCAATAGAATAGATCTCTAGAAAAAATAGAGGGACAGATACCTGGTTCAGTATGGGTATCTGTCCCTTTTTTTATCGGCGTGTGCGGGCGGAGGTCTTACGTACGGTGACCTTGCGGATCGCCGGCTTCCTGGCCGTGGTCTTTCGGGCGGTGGTCTTCCGTGCCGGCTTCCTGGCCGTG
>CAZAKZ010000144.1:0-13009 GCA_964485695.1 uncultured Planctomycetota bacterium | reverse complement strand
GCTTTGAGCGGTTCACAATATAAAGCCTCCGGCTCTGCCGGAGGATGAATTACTCAGGCCGGATGAATGAAGTGCTTCATCGGGGGCGAACGAGTTCGTTTTGACTCATTCACCCCGGATGAAATGACCAACCCGGATTTCATCCGCCCTGAGTGAGTCGATTTGGACTCATTCACCCTTGATGAAATCGGGCAGCAGATCAACGCCGGATCGGTAGAACCTCTTCGGGTCCACGCCCATAGGGCGTGGTTTTAGGATTGAATAAAAGAGGGGTCCCGGAGGACCCCTCACGTACCCAGAAACCGGACCGTCACAGACTGACGTTGATGATGTTGGACACGTCCGTGAATTTGCCTTGCTTGTTGAAGGTGACCGCCTGCCAGTAGCTCTGGATGCCCAGTTCGGTTCCGAATCCGTTCCAGAGGATGTCCGCCTCTCCGCTGGTCCCCAGGAAGACCGAGGAGGGATAGGGCAGAAAGCCCTGAAGTCCCAGCCTGGATGCATCGTCGATGGCCAGGTAGATCTCCAGACCGCTCAGGATGAGGGGATTACGGTTCAGGCCCAGGAGGCTGGGCACCAGAACGCACACCTGACCCAGGGCATTGGGGCCGAAGTTGACGTGGAAGTTGCGTTTTCCTTTCTTGTCCGACTTCCAGCTGCACAGCTGGCATTCCTCGGCGCTGCGGGCGGTGTTGATGTTGTAGGACCCCGCGTTCGGCAGCTTCACCACCGACGTCACGGCCATGGGAGCGGCGAGGAGGTCCACGGAGTAGACGCTGTCGTCCACGTCGCTGACGATGAAGGCCTTCATGCCCGGCTTTTCCCACGGCTCCGCCCAGATGCCGCAGTAGCCGGCGGGCAGCCCGGTCATCGTGACCGTGGTGACCGTCTTGGCCCGGGTGTCGCAGATCATCATCAGGTTCTGGGCCACCACGTAATAGTTTCCGTCTTCACCGACCGTGGCGTCGTACATGGCGTCCATGGGAAAGTTGCACAGGTTGGTGAGCGTGAGGGTCGACAGGGGCGGGCTGGCGAGGGGATAGTGATCGACCTTGTGGTCGGTGGCGCCGAAGCCGACGCCGATGAATCCCGCTCCGTGCGGATTGGGAACCATGTCGGTCATGGGGAGGTCCGTGTTGAGGAAGAAACCGTCCACCCGGAAGGTCGGGGTGGGCGTGCTGTAGTCCACCACGAAGGTGTTGCGGCTGTTCGCCGGCGGATTGAGGCTCGTGGGGGCAGGATTGCCATCCACGCACAAGATCCCGAAGCCGCCCAGGTTGTCGTAGTTCGGGCAGGGCTGGTACGGGGCGCCCATGACGAAGTTGGAGGGATCTTTCGTGAGCAGACCGGCAATCCAGGTGCCCTGGACGGGATCCAGCACTCCGATGCCGTTGTCGGTCCAGTTGCTGGTATAGATGTAGCCCCTCGGCCCGAACATGCCGCCCCGGGAAGCCTGGGCCAACGCCTGCGGGATGATTGACGTGGCCTTGCTCGTGGCGGTGTCGAACAGGATCACCGGGCCGGAGTGGCAGAAAATGGCGGCGTCGAACTGGGCCGAGGCCATGCCGCAGACGACTCCAAGGAGCAGAAAAAAGACGATTGAGGTTTTCATGCAACATCCTCCTGGTAGTACGATTTCTGATCAAGCACGGGCGTGTCGATACGGAAGCGACACACGCTGATCAGACACATATCTGTAAAGACAGACTCTATCTCTGAATGCCCGAAGAGCCAGTACTCCATCTTCGTACTTTACCAGGAAGATGGGCGCAGTGGAAGCCAGGGCCCCTTTTTTGACCGCGGCTGTAATTCTGGGAGCAGGATTATATTGCGTCGGATCTGGTTCAAGAGGTGACGGATCAATCTCACGTCATGCGTTGGACCGTCCGGGACTCTGCGCTTCCTCGACCAGCCGTCGCAGGCAGGAGATGGTCTTCTGCAGGCTCTCTGCGTGCTCGGCCGCGACTTCGGGGCGCCAGCAGGTCTCCACGTATTCGATGAGCCTTGACGAATAGGCCGGGCCCACTGCCCGACCGCTCGTCGCGCGCGGCACCATATCTTCACGAACGGCTCGGCGTCGCGAATGTCGCGCCAGGTTGACCATCTCGGTCTTTGGATTGTCCAGTTGTTCAGGGATTTGTGCTATTCTACTGCGCGCCAGGCTCAAAGAGGCTGCCAGCGTCTCTGTATCCGCCATCAACCAGGCCTCGATTCCGCGCACAGCAATCCGGAAGCACAAATGCGGAGCAGTCTGTGGGAGCCACGCCTCGCGTACCGGCGGTGCACAATCCGCATCGCGGTCGAGGTCCACCAGAACGATCCACGGCGCGTGTCGTGCAGCGTTGTTGTAACCGTTGATCCTCTGGCGCAGGTACGTCTTGCCGTTTTTCCCGTATATGGTGCCAGGGGTACCGCCAGCGTGGACAACAAGCTTTCGTACCACGGCTTCGTCCACTAGGCCCTCCACAGCCGCTGAGACGATCACCGGGCCTGACATCCTCATGCATCCCCGAACAAGGTCAGTTGTCCTGCCTGCTGTGGCCGCGTCTTTGGAATAACCACATCGGCGAGAGATAACCCACCCTCTAGAAGGTCGCGGATGTCCTGTTGTGAGCCGGCCGGGACGACATTCGTTCCCTCGGCACTCGGGATCAGCAGTAGTACCTCGTCGAGCCCGATTCCCTCGTCACGTAGGAGTTCCGGAGAGTGGGTGCTGATGAAGATCTGCCTTCTGGTACGCCGCTGGACCCGCGCAAGCATCTGAGGCAGTACGCGCACGATTTCCGGATGGAGCGAGAGCTCCGGCTCCTCGAGCAGTACCGGCCCGTCCTTGTCCATGGCAACCCAGAGGAGTCCCATCAACCGCAATGTTCCATCCGAAAACTGTTCCTCGGTCTGCCAAGCCCCCTGCGGTCGCCAGTGCTGGTATTTCCCCCTGAGATGCGGCGTGCCGCGGGCGTCGCGCCACAGCTCGATCTCCTGAAGTTGAGGAACTGCGACTCGAAGAGCTTCCTGGATGCGCCTCAGGCGGGCCTTTCGGGACCGCTCCTGGGTCTTTGCTATTTGTTCCAGGAAATCGCCACCGAAGGGATCGTTAGAACGGCCTACGGAGCGATCGGGTTCGCGGACGAGCTGCGGCACGATGTGGAGGTACCGGATTGACGCGAAAAACGTCGCCAGGTCGCGAAACTCGCGGTTCACGTTCACCTGCTCGAGGTAGGTCTGTGTCAAGCGCGCCGGGTCCCCGAGGTCTTCATCGTTTGGCCGCTCGAGGACCACTGCACCGTCGCGGAGCACGCGCTCCCGGCTCACCTGAGGCCGCTGCTGTTGGTCTTGCTTGAAGGCAAGCTCGTATACCCAGAGGGGCATGTCGTCCGCTTGCTGCAGCTCGACGTGGATCTCCACGTCCGGATAGCGCCTGGCCGCCAGACACCGGATGGCGCTCACGCCGCCGCGACGGCCGATCGCCTCCTGGAATCCCCCACCCGAGGAGGCGAGGTCCCTCAGGAAACGAAAGGCATCCAAGGAGTTCGACTTACCCGAGGCATTCGGCCCAACCAGGAAGACGCGGTCCTGGATGGCAACGTCCACGTTGACGAAGTTCTTCCAGTTCTGAAGGCGCAGCTTACGAAACTTCAGCTCTTTGCCCATCGCTCCACCTCGTCGGTCATGCGTCGTCCGTGCAGTCAGGCTTGTCCTTTCGCACCTGCACAGGTTGGGGCATCACCTCATGCCAGTTGCAGTAATTCACTTCGAACCTGACTTCAATCCAGCGGCGTGAGTTTACCGCGTTCCCAGGAAGGAAACAAGGGGGCGAATCCGCCGGTGGAATGCCACATGGAAGGAAGAGTCCAACCAAGGCTAAAAGCGACTGATCGGCATGTTGTTCTTCTACAAGATCAAGTTTCGGCCCCCTCACCGGCCGAGGTCATGGCCAGCGCCGCGCCGCCGAAGATGCCGGCGTGGTCCCCGAGGGCCATGGGGAGCACCCGGATCGCCTCGGCGGGCAGGAACCGGACCCGCGCCTTCACCCGCGCCTCGATGTCCCGGACAAAGGACCCGCCGCGCCGGGTGAAGCCGCCGCCGATGAGGACGGCGTCGGGGTCCAGGGCGAAGATCAGGTTGGCCGCAAGAAGGGCCACCTCCTCCTGCATCTCGTCGATGAGCTCCCCGGCCAGGGCGTCTCCCCGGTCCGCCGCCTCGAAGATCTCCTTGACGCCCATGTCGTTACCGGCCTGCGTTAGCATGCTTTTCCTGCCGGCGGCCAGTGCGTCCCGGATGCGTTCCAGCAGGCCGGTATGGGAGGCGTGGTTCTCGATGGCGCCGGGATTGCCGCTTACGTGGGGGAGACCGCCACGGACGTGGTGACTCATGAAGCCGAAGTGGCCCCCGGCGTGGTGGCTGCCGCGGCAGAGTTTTCCTTCCACCATGACGGCGCCGCCGATGCCGGTGCCGAGGGTGAAGCCCACCAGGTTGGAGAAGCTCTTCCCGGCGCCGAACATTGCCTCGCCCAGGAGGATCGCGTTGACGTCGTTGTCGCAGTAGACCGACCGGCCCAGGCGCTGTGCGAAGTCGTTCGCCAGGCTCTGACCGGCGAGGTATTCCAGCTTCCCTTCGAGCCACGCCACCCGGCCCCGCCCGTGGTCGATGCGGCCGGGGCATCCGATACCCAGCGCAATCCCGGTTGTGCCGCTGTTGTTTTCCAGTTGAGTCAACCTCTCGACCAGGATGGCAACGAAGTCGTCATAGGTCGTGATGCCTCCCACTTCGAATATTTCTTGGGCGAGGCGTTCTCCGGCCCCGGTGACGAGACCCATCTTGACCCGGGTGCCTCCCACGTCGATTCCCGCGTACACGTCCCGGTTCATGTCGCTGCTCTCCTTGTCACGGCGTGAAGGGATCGTTGGGCCCCGCCTCCAGGCGCCGGCGCGTCTTGCGGGCCTCGAGGCGCACGGCCTCGGGTGCGTCCTTCGAGGTCTCGACGGCCTTTACCGCCTCGAGAATCTCCGGTCTCTTGTCCGAGAAGACGTACCAGCCGAGGGCTTCCAGCGCCACGACGCGTACGTCGGCCTCGTCCTTCTCGTCCCGGGCCACATTCGTGAGGCCGGTCACGGCTTCCTGGAGGCGGTAGAGGCGGAAGGTACGGATGGACTGGATTCGTTTCTTGGTCCCGGCGGTCCGGTCTCCGAGCCGGGTCAGGTCTCCGCCCAGGAAACGGGAGGGATTGCCGAACCGTTTCCTGAGTATCTCCTTCGCTGATGTCGGAATATCCGGTGTGCCGTCGGCCAGCACCTTCAGGATGCTGGCGGGGGGATACCGGTTCAGGGCCGTCCGCGCCTGGAACGACACGCGGCGGGATTCGTCCAGGGCCTCGGCCCGGAGGAGCAGCGCGATGTGGTCCGGCCGGCCCAGGTCGCCGATGAGGCGCACGCTCTGGCGCCGGATCATCTCGCAGGGATCTGTGACGGTCTTTTCGAGAACCTCGCCCAGCCATTCGGTGCGCCCGGCTGCCAGGCATTTCAGGGCCGCCAGCCTGACCTCGGCCATGGGATCCCGGAGACAGAGGTGTTTCAGGGCTGAGTCCCGGGTCCGGGCAGGATCCCCGAAGAGCAAGCGGGCGGCCTGGGCACGAAGTGCCGCCGGTGCATTAGTATCCAGGATGAGCTGCTTGCACCTGGATAGATCCGCGGGAACCGTGTCCTTTCTCGGCCGGAACCGGAACGTCGGGTCTCCGATGATGTGGGACTCGAGGTGGTTTCGGAACCGGTGGTAGCGCCCCAGGCGCATCCCGTATCCGAGAAGGCCCAGGCACTCGTCGGCCCACACATCCTGGAGGACGTTGACGGTGTTGGCCACGGCGGCAACGGTTCCGCCCGGACCGAACACGTACGCACCGGCGATGTATTCTTCATCGATGAATCGGCCGTTGAAGCACTCGTCGAACACCACCACCTCGGCTACGGGCGAGACTCCCTTGAGGTCCTTGACCCGGAGGGTCTTGGCCTCCTCCTTCTTCTCGTCCTCGGCCTCGACCGTGGAATCGAACGCACCTTTGAACCACGCCTCGGGCACGCCCCACCGGGCCACCAGGGCCGCCTTCTCCTTTTCCACGTCCTTTTTCCTGCGTTTCGCCCGGCGCAACCGGTTCCGGAGATAGCGCTTGATCGCGTCGACCCGGGAGCGCATGGAGGGCAGGAGCGGGGCCCCGAGGAGATACTGCTTGTCCGGGGATCCGTGGGCGTGGAACACCAGGAGGTTCAGGTCGGGCCTCTGGATCTCCATCATGACCGCGGCCTTCAGGTCCGGGGACTCGCTGTGGTACAGGCTCACGACCCGGCCGCCCGGCCGGTGGAGCCAGGGCATCTGCTCCCGGAACATGTGGTTCATGCACTGCCAGGCCGCCATGGAGCTCGAGTTGTACCCGTGGCCGGTGTAGATCATGGCCTGGACGAGAGGGCGGTTCTCCTTCTTGCGGCGAACCACTTTCTCCAGGTAGGCGCGGAGCCGGGCGGGGTCCGGGCGCTGTCCCGGCAGGATGCGCCCGGAGTAGATCTCTTTCTGGATGCGCTGGGGGGAGTCCGGAGAGAGGGAATAGTAGAAGAGCAAGGGATTCTCGGGATCCTTCCTGAGGAAGGTGAACGAGAGGTCCAGGTCCTCGTAGAACCGGTCCGAGGGCACGGACGAGCGGCGAAACGGAAACCGCTTCTGGTCCATCTTGAAGGCCGAGGTGAGGTGCTGGGCGTCCCGGATCATGGCGACCGGAATTCGCCCCACCAGGGCGGCGCCCTCGAGGGGGGGGGGCGCCCGGTGCAGCTGTGCAATGATATCGCGCACCTGTTCCGGGTGCTTCCAGGCGTCCGCGATGAGGTGGGCCGACAGCCCGTCCTCCTCGACGGCGGCCTTGTAGGCCTTCAGAGCATCCCCCGCAGCCTTGTAGGTCTCGAGGTCCACGAGAATGGCGAACGACGTCGGCCAGGTCCGAGCGGGTTTTTCAACGATTTTCGCCTGGATGCGCTGGCCGGGTGCCGCGGCTACGAAGGGCAGGAACAGAAGGATCGATAGTAGGGTGCGATGCATGTATGGCAGCTCCTCGAAGACTCGGGTTCAGGGGCCTTTTTACCAGAAATCACGCAAATCCGGATCCTGGCATTTCAATTCCATTCGACATGACCGCCTCGACTTTGTAACAGCGGTGTAATTGTCTTGAAGCGCCGGGGAATCCGGGATTGACTTCCTGCCGCGTCCCGGATAGTCTGCTTGTGTCATGGCTCTCATGTACATACACTACCTCACTAAAATTCCCTTCGGCTGAGGCCCCCTCTCCACCGATCAACCGGGTTGATCATCACGATCTGTCTGACAGGTTCTGTACCTCGAAAGACGCCTTCCCTGAACGAAGCCCGCCCGGAACGTCAGACTCGTCACCGGCTGCGGGTTCCAGTATGTTTGCCGGATGTGAGGGATTGGGCCCCTGCATCTCTTGAGAGTGAGGATATCATGAAAAAGACAATGCTGATCGCGGTCATGGTCGTATGCACAGCGAGCCTCATCCTTGCGGACTTCGCCGCTGCACAATGCGGCGGCTGCTGCAAGAGCGGCGGCTGCAAAGGGGGGCGAAGTAACGCTGCCGTCGATCGAGTCACGCCGTCCTGGACCACGCCCGCGAAGGCCTCGACAGGGGAATCGAAGGCGACCGCCGACGGTTTTGAATCCATCAAGGAGATCCAGGATGCAGCCAAGAAGGGCTGGTTGACCCTCCTCTACATCTACAGCTCCGCGGACGGCTCGAAGGTCCTGAAGTTCGAGAATGCCCTCTTTCGGGACGAGAAGCTCGCCGTGGCCATCAAGCCCTTCCGGTGCCTGAAGATGGACGTGGCGGAGAATGCAGCCGCGCAGAGCATGTTCGGAAAGAAGGCCCCGCGGTTCATCGCGTTCAATGACAAGGGGAAGCGGTCCGGCCAGGTGGTGCTCAGCGGGTACAAGACCGCTACAGGCGCCCTGCTCAAGATCCTGGTGAAAGCCGCCAAGGGGCACGGTGAGGTTCCGCTCATGTCCTTCGTCAAGAAGTATCGCTCGTTTCTAAACGATCTGGACCAGCTGGAGAGCAAGAAGAAGATTTTGGCCGACAAAAAAGCGCGCCTGGTCGATTCCTCCAGCAAGGGCAAGAAGAAGAAGCTCCAGGAGGCGGAGGCCGGGATTGCCAGGATGGAAAAAGCCCTTCTGGACGCGGAGAAGAAGCTCCTCGAGTCCGTGAAGGCCTACGGCACTGAGATCCGGGCTTCAAAGCCCGCGGCTGCGGTCGGAGCGGATAACAAGTAGCGACCCGCCAGTTCCATTCTCGACGAGCCCGTGTGCGAGGACACGGGCTCGTCTTTCCTTTCTTACCTCACGCCGGATTCTTGATCCACCGCACCAGCTCCAGGAGCTTCGGCGGCTGGCCCGTCCGGAGGATGCCGATCCGGAAGATCTTTCCGCACAGCCAGAGCACCGCGAGGGTGGACAGGACCATGAGGATGAGGGTGCCGACCTGGTCCAGGAGCGGCGGATCGGCGGCGGCCCGGTTCATCATGATGAACGGCGTGTAGAGCGGGATCCAGGAGAGGATCGTGGCCAGGGTGCCGTTGGGATCCTTGGGGATGAAGAACATGGTGACCAGGGGTACGAACATGATCATCATCATGGGGCCCATGAAGTTCTGAGCCTCCTTGATGGTGTTGCAGATGCTCCCGATGGCGAGGAAGATCCCCGAATAGAACAGGTAGCCGAACAGGAAGTAGAGGCCGAAGGCGGGGAGCAGGTTGGAGGACCAGAGCACTTCCAGGATCTGGTCCACGAACTCGAGCTCCGGACTCCGGTAGAGGTTGAGGACGGTGATCAGGGAGAGGATCCATGCCCCAGTCATGGTCAGGCCCACGGCGGCGATGCCCAGGAGCTTCCCCTGCATGAGCTCACGGGACGTCACCGATGAGAGCAGCACCTCGATGATGCGGTTCGATTTCTCCTCGATGGTGTTGTTGAGGAGCATCTGGGACACGGAGAAGACCGCGATCCACAGCAGGTAGACGAAGGCGATGGGGGCGTACTGGCGGATGACGTCGGCGACGCTGACGTCCTCCTGGCCCACGGCCTTCTTGGGATTCTTGGCGTTGAAGGGGACCCGGACCCTCTGGACGTCCTTCACCACCCCGGGATCCACGCCCCGGGTGAGGTAGGTAAGGCGCCGGTACTCGGCGTTGATACTGCGCTCGAGGAGATTCTGGAGATCCTTGTCGGTGAGGTTGATCGACCAGTACTCGATATTCCCCGACTTTCCTGAGCTGCCCTTGGAAGACTTCTTGCTCTTGACGTCGGGCGGGATGATGATCGCGGCAAAGAGCCCCTCGTCCTGGCCGTCCACGGAAATGGACTTCTCCTCGAGGAGGTAAGGTTTCAGCGACCTGGCAATGTCGGTCGGCTTTCCGTCAGTGGAGAGCTCCTCCGGAACCTCGACCCGGCGGAACTTGAGTCTCGGGGGCTTGAAGTCAGGCCGGTCCTTCGCCAGGAAGGGCTCGCTCTTCTTCACGTGTTGCTTCCAGCCTTCGTCCGAAGAGAGGCTGTCATAGTCCTCCGGGCCGAAGTTCTTGGCGTCTTCTATCATCTTGGCCGGATTGAATGCCTCTTTCGGTACAGATTCCCAGTCGATCTTCTGGTCGGTCTTTGCCGTCTTTCTGTAGTGGGAATGCTTGGCAAAATAGAGGTTGTAGGCCTCGCTCTTCTTCCGGGTGTGAAACCGTAAGAGCTCCCTGTTGATGACCTCCTTGTATTTACCCGACTGGTCCACCAGGATGAAGTGCCGGGTGGGTGTGGCCTTGTCCAGGTACCGCGGGACCTGGATCCCGATGAGTATCATGATGGGGAAGATCATGATGCCGATCCAGAATCCCTTGGTCTTGGCGTTTTCGACGTACTCGCGGATGGCGACGAGGAGTGAATATTTCATCGAACAGCGGCCTCCCTTGCCTCGGGTCCCACCAGCTTCACGAAGACGTCATGGAGGGAGGGCTCCGAATGGTCGAACTGCCTGAGGCGGATCTTGTTCAGGTAGCACGCCTCCAGGACCGACTGGGCGTCGGCGTTTTCCTGGACCTCCAGTTCCCAGAATCGAGGCGGATCGGCGGTACCGTCCGGCTTCCAGGGGATACCATCCGGGGTGACGGGCGTCACGGATTGCACCACGTCGAGGGCCTCGAGGGACGAGACGTCGTCCTCGGTCTCGATGCGCACGCGCCGCGGGATCGTGCGCCGGGCCTCGGGGATGGTGCCGTCGAAGATCTTCTTTCCCCGGGAGATGAGTAAGATCCTGTCGCAGATCCTCTCGGCGTGCTGCATCACATGGGTGGAGAACAGGATGGTCCTTCCCCGACCGGCCATGTCGCGGATGACCTCCTCCATGACCTCCTGGTTCACGGGGTCGAGGCCGGAAAACGGCTCGTCGAGGATGACCAGGTCGGGATCGTGGGCAATGGCCGCCAGGACCTGCACCTTCTGCTGCATTCCCTTGGAGAGCGCCTCGGTGCGGGCGTCGGTGAAGCCGCCGAGGCCGTAACGCTTCAGGAGCTCGAGGGCGCGCTTCTTGGCGGTCTTCCGGTCCATGCCCTTCAGGGCGGCGAAATAGGCGATGATGGACCACGCCTTCATCTTCTTGTAGAGCCCTTTTTCCTCCGGCAGGTAGCCGATGCGGTCGCGGACCTCCAGGGCGGAAGGACGGCCGAGGACCGTCACGGAGCCGGTGGTGGGCTTCAAGATCTCGAGGATGACCCGGATGGTGGTGGTCTTCCCGGATCCGTTCGGCCCCAGGAATCCATAGATCGACCCGGTGGGCACGGTCAGGCTCAGGTCGTCCACGGCCTTGAAGGTGCCGTAGGTCTTGGTGATGTTCTTGAGCTCGAGGGCGATATCGTTACCGTTCATGGAGCAGTCCCTGTGTGGAGCCGGGATTCGGGTCGTCGATTCTAATGGTCGGTCACGATCCGAGGGCTACGAATCGTGACCGACCATTTGCACATCATAGAGAATGATACGGTCATCTCAAGATAGTTGAGAGTACGAATCTACAGGCTCGCGGCCAGCAGGTCGGCGATGTGCAGGGGCTTCACCGGGCTCCGGTTCCGGCTCAGCCAGCCGCCGATGTGCATCAGGCAGGAGGCGTCGGCCGACACCACGAACTCGGCTCCGGTGGCTTCGATGGCCCGGCACTTGTCCTGGACCATGGCCGTGGAGAGCTCCGGGAATTTCACCGAAAAGGTCCCCCCGAATCCGCAGCACTGCACGGGATTTTCCATCTCCAGGAGGGTGAGGCCCTTCACGGCGGCCAGGAGGCGCCGGGGGCCGGTATCGATGCGGAGCTCCCTGAGCAGGTGACAGGACGGATGGTAGGTGACGCGGGCCGAATATCGGCCTCCGATGTCGGTTATGCCCAGTTTCTCGGTGAGGAACTCCGTGAACTCGAAAATCCGGTTCTTCAGGGCCGCGTGGACCTTCCGCCGGGACGTCGCCAGCTCCAGGTCGTCGTAGTGGTTTCGCACCATGGAGACGCACGAACCCGAGGGGGCGACCACGGCCTCGGCATCGCCGAAGAGGTCCAGAAACCGGGCGGCGAGGCGGGCCGCCTCCGGGCGGTGGCCGGCGTTGTATGCGGGCTGACCGCAGCAGGTCTGATCCCGTACGTACCTCACACGTATTCCGACATGCTTCAGGACCCGCGCCATGGAGAGGCCGGTTTCAGGGAAGAACTGTTCCGTAAGGCAAGGAATGAACAGCATTGCCTGCATGGCAATTCTCCTGGCAATCGAAACGGAATCCGCCTCTATCTATACATCAGGCGTATGAAAAGGCCGAGGGAATTCAGGCTGCCTGGGAGAGTAGTGAAATCGTGAGCAGGCGTGGAGGAGAAATAGAGGTGTGTTCAGTATCTGAGCAGTACCCTGATCAGTAGGTTGTTTCGACGAAGACCTCGGAGCGGTTGAGGTTGATCAAGGACAGGACCTCATCGGTGAGGTCACCGACGCGGTCGATGATGTTCAGGGTTTCCAGCACGTCCACCGCAAGGCCGAGACGTTTGCATCGATTGAGGAGTCTCTCGTAGACCCGGTCCGAACTCCACTGGAGGGGTCTGAAGAGTTCCGGAACCATCTCGCTCAGGCCGAGGAGATAGAAACCGCCGTCCGTCGCCGGGCCGATGACGACGCGGTGGGATGCGAGGGCGTCAAATGCCCGCTCCATCCGGGCGGGGGTGAGCTGGGGGCAGTCGCTGCCCATGATGATGACGGCGTCGGCGTCCTTCCTGAAGGCCCTGGCGGCCGCTTCGCGCATCCGTTTGCCCAGGTCCCCGTCCGTCTGCGGATAGACGATGGGATCTCCACCGAGCCAGTCTGTCATCACCTTGCAGCGCTCCGGGGGATCGACGAAGAAGAGAGCTCTGCGATGGGGGAGAGAACACGCTTCAATGACGTTGTTCGAGCAGCAGCGCAGTAGCTGTCGATAGATCTGGTTGGCCGTGGCGCCTCCGATGGAAGCGGCCAGTCGGGTTTTGGAGCGACCGACCTCCGGCCACTGTCCGAGCATGGCTACGATCTGGTGGGGCTCGTTACCATTGACAGGATGATTCAAGAGGAGAAGTCCTCCACCATGCCCTGATCTGCTTCACGAAGAGGTGTCCGAAAGACAACGGAACGAACGACTCGTGCCGCCGATCTCTTGATCCGTGAGGCCACGGATTTCGGGGAGATTATACCCGTGAAGCAAGCAGGATCAATCCTTTCTCATACGGGACTTCGAGAGGTGGGGCCGACTGCATTCATTGTTCCATTTCCTGCGAAATGCAACCCGTCCGCGTGTCCGATTTCACAAGTCGCCAGATCCGAATTTCAGAATCCACCATCACCCCGGTGTTTATGGAATTTTCACATAAAAAATCACTACTGTCCCAACGTTATTCAAATAACATCAACTGGTTATGATCTTGGTGTAT
>CAZAKZ010000143.1:0-13075 GCA_964485695.1 uncultured Planctomycetota bacterium | reverse complement strand
GCGTAGTTGTTCGAATCACTTATGGAGTGCTAGGAATCAAGACCGGCTATTTAGCATGGCGCCGAAGGTCTTGGCCATGCCGGAGTCGAGGTGCAGCGTCACCTTCAGGCGCTTGTTTCCGCCCGTCTGGGTATAGGTGCGCTCGATTATGTTGGCCAGGTTCATGATGCCGCCCAGGGTGGAGGCGAACGGATTGTTCATGGCCTCCTGATAGTCCTTGCTGTCCTTGACCTTGAAGTCGGCGGACAGGACCGGAAGAGCCGCCAGGACATTGCCCCGTCGGAGCCCCACGACCGCCATGGAGGCCCGCTTGAGGTGATGCAGGCACTTGGAGAGCTCGCCGGCGTCGAACGCCTTTGTTGCCGCGGCCGTGTCCTTCTTGAAGTCGGGTGGGACGGCCTTCTTGGCGCGCTCCTGGGTGTTGAGAGGAATCACCATGACGACCACCAGCAGGGTGAGAATGCACAGCTTGAATTTCATGAGGCTTGATCCTTTCCTGTGGATAGGAAGACCGGACTTTCACGGTCCGGAATCTAGGTTGAAGGTGAGCCGGGCCGCCCCGACCGGGCCCCGACCTGACGAATCGAGGCGGATTGTATCCGATCTCCCCGTTCCGGTCATCCCCCTTTCACGGAGGAGCTCCTCCGTGGTAGGATGAACCTGTCGATTATCCAGCCAAGGCGATCCCGGTCTCGAAAACTGAACGGACAGGAGAGGATAGGAAGGTACACCCGTCCCTTCTGTCCTGGAAAGTAGCCATGACACGTTTTTTCGTCCTCGCGTTCGCGGCCCTCGGAGCCCTGGCGGCCGCCGCAGCGGGACAGCCGAAAAAGGAGGCCCCGTTCACCGCGTATCCCTTGAAGCCGTATTGTACGGAATGCCTGAAGCGAAAACTCATCGAGGGGCCGGCGCAAAAGATCCGGCTCATGGAGTACGACGGCAAGGACGTGCTCGGCTCCATCAAGTCGAAGCGCGTCATCTACCTGGAGCACGAGGACTTCAAGCTGGTAAGCACCATGCCCGGCTTCAAGTTCAACACCCACACGTCGGATCGGTTGCGGCTGGAGCTGCCGCTCCTCCGGAAGCGCTTTCCGCGGATCAAGGGAAAGAATCCGAAGCTGAACCGGCACCACATCACCCATCTGTTCGCCCTGCACATGCATCGGATCAAGCTCGAGTTCTGGGAGCTGTTCAAGGCCAGTGCCGCGTCCTACCCGGGCATCATGAACCGCGACAACAAGCACGAGATCTACCTGTTCGGGAGCCAGCGGGAGTACGATCTGTTCACCGACCAGTTCACCGGCCTCCAGGCCCGGGCCGGACAGGAGATCATCCTCCACGGCGACAACGCGGTCGGGTTCGTTCGCCCGCCGCCGACCGGCGGCGGCCTCAACAACTGGAATAACACGGTCATCCACATGTGGGTCCACCTGCTGCTGGAGTGCCAGGTCGGCAACGCCTACAACCGCCCTGCCTGGCTGGACGCCGGGTTTGCGCACTGGTGGGAGCGCCGCGAACATCCGAGCTTCAACACCTACTGCTTCACCGAATCCCGCGAGCACGGGAACTTCGGCAGCAGCAAGTGGCGGCCCCGCATCCGTCGTCTGATCCTCACCGGCAGGGCCGTGGACCTGGCGGACTACTGCCACCAGAAGGAGATGTCTTCCCTCACCAACCTGGAGCACGGCCTGAGCTTCGGCCAGGTCGATTACATCATCCAGCACAAGAAGAAGGAGCTGCGGGAATTCGTCCGGCGCCTCGGCGCCCAGGGCCACGTGGAGCAGCTCGAAGCCTTCCGCGCCGCTTTCGGAATGAGTATTATCGCCTTTGACGAGGAGTGGAGGGAGTGGGTGAAGAAGACGTATCCGAAGATGTGAGTGCCCCCCCATTCCGGATTTCATGGGCACTGTATGAGCCTATTCGGGCTCGTTCAGGGCGGCTGAAGTGTTTCATGCCGGGTAAATGAGCCCATTTTTTGACTCATTCATACCTTATGAACCCGGGCGGCAGGATTCCGCTCACCCCCCCGTCCTGAACGTCCGCGCCTGGCCCGTGGTCGCCAGGACGCTGATCCAGATCTCGTCCTCCGGCGCGATGCGCTTCCGGGCCGCAGCCACCCGGGCGAGGGGGACGTGGAAGAAGGCGTTGTTGGCGAAGCCGATCATGACGTCGGTGCGTCCCGCCATGGCCGCATGCACGGCCCGCCGGGCGAACTGGTCGCACAGGATGCTGTCCTCGCCGTCGGCCGGGACGCTGCGGATGATGTAGCTGGGGTCGATGTACTTGAGGTCGAAGGGGATCCGCCTGGACTTCAGGTGATCGCCGATCTTCTGCTTCAGGAAGAGACCGATGTCTTGGTAGCGGGGATTGCCCGAGGCGTCCCGGTCCTCCCGCACTGTGTCGAACAGATCCTGGTCGAACAGGTCCTGGCCGGCCCCTTCGGCCACCACCACGAGGGCGTGTCCGCGGCGGAGGAGGCGCTTCTCCAGGGCTTCGAGGAAGCCGCCGTCTCCCTCCAGATCGAAGGGAATCTCGGGAATCAGGGTGAAATTCACGTCCTGGGAAGCGAGAGTGGCTCCGGCCGCGATGTAGCCGGCGTCGCGGCCCATGAGTTTCACCAGGCCGATGCCGTTCAGCACGCTCCGGGCCTCGTTGTGGGCGTACTTGAGCACGTCCCGGGCCATCTGGAGCGCCGTGGTGTACCCGAAGCTTCTAAAGCAGTATGGAACGTCGTTGTCGATGGTCTTGGGAATCCCCACCACGGCGATGCGCGCCCCCTGCCGCGCGATCTCCTCGTGCAGATGATGCGCGCCGCGCAGGGTGCCGTCTCCGCCCACGCAGAAGAGAATCTGGACCTTCTCGCTCCGGAGGAAATCCACCATGGCGGCCGGGTCCTCCACACCGCGCGAAGTGCCGAGGATCGTGCCGCCCTGCTTGTCGATGCGCTCCACCCTATCGGGCGTGAGACGAAGGGGTTCATGGCCGTTCAGGGGATTCAGGCCACGGAATCCGTACCGGATCCCCAGCACCTCGGGCACCCCGTAGTTGTGGTGCATCTCCAGGTAGAGCGACCGGAGGACGTTGTTGAGGCCCGGGCACAGGCCCCCGCAGGTGACGACGGCCGCCCGGGTCCGCCCGGGATCGAAGAAGAGCTTCTCCCGGGGGCCCGCCTTCTCGAACAGGGGGCCCGGTTCTACAGGGTTCTTTATGCCGGGTGTGCCGGGCGAGACCACGATGCGATAGCGCACCCAGGTGTCCTCGGGCACGAAGTTGCCGATGCCATCGCCCACCCGGGTGGACATGGGCAGGGGTGAGGTGAGGGTGCATTGACCCAGGGTGGAGACGCGGACCTTACCGGATTCCATCATCGAGTCCTTCGAGTTCTTGACCTCGGAACATCATTGTCGAATCCACGGGTGAGGCAAGTTTTTTCACGAATTTCGAGACACCGGGAGATCCCCAAGATCCGGTTTCTCCTGTACAATGAACGGACCTGTTGCATCGATCCGACACATACGAGAGAGGCGAGGACATGAAACGCATACCGTTCGCCGTCGCATCCGGACTCCTTCTGCTCTCCCTATTCACGGCCGCCATCACGGCCACGGCCCAGAATCCCGAAGATCCCGGGCCCGACAAGGCTGCCTGGCGCACGATGAGCCTCGCCAACCGCTACCCCGGATCCACCACCATCTCCTGCCTGGTGGCCTACCCGGGTCAGACGGCCGGAAAAAACGCCGCCCTGAGCCTCTTAGGCGCCCCCTACCCGGTCATCGTCTTCGGCCACGGGCTCACCTCCACCGGCCACGACATGATGCAGGTGGCAAAGCACTTCGCCTCCTGGGGGTTTTTCTTCGTGGCCCACGACACCTGGCGGTTCGGGCCCCAGACCGAGCAGGCAAAGGACATGGAGGCCCTGACGCGCATCCTCCGGGACGAGAACCGTCGCTCCGGAAGCTTCTTTTACAACGCTGTGGACGAGAAACACTTCGCCGTGGCGGGCCACTCCATGGGCGGAGGAAGCACCGCCGGCGTCCTCGGCTCCTCGGCCGACGTCCAGGCCGGCATCTTGCTGGCGCCCTGGGTGGGAATCCTCCCCAACGCCTCGGACTGGATGAAGACGGCCCGGGCGCCCTTCCAGGTCCTCGTGGGCCAGGGGGACATCATTGCCCCCAACTCCGCCAATGCCTCGCGCTTCTACCAGAAGGGCGGCTCGGTCGGCCACTATCGCGGCCTCACCCTGCTCTGGAAGGGCTGCGACCACTTCTCTGTGGTCCGCACCACCTCCACCTCCACCCCGGACAACATCGAGGCCTTTCGCCTCTGCCGCCGCCAGATGACGTCGTTCCTCCTGGCGCACCTCAAGGACCGCCACGCCTACCTGGACGTGCTGGTGGGCAAGGCCACCCACGCCGAGGTGAAGTTCGACGAGGTCCGGTACGAGGTCCGGGATCCGGATCTCTACCTCACGGGGACGGTGAAGGTGGGCGGCACCCTCGAGGCCCACGTCATGGGGAAGGACTCGAGCCCCACCCTCACCTACGTCTCACCGGTGCCGGCTGCGTTTCCGCTCCCCGGCCTGGGTGTCCTCGGCCTGCATCCGGCGTTCATGGTGCCGCTGGGCGCGGGGACCATAGTGAGCCAGCAGGTGGAGCACGCCGTCTACCCGATTCCGGGCCATCCGGGGCTGGCCGGCCTCCGCCTCCACATCCAGGCCCTGGCTCTGGACGCGAGCAGCGCCTACGGCCTGACCCCGACCCGGGATTTCCGGATCACGACCACGCTGTGAAGGACACCGTGGTAAACTGGGGAGTATTCCCACGGCACCTGGAATCGGAAACTGGAGAAGACCCATGAAGAGAATCCTGCTCCTGAGCCTGGCCTGCCTGGTCCTCACGGCTCCGGCCCGGGCCGACGACTACGCGGTGGTCGGGACCATCCCCTTCCCCCAGAAAAACGCCGGCGCCAACACGGCCATCTCCTACATGCAGGGGACCATCGTGTTCCTGACCCAGCAGGCGGGATACGAGAACGTCTACTTCATCGACCCCCTCACCGGCATCGTGGCCACCCAGTGGCGCGCACCCTCGCCCTTCGGGGTCATCTCGGGCCTCGGCGACGATGAGGTCCTGCTCTACGGCGTGAGCAGCACCAACGGCAGGGACAAGGTGGCCGTCATCGACATCCACGGTGTGGTGGTGACCATCTACCCCACCATCAACCGGTCCTCCGGACACTATGGCTCGGCCACCGACGGCCTGGACCTGTTCGTGTCCGCGTCCGCCAGGCGCGTCTACCGCATGAACCGCAAGACCGGCGGCCTCATCCAGAGCTTCATGGTGTCCACCGCGCCGAACACCCTCTTCGGCCTGGCCCACGACTCCACCAAGCTCCTGGGTGTGGTCATGAACACCACCGGGCCCTCGGTCATCCTGGGCGTGAACGATACCACCGGCGCCGAGCTCTTCCGTTTCAACGGCCCCGGCGTCTCCGGAAATTCCCGCGGCCTCGGGTACGGCGATACCGGCAACCTCTACGTGGGCAACCAGGGCGACAATACCATCTACATCATGGCCCCCATCCCCAGGCCCCAGGGGACCCTCGCCGTGGGCACCTCCACCCGGATCCGCATCACGGCGCCCATTGCCCGGCTCATGCCCTACGTCCTGGCCGCCTCGTTCAGCAACCGGTTCGGCATCTTGCTTCCGGACGGACGGAAAATCCCCCTCGACGTGGACCCGCTCATGTTCATGAGCCTGAATCTGCCGGCCGTCTTCCAGAACTTCCAGGGTGTGCTCAACGCCTCGGGCGTGGCGGACGCCACCCTGAACGTGCCCAACATCGCCACCCTGAAGGGCCTGAAGTTCCGCCTCGCCTTCGTCACCCTGAACACCAAGTTCCCCCTGGGCATCCAGGTCATCAGCGCGGCGAGGCCGGTGGAGATCCAGTAATTCGGGAAGCCAGTTCCGTCAATCGATGACGATGCGCCAGTCGCCGAAGAGGTAATGGGCCACCTGGTCCAGGAAGTCCTCGGGAATCTGGACAGGCAGGTAGGGGTTGAACCGCTCGGGGTCGCACAGGGCCAGGATGTAGAGGATGAGCAGGCCGGTGTGGAGGACCGTGGCCACCACGCCCAGGAACATGCCCGCCCGGGCCGAGCCGTCGCCGACGTAGAGCGTGTCGCCCCGGGCGCGGTTGGTCTGGATGCGCCGAAGGGCGTTCCGGCCCGAGAGGATGGCGCAGGGCCCCAGGAGGAAGCCGAAGACGAGCAGTCCGATGCACCCCATGATCAGGGCGTTGGTGGCCTCCTGGACCACCACCCGGGCATGGTAGCGGGTGGAGGGGGTCGCCCCGGCCCGGCCCGTGCTGGACCGGCAGTGGGGGCACTGGGGAAGGTCCCGGGGCAGGACTCCCCCGCACCGGGGGCAGTAGATTTTCTCGGGGGGGAGGATTCTTCGGGGGGTGGGCGAGGTCTCCTGCCGGGATACCGGCTCGTTCATGCACCCGCTCCAGCCGCACCCGCCGTACTTCTTCCAGCACGAGGTGTGGTGCGGGAAGTCGCAGGCGATGCAGACCGCAGTGTCCTCGCCGGCGGCAATGGGCAGCCCACACCACTTGCAGGCCTTTCCCACCAGGCCCCGGGTCGCCTTCAATCGTTGGGCATCGATGGACATGGGCAGCTTTCAATCGACGCGTTCGTTGCTCGAACTCGCGAAACAAGTCGCCCATGATACCATCCGGAGGGGAGAATTCGAGGCCGGCTCCGTCATCCCGACCCGGAATCCAGGATATCCAGCTTTACCATGTATACCTGGATGTCCTTGTCCCTGCAGAGGTCCAGGACCTTCCGGATCTCGGAGAATGGCATGTCGCCCGGCGCTCGGATGTGGACCGGGATCTCGGAGAACTTGGTTTCCTTGTTGATCCTGCTCCGGGCAATGGGGTACATCCAGGTCTTCAGCTCATCGAGAGTAAACGTGTTCCGCTTTACCCAGTACGCGCTCACCTGTGAGACCTCGTCCCAGGTCAGGTTGACGGTCACGTGGTTCTTCTCGGGTTTTTTGTCCGGCTCCCCCATTCCTCTCCCAAAACCGGGTGGGAAAAGATCTGGATGAAATGGAGGGATATTCTCGAGCTCCGCACGGCTGTGAATCCACAGAAACGCTGTCAGGACAAACACCAGGATCACCAGGTCGGCCAGGGGAAACGAGATCCACCGGAATCCGAAGGTCTCTTTGCCTTTCAGGGCGCGCCACATCCGTGCATACCTCCAGCGGGGTGAAAAACGTGTCTACGTGGAACGGGGTGCAGCGGTTCAGGGATCCGGGCGGAAATCGGCTCCCGGGGGCACGGCTCACGCGCCCCCGGGAGCTGGATTCAGCTGGAAATGGTGAAGCTGTAGGTGCCGGAGATGGAGGCGATGTTCTGGGGCGCGCCGGCCTTGATCGTCAGAAAGGCCGAGTGCAGGCGCACGCCCACCAGCGCCGGGAGGTTCGGGATGACGATCTGCGCCGTGGCCTTTCCGGCCGCGTCCAGGAGGCCGTTATAGTTCTTGAAGATCATGGGGAGAAAACCCTGGACGCTCACCAGGAGCAGGTCGTCGGGGCTCAGGTTCAGCTTCCGCGAGCCGATGGGGATGGGTCCCTTGCCCAGGGAGGTGCCTGTCTGGTACGGGAGCCCGGGATCCGCGGGCGAGAACAGGCTCAGGGTCACGGTGCCGCCGGGCCGGGCGGCCCCCGATCCGGAAATAGACACGACATCGAGGGTGAGGCGCAGCTTGAGGCCGAGGTTGGTGGTGGCCCGGCCCGAGGTGGCGGTGTAGGCACCGGTGTTGTAGAGGTAGATGCGGGAGGCGTTGTTCGAGAGTCTTTCGTCCCAGCAGTCGACGTAGGGGGCGCCCGTTACACTGGAGTCGTAGAGCCGGATCTGGATCGTGAGGTTGTCGGTGCCGTTGTAGACGAAGCCGGCCGTGGCCGGGAGCGGGAACGGGGACCAGGTGTTCTTCACGGCGTTCCAGGTCCACGGGCCCTCGGGGTGGAGGGTCACGGGGCTGGGCAGGTTCTGGGCGAAGGTGGTGCTGTAATTCGCCAGGGTGTTGTGGCTTATCTTGACCTCGGCCTTCACGGCCGAGTGGGTGGCGGTCTGCCGGGGCAGGGCCGCAATGGCTCTGATGCGGCCCACCTTGCCGCCCAGGGATGCCGCCGGGATCCACCACTGGTAGGTGAACTCGCCCTTGGGATTGGAGGAGGCGGGCCACACGCCCCCGAAGGGGATGACGTTGCCGCCGCCCTGGACCTTGTTGTTGGGGATGTAGATCTCGTCGGCCGGTGCGACCACGGCCGCGAAGACGAACACGAGCACGAGCAGCCAGATCTTCTGTTTCATGGCGTAATCTCCCGGTTCTCGAGTACAGACGAAGGATTGAAAGGTGCGGTCCCGATTATACGCCGGGGGACCGGGAGGCGCCAGGGTCCGGTTTTCCCTTGGACCGGCGCACGATCTTCACCTTGTTCACCGGCTTGGGAGCCAGGCGAGTACCGCGGGCCGAGGGTGCGGTGAAGCCGAGGCGGCCCAGGTCGTATTTGCCCTCCTTGATGCGCTGACGAGGCGCGGGCACGTAGCCCATGAAGAGGAGGCCGGGATTCTTTTCTGCGGTCAGGTAGACCAGCTTGCCACCCCGGGCCTTGATGAGGCGATACTCGCGGTCCCGGACGTATTTCTGGATGCGGATCTTCTTGCCGTAGAGAAACTTGTCCTGGTCCCGGTAGACCAGGGTAAAGGCGGCGCCCCGGTCCTCGTCGAAGAGCCCCAGGTGCAGAACCTTGTCCGGCAACAGCACCTTCTCCGGGGGGGCCATGATGCGATAGGTTCCGTCGCGGGTCACGGCCAGGATGCGGTCGTACTCGCTCACCACCAGGTTGTGCATCTTGCCCTTGACCTCGGTCCCGAAAAAACCCGTGTCCGGGTCGTAGCTCACCCGGAGGTTGGCGATGGCCACGGCCTTCTTGTCCACGGTGTCCATGGCGGTGATCTCGGTTCTCCGGGGATAAGCGTCCCCGTATTCCTTCAGGAGCGCCTTCAGGTAGGCGATGGTGGTACGGGTGAGGTGTTCGAGCTTCGTCTTCACCTTCCGGATATCCCGGCCCCCGTCGTCGATGTCCTTGCGGTTCTTCTGGATGTCGTAGCGCGAGATGCGCCGGATGCGGATCCTGAGCAGGCGGTCGATGTCCTCCTCCACCATGGGGCGGATGAACAGGACCTCGTTCTCCGCCATGCCCTTCTTGACCTCGAGGCGGATCTGGCGCTCGGTGCGGGCCTCCTCGATGCGCTTGTAAACCCGGTTCTCGATGAAGATCTGCTCCAGGGTGAGCCAGTGGAGCCGGTCCTGGAGACGCCCCAGCTCGTGTTCCAGCTCCCGTCGGACCTGATCCTGAAGTCGTTCGGTGGCGGTGCGGAGCACCTCGCTCACTGTCATCTCGCAGGGCCGCCCGTCCCGGATGACCACGATGCTGGAGTGCAGGGTCACCTCGCAGTCGGTATATGCGTAGAGCTGCGGCATCACCCCGGCGGCCGAGGCGCCCCGGGGCAGGATCACCTCGATCTCCACCGACTCCGCGGTGAAATCGTTGATGGAGGCGATCTTCACCTTGCCGGCCCGGGCCGCCGCCTCCACCGATGCGATGAGGCTCTCGGTGGTGGTGGAGTAGGGAACCTCCTGGATGAGAATGCGCTTGGGGCCGCTCGCCTTCATGCGGGCCCGGACCTTGACCTTGCCCCGGCCGTCGTCGTAGTCCGACGCGTCCATGAGGCCGCCGTGGGGAAAGTCTGGGAGGATCTGGAACTTCCAGCCCTTCAAGATCCGGATCTGGGCCTCCCAGAGTTCCTTCAGGTTGTGGGGCAGGATCCGGGTGGCCATGCCCACGGCGATGCCCTCGGTGCCGAGCATGAGGATCACGGGCAGCTTCGCGGGCAGGAACACCGGCTCCTGCTTGCGGCCGTCGTAACTCGGCACGTAGTCCGTGAGCGCCTTGTTGAACAGGGTCTCCCGGGCAAGGGGAGTGAGGCGGCATTCGATGTAGCGTGCGGCGGCCGCCTTGTGGCCCGTGAGCACATTGCCGAAGTTGCCTTGCTTCTCGATGAAGTAGTCCTTGGCCGCCAGCACCACCAGGGCCTCCCCGATGGAGGCGTCGCCGTGGGGGTGGAGCTTCATGGTCTCGCCGATGACGTTGGCCACCTTGTGGAACTTGCCGTCGTCGATCTCGTGGAGGGTGTTCAGGATGCGCCGCTGCACCGGCTTGCACCCGTCCCGGAGATCCGGGATGGCGCGGTCCAGGATGACGTAGCTGGCGTACTCCAGGAAATTCTGCTGCATCACGGGCTCGATGTGGGCCATGGTCTCAGTTCACGTCGGATTTCAGGTTCTTGACGATGAAGGCCTTCCGCGCCGGGGTGTTCTTTCCCATGAAAAAACCGAGGCACTTCCGCACCTCTCCCATGTCTCCCGGGACCACGGGCTTCAGCCGCATGGCCTCGCCGAGGAAATGCTTGAACTCGCCGGGGCTGATCTCGCCCAGGCCCTTGAAGCGGGTGATCTCCGGCGCGGAGAGGGCCGCCAGGGCTTCCTCCCGGTCGGCCTCGGAGTAGCAGTAGCGCGTCTCTTTCCGGTTTCGCACCCTGAAGAGCGGTGTCTCCAGGATGTAGATGTGGCCCTTCAGGACCAGGTCCTCGAAGTAGCGCAGGAAGAAGGTCAGCAGCAGGTTCCGGATGTGCATGCCGTCCACGTCCGCGTCGGTGGCCAGGACCACCCGGTTGTAGCGCAGCCCCTCCAGGCCGTCCTCGATGCCGAGGGTGCGCATGATGTTGTAGAGCTCCTCGTTCTTGTAGACCGTGTCCCGCTTCAGGCTGTAGCAGTTCAGGGGCTTGCCCTTGAGGCAGAAGATGGCCTGGGTGTGGACGTCCCGGGACCGCACCATGGCCCCCCCCGCCGAGTCGCCCTCGGTGAGAAACAAGGTGGTGTCGTCCCGGCGCGCGTCCAGGGTGTCGGTGTAGTGCACCTTGCAGTCGATGAGCTTGGGAATGCGGATGGCCACCTTCTTGGCCCGCTCCCGGGCCTTCTTCTTCACCGAGGCCAGCTCCTTGCGCAGGGTCTCGTTCTGGCTCACCTTCTCCAGGAGGCGCCGGGCCGGTTCCTCGTGCTTGTGGAGGTAGAGCAGCACCTGTTCCTTCACCTCCTGGACCAGGGGAGAACGGATCTCCACCGACCCCAGCTTGTTCTTGGTCTGGCTCTCGAATACCGGGTCCTGGAGCTTCACGGCCACGGCACCGATGAGCCCGTCCCGGACGTCTTCGCCCGCGAAGTTCTTCTTGGCGTATTCGTTGACGCCCTTGAGCATGCCCTCCCTGAAGGCGCTCTGGTGGGTGCCTCCGTCGCTGGTGAACTGGCCGTTGACGAAGCTGAAGCACGTCTCGCCGTAGTGGTGGGTGTGAGTGAAGGCGAACTCGAGGCGGCCCAGGTTCACGTAGATCACCTCGTAGAGCGGCGCCTCGCTGCCGATCTCGTGGCGGAGCAGGTCCTCGAGGCCCCGGGTGCTGTAGAATGTCTCGTCACCCAGGGTGACGGTGAGGCCGCTGTTCAGGTAGGCGTAGTAGCGCAGCCGATTCCGGATGATCTCCTCGTTCCAGTCGAACGTCTTGAAGATCTCCGGGTCCGGCGTGAACCGGATCCGGGTGCCGTTGGGCCGGTCGGAGCCCTTGCCCCCCTGCTCATGGACGAGGTTTCCCCGGGTGAAACGGGCCTCCTTGAACCGGCCGTCGCGCCAGCTCACGACTTCGAAGTCCGAAGAAAGGGCGTTCACGGCCTTGGTGCCCACGCCGTTGAGGCCCACCGAGAACTGGAACACGTCGTCGTTGTACTTGCCGCCCGTGTTGATGCGGCTGACGCACTCCACCACCTTTCCCAGCGGGATGCCCCGCCCGTAGTCCCGCACCACCAGGGTTTGGTCCTCGCGCGTGATGTCGATGCGCTTGCCCGCCCCCATGATGAACTCGTCCACGGCATTGTCGATGACCTCCTTGAGCATGACGTACATGCCGTCATGGGGATGGCTGCCGTCGCCGATGCGGCCGATGTACATGCCCGTCCGGAGACGGATGTGCTCCATGGGATTCAGGGTCTGGATGGTGCTCTCGTCGTACTCGACGCGCTTCTTGGACATTGAGGGGCCTTCGTATCCGCCTGTCAAATGAACGAGGGTTGACGCAGAGAGACCAGAGAAGGCGGCTGGCACACTATATAATGGAATCCGCCCCGCATGAAAAGTCCGGAGATCGCGAACCCGGAGCGAAAATCCAGGTGCTCCGGGCCATCCGGGTGTACGCTGCTAGAAGAGCCGCCGGAAATGCAGCCTGGGGGGCCCAGGGTCGGCCGCGCTCCCAGGCGCATTTTGAGACATCGGGCTCCGGGGTGGGTCCGATCCGGCGCCTCCGGTGGGCAGGAGGGTCCAAATCCAGTTCACCGGAATCCGAAGTTGACATTTGTCTCGCTTTCCTGTTTAATAGAGCGAGTTGAGAGAGATTTCTAGACCGCACACCATTGTGCCTGGAGACTTTTCACGGGATATTCTCAAACCTTCATTCACGTGTTTTCCATTAGTCTGGCCCTTTTTTTTGGAGGTCTTTCGCATGAGACACCTACTTGTGGCCCTGCTCCTCGTGGGGCTTTTCTCTTCCCTGGGTGCGGCTCAGTACCATGACCCGACTTTCATCATGGGCGGGTACGGCACCTCCAGTACGTTGTACTGGAACGGCATCTGGCTGGGGGACGCCAACGCCCAGACCCTCAAGCACCTGACGCCGTCCCAGAGGATCTACTACTGTTATTCGAAAATCATGGATGCGAATAACAAGGACATTCTCCTGACTGTGGGGGGAACCACATCCACTTCCACAATCTACAAGGCGATGCTCCAGAGCGGTCTCTACCGCCTCGATCCGGGGACCATGGCCATCACCACGGTCCTGGCGGACTCCATGTCGCTCTACTATCCGAGGCGCACGCTCATCAACCAGGACGGCG
>CAZAKZ010000142.1:0-13209 GCA_964485695.1 uncultured Planctomycetota bacterium | reverse complement strand
CCCTGGATTCCGGTCAGTGGAGGCGGGATCCAATCGAATTTTGCCGTGATAGGTATTTCTGTTCACGGGTCCGGCACGAGTGTGCGGGACGCAGGGCGCCTTACTGCATCCGGCAGGTCGGCGCTTCCTCTATTGTGGGAGGTTTTTCCGGCGGGTTGATCCCCGGATCCGGGAATCGTTTTCAATCTTTCCTAACCCGGGACAGGGAGGATACCTGGAGCATGCAAATCAATCCGGAGTTTCTTCAACGGCAAGGATGGCCTTGCGCACCTCCAGGACGCCGTCCTGGACAAAGACGCCGAGTTTTCCGGAAAGCAGGAAATCGGCTCCCTTCATATCCGCCACGACCCGGTCCCCCAGAAACACCCGGACACGGTTCACCAGAGCGTCGTGGTGGAGGGCGAATCGCTGCCACCGGTCCGTGAGGAGGGTGGGATCGGTGGAGGCCGAATCCACGAGTGCCCATTCCTTCTTGGGCTTCAGACGCGTCCATGCCGCGCGGTCCCGGATCACCTGGACCCTGTGCCGCCTCTCCCCGTCCAGGGAGTCTCCGAACACGAAGCCCCACGCCCCGGGTGCGGTCTTGCCCTTGCGCCTGAGATCCGCCTCGAAGGCGAAGCTGCCCTCGACATCGGTCATGGTGTAGAAGTAGGTGGTCGAGCCGGATTCCGCCTCGAGGCAGGCACGGGCTCCGCCCACCACGCGCGGCCGATGCCCGCGCCACGTCCAGCCCTTGAGCCCCTTGCGCACAGGTAAGCGCTGCGGCTTCTGGAGCTGCCACAGGAGCTCCTCCCTGAGCCACTGCCCCTGTTGTGCTGCCCGATCCCTGCGGAGCGGATCGTTCCCCGGATCGAGGGTCAGCCTGCGGTTCAGGGCCGCCAGAGAAATGAGCGGATCCTTGAACCGATCCAACCCGGCGAGGTGTTCCATGTATGATCCCCTGGCTTTCAGGTAGGGCTTCATGGATACCCCTGCCGGCGTCAGGTTCACGAGTTTCTCCGTCACCGTCCCCCGGAGCCCCGCCTCCCCGGCCGGTCCTTCCCAGGGATTTTCCAGGGCCCTCAAGTAGTAGTTCCACGCCGCCTTCCGGTTTCCGAGGCCCTCCTCGGCGCGACCGAGGCGATGGAGGAGAAAGCCGGGATACCGCCCTTCCCGGCCGTAAGCAGCCAGGGCTTCCAGGAACAGGTCCCGTGCCTCCTTGTACCGGTCCTGCGCAAGTTCTTTATCCCCCAGCTTCCAGACTTCGCTCCCCTCCCCGGCCCGAACCATGCAGGCGTCCGGAAGGAAGGCGGACGAGACCATGAGGGTCGAGAGGATCCCGAGAGCCAGGATGGACTTCATCGCGGTTCGCATTGTTTCCCCACCTTCACCTTTCTGAAAGACACGGTGGCATTGTTCACCACGATGCCGAACCGGTCTCCGAGACCCGCCTTGCCCACCTCCACGCAGCCCGCTCGGTGGTCATCCAGATAGACCGAAGCCATACCGGTCCCGGTGTCCATGGAGACCACGAGACGATGCCAGGCGCCCGGCGCCGGACGCAGGGTGTGGGGCTCTTTGGACAGCGTGTGCCAGGCCCCCCGCTCTTCCCCGTGCTCCACCCCGAACCGCATCCCCTTCACCGAGGTCTGATCCACGATCACGGCCTGGAGGGTCCGGGGGTGTCTGTAGTGGTAGAGAATCCCGACCTGCCAGCCTTCCACGCCCTCCTCGCGGGAGACCCTGAACTCCACCCACACCCGGTCGGCTCCGGGGATACCCGTGTCGTGAAGGACCGCACTGTGAGGAGCAGCATTCAAGCTCAGGTGTCCTCCGACAAAGGTCGGAGGCGTCCGCACCTCCTCCTGCTTTTCGGTATCCAGCCAGGTCCAGGTGTCCGGGGTGCCGGGCAACAGCGTCCGCCAGCCCGGACTCTTGAGAAGGACCTGGAGACGGACGGCCGCCTCGACCTCGAACTTGCGGCTGACCTGGATCGCCTCCCTGGAGGGCGCCTCCAGGAGCCGGGCGAGGGCAAGGTAATGCACCCCGGCCCGGGTCCATTCCTTCTCGAGCAGGGCCTTGCCGACTTGCTCCGAAGCCTGGACGAATTTGAAGCGCAGCGCCCTGGACTTCTCCTCCCGGGCTTCCAGGATCGCGGCCACCCGGTCCAGTCGTTTCAATCGCATCCTGAGCACGCGAGCCTTCCTGGCCTTCAGGCCGGTACACGCGTCCACCCCCTCTTTGAAGGCCTTCCTGGCCTCGGTGTTGCGGCCGTGCTGCATGTGAATTCGACCCAGGAAATACCACGCCAGGGCCCCGCCGTCCTTACGGATCCATTCCCGGGCCGCTGCGGTGGCTGCCGCGTCGTTCCATGCGTAGTAGGCCTCACACGTCCTGGCTGCGATGCCATCGGGTGCCTGGCCTCCCCCGGGGGGCGCACCCAGGCCCAGGGCAAGACCGAGCAAGAGGGGATAAACCATGGGGATCTCCCTCGGCTGGAGAACTCGGGTCCACTTCGATCTCTCATCGAATGCAAAAGAATCTCTCTGGTTCTTCGGAAACCCCGGGCCAGAAGATTGAGGGGAAATCCGACCACGTGGACAGGAATGACGTTACCTGGAAGCGGGGAGGAGCGGCCGGAAGGTCTTGCCTTGCTGCTCCCACCAGGCGTGCAGTTGCTTCAGCGCCGCCTGCCTCTGGTGGAGAGGTCCATGGGGATTGAAGTCGAAGTCCTTGCCTCCGGTCACCTTTCGCAGGGTGATCCAGGCGAGATCCACCACGGCCGCATCGGCGTGCTCCAGGGCCCGGAGGAGGACCGGAATGCCGTCGGCATAGCGGAGACGGGCCAGGGCCAGAGCCACCTGGATCCGGACGTACGGGTCGGAATCCTGCAACAGGGGGTTGAGTCCGGCCTTGAGACCCAGGGAATAGTCCTCGTACTCGAAGTCGCGGCCGATGAAGCCGAGGCCCTCGGCCGCCGTGGCCCGCACCCGGGCCACCGGGTCCTTCAGAGCGTGCACCAGGGCCGGCACAGCGGCTCGTTCCCCGCAAGTGGCCATCATCTGCACGGCGTGAAACCGGATCCAGGCATCCCCGGACGTACGGGCCACCTCTTCCAGGGTCGGAATCATGCGGACGAACATGGGCAAGATCCTGGCTTCCTGGTCCACGCGGTCGATCCACTTCCGGTCGGAACCCAGGCCCGCCAGCCAGTCCTCCATCAACTCGCGGCGAAACACTCTGTTTTCCCGCTGCCAGAGCAGCTCCATCTTGACCTGGCGGGGATTCACTCGGATCACGGCCGCGTAGTTCTTCCACCAGGTCTGCCAGCGCCGGATTGCCCCCCCGGGATCCACCTCGTGACCGAAGTAGACCCACCCCGAGAGCCGGCGCAGGTAGGGAATGGGGATCGATCCCTCCTCCAGGAGAGCCACCAGCTTACCGGTCCCGCGCTTGTCGCCCAGGAGCGCGCAGGAGAAGGCCGCCTGACAGCGGAGCCCGAGGGCCTGGCCTGGGTCCCCGGCCACGGTCCAGAGGGCCTCCCGCCCCTTCTCCGCCCCGATGAGGCCGAGGGACCGGGCCGCAGCCAGGCGGGCGGCGGCTCCCTCCCCCTTGGGGTCGAGAAGCACAGCCGACAGGGGGACCCGGGAAGCCTCGGCCCCCACCCATCCCACGAGGTCCAGCACCGCCACCCGGAGATCCCCCTGGACGCGCTTCAGGAGGCCCAGGACCGCGGTCTCGGACCGGGCCAGGAGCAAACTCAGACAGGGAAACGTACGGCTCTGCACGGGCATGTCTCCGAGCGCCCGCACCGCGCCCCGGACCTTCCGGAGATCGGTGGCCTCCAGGGCCTCCACCAGGGAAGTCATGGCATAGGGGCCCATCTTCACCAGGATGCGAACGATCTCCTCCTCGGCGGCGGGATATCGAGTAAAGGCCCGGATCAGTTCCTTGGCGGCCCTGTCCCGCAGTGCCACCAGGATCATGAAGGTCTCTTGCCTCTCCGTAGGCGAGGCTTCCTTTCCGATGCGGGCGACAAGGGACTCGATGCGGGCCCTGAGTCCCGGCGACGGGGACGCGGGACCCACCCTGAGCGGCAGGGCCACGCACACCCGGTTCCACCGGAGCTGGAGCCCGTACACGGCCGAGCGGTCCGGGACCACTTGACTGGGCACGGGGAGATCCTCGTCCACGCACGTCTTGAGCCCCTGGATGGCCTCGAGGACCTCGGATCCCGAGGGACGAAAGGCCACGTTCAGAAGAAGATCCACGCCGGCCCGGGCCCCCAGTTTGCACAGCGCCACACCGAGGGCCACCTGGGCGTGGCCGTCCAGGGGCCGGGTCAGCTGGGCGAGAAGATCGGGCAGGATCTGGTCGTCCCCGAGGTTGCCCAGGGCCTTGAAGATCCTGGCCTGGATCCGGGATTCGGGTCTGGGTTTGTTGTCCAGGACCTTGAGGAGGGCCTCGACAGAAGCCTTCCGCACCCCGGGATCCCGGGCCGCCAGGTTCTGGATCTGTTTTTCCACCTCCGGGTCGATCCCGGCCTGGGCAGGTGCAGACCGGGAGAAAAGGAGGAGGAGGAGACAGGCCCCGAGAATCGAGGAAATGGAGGACAAGTACCGCGACATCATGGGGGATTCACGGATTCTATTACGGGTTCTTTTCAGATTCGATTTCAGAATGCGGCTACACCTGCTCCACGAACAGCGCGCCCTTTTCGCGGCGAAGGCGGCAATACTTCCGGATGAGTTCCTTCACCTTTTCGGGATCCTTGACCCCTCTCATCTCCAGCTTGCCCGTGCCGCCGCGCGTGGGTTCACCGTGGGTCTTGTCCGTGGGCGCGATGACCACGATGGTGCCGATGTTGAAGATGCGCTCGAACAGGCCCTGCCTGTACTGCACGTCGTCCACGCGGATGATTTCCAGCTCGTCCGTGGTCCGGCTCAGAAAGCCCTGGATGAAGAAGACGCGCTGGGTGGTGACCCGGTACTTGAGGGTGAGGTAGTTCTTCAGGTCCCGGAATAAGAAGAACAGGAAGGTGAAGCCGGCCACGAACACGCCGGTGATGATGAACCAGTCCTGCTTCAGATCCCCCAGGTTCAGGATGTAGACCACCACCACGACCAGCAGGAGGAGGGCGCTCAGGAACCAGCCGGCGCCGGCCTCCTTGATGCTGTACCGCCCCTGCCAGAGGTCCTTCTCCTCCACGTGGCTCTCCTTCTGCACCTTGGCGTCGAGCAGCTTCTCGGCCGGGGTGGTATCCGTATTCTTCACCGGGACCTCGGCCTCCTCGGGAAGAGCGAGTCCGCAGGCCTTGCAGAACTTCTCGCCGAGCTGGATCTCGGCGTCACATTTCGGGCATTTCATGGGCTGGATTCCCTGTCGTGGGGGTTCGGAAAATCTTGTGAATAGACGTTTCGAGGCTATCACCCCGTTTCCGGGGTGTCAAGCGTGCCCAGGACCCTACGCCGGAAGGAAAAGAAGAGGCCGCCGAAGATCCCGCCCTGGAAGAGGATCATGGCAAAGATCACGAGGCTGTAGGCCACGGCCTGGTCCTCGGTGACGCCCCAGACTCCCAGGAAGCCGATGAAGGCCACCTCTCTGAGTCCGATGCCGTTCAGGCTCACGGGGACCTGCAGCACCAGGAGCACCACCGGAACGACCAGGAAGTAGGCCACCACGGGCAGTGGCAGGCGCAGTGCCAGGCCCACCAGGACGTAGTGCACCACCACGTTGAACTGGAAGATCAGGGAGATGGCAAAGGACCCGGCCAGGATCCGCTTCCTCTTCCCCAGGTCCTTGATGGCCCCGAAGGCCCGGTCCAGACTCGGGATCAGTTTCTTGAAGGGACCGATGTTCAGCAGGCGCCTGAGGAGTCCGCGGCTCCAGGGCGTCAGCGCCAGAAAAACACAGAGAAAGGCCAGGGCAAGCACACTCACGCTGGCCACCACACCGGGCTTCTGAACCAGGCGGCCGAATCCCAGGACCAGAGCCACCAGGGCGTAGCTGAACAGGGCCAGGGCTCCGATCAACCGCTCCACCACTACGATGGCCAGGGACTGGCCCCTGGGCAGACCCGTGAGGGCGGATGCATCCAGGCCTCGATACACGTCTCCGCCGATGGTGGAAGGCAGGAACAGGTTGCAGAACATCCCGATGAGATAGGCCCGCATGAGGAGCCAGATACCTACGGGCTCCACCACGGCGCTCAGGAGAAGCCGCCACCGGATCGCGCTCAGGGTGAAGCCGACGAAATGGAGCGAGAAGGCCAGGGCCAGGAGGCCGATGCGACTGCCCCGGACCTCCTGCCAGACAGCCTCCACGGAGATCGTGGTGGAGACCAGGTAGAGGAGAATCCCTGCGCTCACCCCGAGCCGGATCAAGGGGCTCAGGATGCTACGTCCCTGAGGCCGTGATCCTGCCTTTTCCGGCCTTACATCAAGATTTTTCAATCTTTTCTATTCTTCGAGATACCCGGCTTGCCGATTGCTAAAAGAGACGAGAATGATAAAATTTTCCGATCTTCAGTATGATGGACAACAGACGGGGAAGGTAATAAAAAGTGGATTTCAACCTTCTCCGGTTGAGGCACCAAACGAGTTCACGGTAAGAAGGTCAACGGGGAACCAAGGAACGTGCGCACCAAGGCCTCGAAGGGTCCGCTCCCCTATCAGCTCAGGATGTTCAACAAGTCGCTGAAGAAGCGACTCAAGGTGACGTGCCTGCGTCGCCACCTCGGGGACATCGACGAGAAACCCTGTCTACTCATCACCTGTGGAGACAACAACGGGGCCATGAATTACCGGTTCCGGGAACACGGGGGGCGGTGGACCTGGGCCGACGTGGAACCCGACCTCAAGGAGGAGATGGAAAAACTCCTGGGGGAGGACGTGCACGACGTGGAGCCGGATGCGCTTCCCTTTCCCGGAGCCTCCTTCGATGTGGTGCTGGCCATCGACGTCCACGAGCACCTGAAGGATCCCGTGCCCTTCACCGAGGAGATGAAGCGCCTGGTCCGGTCCGGGGGCAGGGTCATCGTCACCGTGCCCAACGGCAATCCCGGAAAGCTGGCCACGCGCCTCAAACGTCTCCTGGGCATGACGCCGGCCGTGTACGGCCACGAGCGATGGGGGTACGACATCGAGGAGCTCGCCGCTCTCCTGCAGTCCGTCGGCCTGGAGCCCGTGGCCACCTCGAGCTACTCCCGGTTCTTCACCGAGATGGTCGAACTCCTCATCAACTTCCTCTACGTCAAGGTTCTCAAGAGCCGGGGCAAGGACCGGGAAAATAGAGCTCGAGACGGTAACACCATTGCTCCGGGTTCGGAAGAGGACCTCAGGCGCGTGGCCAAGAGCTATCACCTCTACGCCCTGGCCTACCCGGTATTGAAGTTCTTCAGCCTCCTGGACGCCCTGGTTTCCTGCACCCGCGGCTACGCCGTGGTGGTGGAGACCCGTGTGCCCCCTGGAATGAAAGGTTCTGGCGTTGGAGAGTGATGCACCGAGCCCGGATCCGGTCCCGGCCCCGGTCGCGGTGACCGGCGGTGGCGGCTTCATCGGCCATGGTCTGGTGATGGACCAGGCTCGGCGCGGCCGCCGGGTCCGCTCTCTCGACGTCAAGCACCCTGCCCCTTTGCCACCCGGTCTGGATCCCCAGCCCGAGCGCATGGACGGCACCATCCTGGATGCGAAGGACCTGGATCGGACGTTTTCCGGCTGCCGGGTCGTGTTCCACCTGGCCAGCGCCCACCTGGAGGTGCGCCGGGGCCGGTCCTACTACCGCGCCATCAACGTGGAGGGCACGGAGCGCGTCCTCGAGGCCGCGGCCCGGGCGGGGGTCTCCCGCGTGGTCCACGTGAGTTCCGTGGGGGTCTACGGCCAGATCCCCGATCAGGTGTTCACCGAGGAGAGCCCCACCGCGCCCACCATCCCCTACGAGCGTACCAAGCTGGCGGGGGAAGAGGCGGCGCGAAAAAAGGCGGCTGACCTGGGCCTGGACCTGGTCATTGTTCGCCCCTCCTGGGTCTACGGGGCCGGTTGCCGGCGCACCCGAAAAATCTTCAACGCCATCCGGAGGGGTCGGTTCCTCATGGTGGGAAGCGGCCGTATCCGCCGGGACGGAATCTACATCCAGGACTGCCTGGAAGGTCTCGAGGCGTGCGCCCGCCACGAGGCCGCCCCCGGCGAGGTCTTTCTCCTGGTGTCGGGCGAAGCGCCCACGCTGCAGGAGTGGGTGGCGGCCATTGCCGGGGCCCAGGGCGTGAAGCCGCCGCGGATCCACGTGCCCGTCTTCCCCATGTGGCTCGTCAGCCTGGGCCTGGAGGTAGCGTTCAAGTGCGTGGGCAAGGATGCACCCTTCAGCCGGCGCAGTCTCAAGTTCTTCTGCAATCCCACGGTCTTCCATGCCGATAAGATCCATGAGCTTCTGGGTTTCAAGGCCAGGACCACCTACCTGGAGGGGGTGCGCCGCACCGTGGAGGCCATGAATAACATTCCGTGAGGCTTTCCACGGGTTGAGTCACGGCTGATTCACGGTTGATTCACGGCTGACAAATGGCTGACAAACGGACTTCCACGGACTACTTCGACCGCTGGGCACCTCGGTTCGAAAAGGATCGGATGAGCCCGTGGTTCCAGCACTACCAGACCCGGGTCCTGGACCGCGTGGCCGACACGGGCGGCGGAGACCTCCTCGACGTGGGATGCGGCACGGGTTGGCTGGTGCGCGAAGCGGCCCGGCGCCTCCCCGACTCCAGGATCGTCGGCATCGACCTCTCCCCGGGCATGCTGCGGGCCGCCCGGACAGGCGCCGATCAGGAGGGGTGTTCAGAACCCCTGTTCCTCGAGGCCGACGCCGGAATCCTGCCCTTCACGGCCGGAGCCTTCGATTGCATCACCTGCACCGCGAGCTTTCACCACTACGTCGATCCCGGCGCCGTGCTCATGGGATGGCAAAAGATCCTCCGGCCCGGCGGACGGATCCTGCTCCTGGAATCCTGCACGCACTACTTTCCCATCTGGGTGTACGACAAGGTGCTCCGGATCCTGGAGAAAGGCCACGTGCGCTACTACCGGACCCGCGACCTCCTCACCCTGGTGCAGGAGGCGGGATTCGAGGACGTCCAGGCCCTCTGGCGGGAATCCGGATTGCTCAAGCAGGGGAAGCTCTTCACCTCGCTGGTGCTGGTGGAAGGCAGGAAGAAAACCTGATCCGTTCCGGGTCCCCTACCGTTTCCCGGTCTTTTTCTCAGTCTTTTTCTCGGTCTTCTTCTTCAGGGGATTCGACTCCGGCATGAACTTGGCCCGCTGGGCTTCCACCAGCTTCTTGAATTCGGGGGTATCCCGGATGTTGTCCAGGTCGGTGTCCAGGTCGAGCCACGCGAAATCCGTGTAGTTCTCCGCGAAACTCCGTTCGAGATATTCCAGCGCCTTGGAGACGTTCTGGCGCCGGGATTCGATGCAGCACATGTTGTAGTAGGCCATGTGCCGGTCGTTCATGAACGTCAGCACCTCTCCGGGATAGGTCTTGAGATACGCCTGGTAGACCTCGAGGGCCTTGTCGAAATTCCGGACCTGGTGCCACTCGTAGGCTATGTCGTACTGGTAGACGGCAGCTCGCTCAAAATTCCTCCGGCCCCTCCAGTGTCTGACCTCCCCCTCCAGGCATCCGATCTGCTCGTGGCACGGGCCGGTTTCCCCCATACGCGCCAGGACGTACCGGGCGTACGTCCTCAGAATCCTCTCCGGTTCCGAGGCACTCCTCGTCATGGGATCGTCGAAGGGGGCTGTGGATTCGGACCGGAGCCGGTTGTGGAACTTGAGGAGCGCGGGGATGTGGCTTCGGTTTCCCACCTCGGCCATGGCCCGGATGGCGAACTGTCGAATGCTCAAGGTGAATCGATCCTTATCCCGGATCATGCGCAACAGGATGTCCCCCGCCTCGGGCCCCAGAACGGCCACGTCCCGGAACATGCCGTCGTAGAATCCCTTGAAACCTCCACCGGCGTCGGTGTTCCGGCGGAGGATCTCCTGGATGAACAGTAGGACGTATTTCCAGAGAAAGTGCTGGTAGGCCCGGAGATCCACGGCCGTGGCCTTCCCGGACCGGGCCCGGCTCTTCAGCACGGCCCACGCCTCGCGGCCGTGCGACACCAGAGCCTCGGCCAGGATGTCCACCAGGCGGGGATCCTTTTCCGTGCCGAGGCGCCGGAGCAGGGCCATGCGCCCCTCGGGGAGAGCCAGCCGGGCCAGGCCCCTGGCGGCCAGGCCGCGCAGGCGGTGGTCCGGATCGTCCAGGAAACGGACCAGAATGGGCAGGGCGCTCCGGCCCCGACGGACCAGGCGGTCGAGGGCCTTTTCCCGGGTTCGGAGATAGGGGGATCTGAGGTCCTTCTGGAGGTCCGCCTTCACGCCCGTCCGCTGGCTTTCAATCCCAGGAGCGACTCTTTGAACCGGTGCGCACGTGGCGGTGCCAACCAGGAGGATCCAGAGAATCCCCACCACGGATACCACTGTGGAAACCACCGCAGCGGGCCTCCGGAAAGCGTTCTCGCGGGATTCGGTAATGGGCGCCATTGCCATGGATCTTTCTAGAAACGTGCCATTTCCTAGGAGTACTATACCACGCGAATGCGACCGAAGCGCCGCTTGCCCACCTTGAGGACGGCGCTGTCCTTCACCTCCACATGGGCGTCGACGTCGTCCAGGCGAACGCTGTCCAGGGACACGCCGCCCTGGCTCACCAGCCGGCGGGCCTCGCCCCCGCTCTTGACGAAGCCGGACCTGCGCAAGAGGTCGATGATCCAGATACGCCCGTCCTGGAGGTCGGCCCCGGCCAGCTCCACCACGGGCATGTCCTCGGGCTCCTTGCCCTCGGCGAACACTTCGGCGAACCGCCGGGCGGCCGTTTTGGCCGCCGCTCCATCATGGAGCCAGGTGACCACCTCCTGGCCCAGGCGCACCTTGGCGTCGCGCGGATGCCCGGTGAGAACGTCCCGGATTTCGGTTTCCGGAAGGTCGGTGAACTGGACGAAGTACTTCTCCATGAGGGTGTCGGGGATGGACATGATCTTGGCGAACATCTCGTCCGGCGCCTCGCTCAGGCCGATGGCGTTCTGGTAGGTCTTGGACATCTTCAGGGTGCCGTCGATGCCCTCTACAATGGGTGTGGTCACGAGGATCTGCGGGGGCCGTCCCTCGGCCTCCAGAAAGGCCCGGCCCACGTGGAGGTTGAAGAGCTGGTCCGTTCCCCCCAGTTCCACGTCCGCCTGGACCATGACGCTGTCCCAGCCCTGCATCAGGGGATAGAGGAACTCGTGGAGGCTGATGGGGTTCCCGGACCGGTAGCGCTCGCTGAAATCGTTCCGCTCCAGCATCCGGGCCACGGTCATGCGCCCGCAGAGGCGGATGACTTCGGAAAAGGACATGGCCTCGAAGAACTCGCTGTTTCTCCGCACCTCCAGGGCTTCCACATCCAGCACCATGTCCACCTGCTCCATCCACCGCGCGGCAAAGGCGTCCACCTGGTCGCGGGTCAGGATGGGCCGGGTCCGGTCCCGGCCGCTCGGATCCCCGACCATGGCGGTGGCGTCGCCAATGATCAGAACCGCCTGGTGGCCGAGGTCCTGGAAAGCGCGGAGCTTCCGGAGAACCACGGTGTGTCCGAGGTGGAGATCGTATCCCGTGGGATCCATCCCCAGCTTGACGCGCAGGGGGCGATTCTGCTCCCGGGCGCGCTCCAGACGCTTGCGCAGCTCGTCTTCGTTGACCAGGTCCACCACGCCCCGCTTGAGGCGCTTCAACTGTTCATCGACGGTTTGGCGATTGACGGACAAGGGCACAGATCTCCTAGCAGGTCTCCTGAACGGGGTACTCTATCGGATTCTGAAGAAAAGTCACTCTCCAGGAAAATCGGCATTTCATCTCGCAGTGCCTTCCGCCCGGCACCCGCGCCCTGCTCACCGACTCTTGAAGATCACGGTCGGGGCCTCCGGTTGTTTCGCCTCGGCCTCGGTCTTCCAGAACAGGTCCAGGGCCCGCATCGCCGAAGGCCGGAGCACCCGGGGTCCCTCCTCTGCGATGCGAGTCAGGGCCTTGCGCCCGCGCTCCCGATCCGCTCCCTCGAGGATGCAAGCAGCCACCAGCACGTGGGGCAGGAACCGGGGCTCGGTCCCCCCGCGGAGCAGGGCCAGATTCAGGTGCTTGAAGGGATCCGAGACCATGGCCTGGGTGCCCCGGGGCAGGAGGTAGACGACCACGGGCTGCATGGGAACGGCCGTGAAGAAGTCCTCCTCCCCCACCCGTATCCTCACCGGCCGGATCAGGGCCTCCACCCTGAGGCGTTTCAGCAGGGCCGTGTGCGGCCGGATGGTGGTCGTGTCCACCTCGTAACGATGGGACCACCTTCCACCCGGTTCGATGACGATGTCCTCCTCGGGCTCCCAAAATCGGTTGAAGCGCTCCACCATCCGGGTTCCCCGTGGGTCGAACTCCTCCACCGTGAATTTCAGGTCGAATACGGTCCGCCCCACCTCCTTGCGTAACACGACCAGGCGTTTGCGGTAGCTGGATCGAGAAATGGTGACGGGGAACGAACCATGGTTCAGAAGTTCGAGGTCCAGGTGCAGGGCTCCGCCGGTGATGAACCAATTCACTCCGGAGATGACACGCGACTCCAGGACCTGAGCAATGGCTCTACGCTTCAGGCGGAGTCGATGCTCCTGGATCTGGTGCCTGAGATTCGGATCCCCAGCGCGGTTCAATGCCAGCTTCAAGGACTCGAGAGCTCCTCGATAATCTCCGTGGGCCATGAGGCTTTCAGCCTGGCCGATGCGGCTGCGCGTGAGGGCCGGGGGATCCGCCCGGACCTTGCGAGCCGGAGGCGGGACCTCGGTGGCCCCGGAACCGGAGCCACACCCCTGAAGAAGGGAGGCCACGCCGAGGATCAGGACGCTCGCCAATGTAACTGGCAGCCGGTGGAAGGCACGTTCGACCATGACCACGGTCCCAGGGCTAGGGGCCATAAATACGCCGGGGGGCCGGTAGGGCCGGCCCCCCGGCGGTAGGTTCTCGGAAACGGACAGCTGTCAACCCGGCAGTTCGCCTTCCCCGGATTTCTTCTCCTCCTCGGGCACGGCACTTTCGGGCACGGTACTCTCGGGTAAGGTGCTCTCGGGTACGGTACTCTCAGGAACGGGGCTTTCGGGTACGGTGCTCTCGGGTACGGTACTCT
>CAZAKZ010000141.1:0-13247 GCA_964485695.1 uncultured Planctomycetota bacterium | reverse complement strand
TCAGACCGAAAAAGAAGGGGTCAAGTGTCTACCTGACGACTGAATACTTACGAAGAAACAGCGTCCCTGACCTGATCCACTATGCGTGCGGCCTGTTCGGAGGAGATGCCGGATTTCCCCGCCAGCTGCAGGAAGTTATCATGGGTGGGCTCTCGTCCTTCCCCCAGGATCGTCATGGAGTGTTCTCCGCCTGGGCCGAGAGAATACATGAGGTCGTAAGCAGGGGAGAGTGACCACCGGCCTTCCTCGTCCATGATGAATGAAAAATTTTTGACGTGATCATCCCGGTTGTGGGCAGCGACGTTGAACACCATCTGTCTGAAGGACCGAAGGACGTCCTGGTGGTTACGGGTCAGAAGGCTCACGGCCTTCAGCATATCCATGTAGTCGCATCCCGGAACTCTGAAATTGGCGTGTATCAGGTTGCCGAAGGTGTGTATGTGTCGGCGGTGATTGCCTTCTCGGTCGAAACGCTTGACTCCGAAGAAGCAATCACCCGTAGATGTCTCGAACAGGCGGTTGGGAGGCATTTCGATTCCGGCAGCTCGAGCCATGCGCGCATAGGCGTATTCAACCGGGCCGGCGTCCTTGAAATCCTCCTTCGCCGAGAACTTCACGATCCACGCCTCATACCCGTCAGGAAGTTCGTCCTCCCCGGAGATGATCCTGTCTTCACGCACTCCGACCAGCACTTTGGGACGTGCCCCCCCGGGGGATCCGCCGGCTCGCATCAATTCCGGAAGCACTTCCTTTGCCGTGCCTGCCAGCACGTCACGCGCATTTTTCGCGATCCGTTGAAGGTTGAACTCCGTGAGGGAAGGATCGACTTCCTCGGCCGGGTGATAGGTCAATCCTCCCATCGTTCGTGTTCCAAGATAGGCCAGCCGGTCGATGGGGGACACGGTCCCAGGAACCAGGCCCTCGCTGCGGAAATACCGGTCCATCAGAAGAAGACCCCAGCCGTCGGGGAGTGAATCCTCGAACAATCCGGGCAGCGGGCCGAAGGAACGGTCTGTATGTTCTATCAGTCCTGAACCGAGGGGCAACTTGAACGGCGAGAGTTCAAGGCTGGTCTCCAGGAATTCGGGAGCGTATTCGAAGAACACGCGTCGATCCGCTTCCGCCAGTCGTCCGACGGACAGGAATCGGGTTGGTGTCTGCGTGAGCTGAATGGATAGAGTTTTCATTTACGGCCCCGCTTGGGCAGCGGCTTGCCCTGGCGTTTTTCGAGTTCGGCAAGGGTTCGGGCCACAGGCGGCAATAGCAGCCGGTCGAACTCCTGGAGTCGACCCAGCGCGTGACAGAGCTTGAGCAGGTTCTCCAGCGACACCTTGCTGGTCCTCTCGAACCGCTTGAGAGAGGACTCGGTGACTCCGGACCGGACCGCAAGGGTCGCCCGTTTCCAGCCATTGTGGAGACGCAGCTCTCTCAACCGGATGGACAGGATCCGGGCGATCTCCCCGGGCAAATGGAGCGGATCTGGTATTGAAGCCATGCGATCACCACATGAGATGTCGGAAACATATAGATAATATATTATCTCTATTTTAAAAATATGTCAATCTGTAGATAATATATTATCTTTTATATAGCTGTCGCCATGGTCCATCGATGGTCAGGTTGGAGAAGCTCGAGCCCGTTTTCTTCCCTGTTGACGGGTGGATTTCATGAACCCGGGTCACGAACTTCTTGCCTCCCGACCTCCTGTTTTCTGCGTGGAAAGAGCAGGTGGACAGCGATACCATGACGGCCATGAAGGTTCCAACACGGGATTTTTTCATGAAACCCATCTCGATCGACCGGCGTGATTTTTTAAGAGGTCTGGGCATATCGGCATCCGGACTGTTCATGACGAGCTGTTTCACGAAGTTCATGAAAGACGGCGAACACCCACCTCGGCGTCCCAATGTTGTGATCTTTTTCACGGATGACCAGCGCTTCGATACCATCGGCGCCCTTGGTCATCCTGTGATCAAGACACCGAACATGGACAGATTCGTTCGTAACGGAACCAGCTTTACCCATACCTATATCATGGGTTCTCCCCATGGCGCCGTTTGCATGCCCAGCCGGGCTATGCTCCTCACGGGGCGGGGGTATTTTCATCTTCCCAGATCCGTGACCGTCGCCTGGAGCGTCAAGCCGGAAGAGCGGGGACAATGTCCATACATCACCTTTCCCGAGGTTTTTCAGCGCCAGGGTTACGCCACTTTCGGGACAGGGAAATGGCACAACGGCTCTTCACTGTATGCCAGGGGATTCACCCACGGAGGAAAGATCTTCTTCGGAGGCATGTCCGACCACTTGAAGGTGCCCCTTTTCGATTTTGACCTGGCAGGCGAATATCCGAAAAGGAATCGTTACACAGGGGACGCCTTTTCTAGCACTCTTTTCAGCGATGCAGCCATCAATTTTCTGACGAACAGAAATGGCACGCGCCCTTTTCTGATGTACGTCTCCTACACGGCGCCCCACGATCCCAGGATGGCGCCGAAGGCGTTTCAAGCCCTGTATCCTCCGGAAGAGGTCGATTTCCCACCCAACTTTTTCCCGGAACATCCCTTCGACAATGGCGAGCTGCGGGTGCGGGACGAGAACCTGGCCCCCTTCCCACGCACGGAAAAGGAGGTTCGCAAGCACATTGCCGACTACTATGCCATGATCTCTCACACGGACCACGAGATCGGACGGGTGATGGCGGCGCTCGAAGAGAGCGGGGAGGCGGAGAATACACTCGTCGTTCTCGCCGGGGATAACGGGCTAGCGGTGGGGCAACACGGCCTTCTGGGAAAGCAGAGTCTCTACGAGCACAGCGTCCGCGTTCCTCTCGTCATCAGCGGGCCCGCCGTGCCCAAGGGAAAGCGTATCGATGCTTTATGTTACCTGCACGATCTGTTCCCCACCCTGTGCGATCTGAGCCAGATCGATATTCCCGGATCTGTGGAGAGCCGAAGCCTCTATCCACTCATGCATGACAAGACTCCCAGTGTTCGAGATTCGCTCTTCTTTGCCTACTCGAACAAGAAACCCCAGCGCGGCATCCGTGCCGGCCGATGGAAGCTGATCAAGTACAATATCAAGGGAAATAGAACCACACAGCTCTTTGACCTCGAGGAGGATCCGTGGGAGAAGAAGAACCTGGCCGATGATCCCGCTTTCTCGGACCGGTGCAAGCAGATGGAGAAATTACTCAGATCCTGGATGGAGCGGAGCGGTGATCCCGTGCTCTGGGAGGACCTGGTTCATGAGAAGGCGTGAATTCATAAAGAGCCTGGGACTCGGCGCCATGGTGATCGGCGCTTCCGGCGCACGGCCTCTCCTTGGCGCGAAGCCTCTCTTCCAGGAGACCGGAAGGAAACCGAACTTCATCTTCATTCTCGTCGACGACATGGGCTGGAAGGACGCGGGCTTCATGGGGAGCACGTACTATGAGACGCCTCACATGGACCGGCTCGCGCAGGGCGGCATGACCTTCACCCAGGCCTATGCCAATGCGCCCAACTGCGCGCCTTCCCGCGCTTGCCTCCTTTCCGGCCAGTATACGCCCCGCCACGGCGTCTACACGGTGAACAGCTCCAAGCGTGGCTTGTCGAAGCATCGGAAGCTCATCCCCATCGAGAACAAGAAAGTGCTCGACGGCGATATCGTCACCCTGGCGGAGGCGCTGAAAACGGTAGGGTATGCGACCGCTCACATCGGGAAATGGCATCTGGGGGACGGTCCGGACAGCGGGCCCAAGGGACAGGGATTCGATGTGAACATGGGGGGTAACCGCTCCGGTTCCCCCAGGCGCTACTTCAGTCCCTACAAGAACAAGGATCTTCCGGACGGACCCGAGGGGGAGTACCTCACGGACCGCTTGACCGAAGAAGCGCTTCGGTTCATCGAATCCAACCCCGAGAAGCCCTTCTTCATCTACCTCTCTCATTACGCCGTGCACACACCGATCCGGGCGAAAAAGGAGCTCATCAAGAAGTACAAAAGGAAAAATGGAAGCTCGGGCCACTACAATCCCAGGTACGCCGCCATGATCGAGAGTACGGACCACAGCGTCGGCCGGATTCTGGACAAGGTGAAAGCCCTGGGGTTGGAGGAAGACACCGTGATCATCCTCTTCTCGGACAATGGAGGCTTTGGGCCGGTAACCTCCATGGCTCCCCTCCGCGGCGCGAAGGGAATGCTCTATGAGGGAGGGATCCGTGTGCCCATGGTCGTCCGCTGGCCGGGAAAGGTGAAGCCCGACAGCGTCTGCACAACTCCCGTGATCGGCCTGGATTTCTATCCGACTCTTCTCGAGTGGGCCGGGGCTTCCCGGCCGAAGGATCAGCTTCTGGATGGGGAAAGCCTGGTGCCCCTTCTGAGCGGGCACGGGGGATGGACCAGAGAAACGCTTTTCTGGCACTTCCCCGCCTACCTTCAAGGGTACAGGGGATCCGAGACTCCCTGGCGCACGACGCCGGTGGGAGCCGTGCGGAAAGGCGACTGGAAGTTGATCGAATTCTACGAAGATGGGCGCCTCGAGCTCTACCACCTCGAGAAAGACCTGTCGGAAAAGAACAACCTCGTCGCTACAGAGCCCGAAAAAACGCAAGAGTTGCTCGCGCTGATGCACCGCTGGCGCCGGGAGGTGGATGCTCCGGTGCCCAGGACGAGAAATCCTGGGTATGAACCGTCCCAGTCGGGCCGATAACTCCGTGATACGAGACGAACGAGCCCTTGCTGATGAACCCCGGGTTTGGAAAAAAGGGCTATAAAATTCCTATCCTCGTTCCCGATGTCGGTTTGCACTAAAGATCAGATATTAATTCTGGCTGTTTTCGGTGTGGGCCACGAAAGGGCAACCATGAAGAAATTCCTCCTCCTGATCGTGATCGTTGTCATCCTGTTCCTGGCGGTTCCTGTGGTCAATCTGTTCGTCGGCGTGCCCTCGAACAGCCTGGAGAAGATTGCATCGGGAAACCCGGCGCTGGCCAAGGTGGCGGGCGTGCTCTCGAAGAAGTGCGTCAACTGCCACACCAAGGAATACAATCTACCCTTTTACGCCAACCTCCCGATCGCCAAGCAGATCATTCAAAACGATATCGAGGAGGGCACGCGGTATATCGATCTGCTGGCCGCGTTACGGGTTCCCAAGGACACGCCCGTATCCGAGGTGGCCATCGCGAAGATCGAGCAGGTGGTCGAGGCCGGCTCCATGCCGCCGTTTCGATACATTGCGCTCCACTGGAATGGCGGATTGAGTGGATCGGACAAGACGGACATCATTGACTGGGTTCACAACGTCCGGTCCCGGTATTTCGCGACCCACGGCGTCGCGGCGGCGTTTCAGAACGAGGTGGTGCAGCCGTTGCCGGAAACGGTCGAACTGAACGCCGAAAAGGCCGCGCTCGGTGATCGTCTGTATCATGATCCTCGCCTCTCCGGTGACGATACCGTGTCGTGTGCGACCTGCCACGCGCTCGACAAGGGCGGAACGGACCAGCTCCGGTTTTCGAAGGGCATCGCAGGAAAGACCGGCGACATCAACTCGCCCACGAGTTTCAACTCCGGATTCCAGTTCAAGCAGTTCTGGGACGGCCGCGCGGTCGATCTCGAGGAGCAGGCGGACGGACCGGTCAACAATCCGATCGAGATGGGCGGCAACTGGCCCGACGTGATCGCGAAACTCCGAAAAGACGAGGTGTTTGTCAAGCAGTTCCGGGCCGCCTATCCCGAGGGGCTGACCGGCCCCAACATCTGCGATGCCATCGCGGAATTCGAGAGGTCACTCGTCACCCCCAACGGCCGATTCGATCGGTACCTGAAGGGCCAGGCCGACGCGATCACCGCGGAGGAGAAGGACGGCTACCGGTTGTTCAAGATACACGGTTGCGCCACCTGCCACGTGGGCAAGATCCTCGGCGGACAGTCTTTCGAGGCCATGGGACGCAAACAGGATTACTTCACGCCACGTGGCAACGTCGGTAAGCCGGATTTCGGTCGGTTCAATGTGACCAAGATCGAAGTGGACCGGCACAAGTTCAAGGTCCCGACGTTGCGGAACATCGCGCTCACGGCCCCGTATTTCCACGACGGATCGATCGTCGACCTGAAAAAAGCGGTGAAGGTCATGGGGACCTGCGAGGCCGGGGTGGAACTGTCCGACGGTGATTGCGAGACCCTCGTGAAGTTCTTGCATACGCTGACCGGCGAGTACCGGGGAAAGCCGCTACAGTAGCGGGAAGGCCGACATGGCGTCGCGGTCACGGAAGGGAACGCCGGCCCCGGATTTCACGTTACACGAAGCCGAAGGTCGGCCGGTCTCGCTGACGGACTTTCGGGGGCAGAACGTCGTCGTCCTCTATTTCTACCCGAAGGACGACACGCCGGGTTGCACGCGAGAGGCCTGCGGTTTTCATGATGCCTACGAAGACTTCACGGCGACCGGGGCGGTGGTGATCGGCGTCAGCGCCGATCCGCCGGACCGCCATCGCTCTTTTCGGAGTCGACACCAGCTGCCATTCGTGCTACTCAGCGATTCCGACGGGACGGTACGGAAAACCTACGGCGTACCCAAGACGCTGGGTTTGATCAGTGGGCGCGTGACCTTCGTGATCGACCGCGACGGGGTGATCCAGCACGTGTTCAGCTCGCAGTTCTCCCCGCTGGCTCACATCGACGAAGCTCTCGAAATCGTGCGAAAGCTGGCTGAACGCGGTGATGCTGGGTGATCGGTCACGGCGGCGTCAAAGTCATCGGCTTCCCTCGCTCGAGGACCGGCGCATTGGTTACAGCGCACGCCAGATCCTTCCCGACCGCCTCAACGCCCGATGCGAACCAAATGCTTGCTCGTCCGGATCAGGAAGGTGCTGTCGACCACGGCCAGCGAGGCAAAGCACTCCTCGCCCAGGTCGTTTCTGGCCAGCTCCTTGAACTCCGGTTCAGCGGCCACCACCGTGGTGATTCCCGCGGTGCTGGTGGCGTAGATCTTGCCGTCCCCCGCCAGCAGCGAGGCGTAGTGGCGTCCGCCCAGGCGCTTTCGCCAGTGGTTCTTTCCGGACTCCAGGTCGTAGCAGGAGAGGATTCCGGTGTCGGAGAGGATGAACAGCATGTCGTTGCAGGCCACGGGCGAGGAGACGCCCGGTGATCCGCGCCGCGTGTCCCAGAGCTTCGTCGGTTTGTCCCGCAGCTTCTCCCCCAGCCGGAAGACGTGGGTGGCTGCCACGCTGCCGTGGCCGCCCCCGGCCACCGCGATGATGTTCCGGTCGTGGACCACCGTGGGCACAATGAAGCGCATTGGCAGTTCGTGTGACCAGAGCTTCCCGCCCGTCTGGGCGTCGTACGCCTTGACCGCCTCCCAGGTGGGGGTGACCAGCATGGTGACGCCGTTCTTTGGAAGGAGCAGCGGCGTGGAATACGAGTCGTGGGATGTTTTGGGTTGAAGCTGCCAGCGGACCTTGCCCGTTTCCTTCTCGTACGCCGTGATGAAGCTCGGTCGCTTGGGGACGTGGCGGCCGTCGTCGGTGGAGGAATGCGTCTCTCCCTCCCGTATGAGGATGGCCAGGTCCTTCCACATCACCGGGGAGCTTCCGCAGCCGTACCGGGAGGTCTCGGTGTATTCGGGATGGAGGTGGCACCACCGCGTGTTGCCCTCCATGTCCAGGCAGGCGGTGCCGGCTCCGAAGTGACAGACGATGTGTTTGCCGTCTGTGCAGGGGGTGGGGGTGGCGTAGGTGTTGCACCCGTGCTTCCTCTCGCTCGGTGCGATGAAGACCGGCTTTTCCCAGAGGATCTTGCCGCTGGAGAGATCGAGGCAGAGGACGACGCGAAGCAAGCCGATGCGGGGCTGGAGGTAGTTGGCCGGTACGAAGATCAGCGCAGACAGGAGAACGAGGGAGATCGCGACGAGGGCGGCTCTCAGCCTCGAGACGGCTCCGGGCCGGGACCTCGTCATGAGAAAGCACAGGAAGTACCAGGCCGCGAAAATGATCCCAGGTGACGCGGTGAGCCCCCGCTTCATGATGGACATCGGGCTCGTGTAGTGCCCGGGAGGCGCAAGGAAGTAGTGCATCGCCGCGGCCAGGATCAGAACGCTGCCGCCGATGAGACGCCCGCGGGACGCGGCGGGAGAAAACCAGCCCACGGCCAGGGCCAGGCCCAGAAGCGCGCTGCCCCCGGCCACCAGCCAGGTGCCTCCCGGCTGTCCCGTGGGGAAAAAGGTCCGGGGGGCCGCTGCCATGGCGGCGGCCAGGACAACAAAGGCGAGGGTGCCGGTCTTCACGAAAAGAGAATCGATCCGCACCAGCCACCCGGGTTTCGAGGAGTCCTTTCCCCGCCGGGACAGCACCGTGGTGATCAGGCACAGGCCCGCCAGCGCGAAGCTCAGAACGGCGATGAGCGTCTGAGAAATGACCCGCAGCGTGCCCTCGTACGCCGTGGTCAGGATCACCCGATTCCCTGTCACCACCGGGGAGGAGGCCCCGTTGCCAGGGATCTCGGCTGTCCACTGGATGTTCGAGGAATTGCGGCTCCATTTTTCCGGGAGATTCTTGTCCTGGGTGATTCCGAGTCCGCCGGGCCCCCGCCACTGGAGCCAGTCCGCCGCCACCGGGGCCGAGAGGAGCAACACGCCGGCCAGAACCAGGAGGATCGAGTAGCGTACGGGTTGCGAGACGCAGGAGCGAGAAGAATCGGTTGTCATGGTCGGAGCTGTCCCTTCCGAAAACTCGAACCGCCTATCAGAGCGGCGGTTAGGACCGCGTTACAATGACCTTACTTGACGCGGAGCCTGGCGTCAACAGCCCGTTCCGGGCAGGCTGGCGTGATGGAATTCATTCGCCATCTGATCACCCTGCTCGTGGCCGCCGCTTCAGATCGAAACCGGCTCGCGATTAGGAATGCAGTCCTTCACCAACAGATCCTGGTCCTGCAGCGAAGCGTCAAGCGCGCTCGCCTCGAAGACACTGACCGGATGTTCTGGATCTTCCTGCGCCGATTCATCCGTGGTTGGCGGGACATGCTGTTCATCGTGCAACCGGAGACGGTGATCCGGTGGCATCGGTGAGGGTTCCGTACTACTGGCGTAAGCGATCGAAGGGGACGCTGGGCCGTCGGCCGATTTCTCGGGATGTAATCGGCCTGATCCGACGCCTGTCGATCGAGAACGCCCCCTGGCGTGGGAGAGAGGTGCGATTGTCGGAATCCCGGTGCTGAGCGGGCTCCACCACCGGTACTCGCGGGCAGCGTAGGTGGGAGAGCAACTCGTTCGTCAACCTCGGATGAGACGATGACTGTGCATCGCTCTGTTTGTGACGGATCGGTGCGGAGTTTGTATCCTGGTGGGACCGGCGATTCGAGCTCGTTCAGCCGGCAAGGAGCGGCCTTTTCAGTGGCGGCTTGGTGGCTATTCGGTAGTGTGTTGAGTATCCGGTATGTACAGCCTGGTTGAGGGCGCGTTAGATTGGCGGTAGGGACAGGTAATTTCGGTTCGATTGAATACCGAGCCTTGCGCTGCCACCGGAACTATGCGAATCTGAACCCGCGTACAAGTCCGCATTCATCGAGAATAGTAAGGGACAATGCGCCGCCCCATGCCCTCTTCGAAGCCCGAAAGGAACTATACCATGACCCAGACCTTCAATGTCGCCTTCGTGCTATTCCTCTTTTTCGCCTTCGCCCTTCCGGCCGGTTCCCAAATGCTGGATGACGGCTCCTGGCTCCAGCCATTCCCGCGCGCCGGGGTCGACGACCCGCCCGGCACCAAGCTCAAGGAGTTCAATCTGCCCACCCCTCGAATGCACGGCCTGACTCAAATCGGCGACCGGCTCTACGGGAACTACCACACCAGCAGCACCCAGCACGAGATCTTCGAGCTCGATTGGACCACGGGCGCCAAGAAGGCGACCATCACCTTGAGCGGCTACCCGAGCGGCGCCTGGCCCTACGGCCTGGGATACGATGTCAGGCGAAATCTGTTCGTCCTCAGTGACACTGCGACCAATACCCGGGGCCTCTATCTCGCTGACATGTCGGGGAAGATCACGACGTACTTTGCGACCCCCGGTGAAGGAAACGTGGGTGCAGCATACGATCCGCACCGGGACGGGTACTGGATCTGCGCGTGGAATTTCAACACCTTGAAGCTCTATGACGCCAGAAACCTCCCCTCGGTCCTGATGACCATCAATCTCGCGGCGGTGGGCTGTACCTCGAGCGCCGGGGTCGCCTTCAGCCCGGTCAACGACGTCGTGTACGTAAACAGCCGAGGCTCGGGAAAGGGCTACGTCTTCGACCCCAACACAGGCAAGCTCCTTCTTTCCTACTCGGGAGTTTCCTCCGGGTACGGCTCGGTGTGGTGGGATCGGTGGCAGTGCCCTGTTGTCGCGGAAGAGAGTATCAAGAAAGTCACGTACAAGGACGCGGGCTTTCCTCGGGCCGACACGGGGACCAAGGTCCAGTTCGGCCAGACCCTCCAGATCAGCTGGAAGGCCGGATCGAGCGCCAGCAAGCTCTACAAGGCCGCCGCCGCCATGAACGAACGCACGGCGGGCATCCGGTTTTTGAACCGTTACTTTCCCTTGGCGCTGGACGCCCTTTTCTTCGCCTCCATACAGTTGCCCACAGTCTTCCGTAACTTCGAGGGTATCCTGGACACGAACGGCACGGCAGCCGGGGCGGTGAGCGTTCCGAACGTCCCGGCACTGGTCGGCTTCACCTTCTCCATCGCATGGGTCACTGTGGACACCGGCGCTCCGCTCGGCATTCAGGCCATCTCCGGCCCCTGGAAGGTCGGCATCACGAAGTAGGTTCGGTTGCGAAACGGGGAGGTGTACTGGATCACGTGTGCCGTGAAAGGTATGCTGTTCCAGCGGGTGAAAGTCCCGTCCCGGCAAAGGTCGTCCCAGCCGACTGGATTGATGCACCACCGCCGGGAAACCCGGAAGAACGAACAAACACCATTTGCTTGTCGGCCAGAATGACCGAACCATGGTTCCGGCCTCTCCGACAATGTGGCTGTCCTGCTTGCACCCTCATCGTTCCAGGAGGTAGACATGCTCCAGAAGCGAGATCCACTCCTTCTCACCCTCTACACCGCTGTGCTCCTCGCAGCCCTCGTCTCCTGCCGGTCTCTCGCCCCGGAATCCCCCTTCGCGAAGAGCTGGCGCACAGTCCTTGACGTGCCGGACGGCGGCCTCCCCTTCCATATCACGATCTCCGAAGAGGACGGCGAACTCCGCGCCGCGGTCCGGAACGGCGAGGAGGTGCTCCCATTCACCACGGTCGAGGTGTCGGGCGACACCATCAAACTCAGCTTCGAGCACTACAACTGCTGGTTCGAGGGCCGCATCGATCCCGCGGGTACAACCATCACGGGAGAATGGCTGCGGAGGAGGGGACAGGACGTGCAGCGACAGATGGCTTTCGGGGCCCACGCAGGCGCTCTTGACAGGTTCGAGCCGATCGAGGAGGAGCCTGCAGAGCCCTCCCCCATCGTGGACGTTACCGGCAAGTGGGACCTGACTCTCGGCCAGGGCGACGACGCCTGGCGCGCCCTCGCCATCCTCAGGCAGGAACGGCGCCGGGTGACGGGAACCATTCTGACGACAGTGGGCGACTTCCGCTACCTCGAGGGAACTTTTGAGAAGGGGACTCTCCGGCTTTCGGTTTTCGACGGCTGTCACGCCTTTCTCCTTCGCGCCGAGGCCCGATCCGTGGGACAGCTTGAAGGCACATTCTGGTTCGGCAGCCACGGCATGCCGCTCAAGGCCTTGGCCGGGGGGACGCCCATGCCCGACCCCTGGTCGCTGACACGCTGCGTCAACGAGGCGGGCACCTTTTCCTTCAGCTTTCCAGATGCGAGCGGCAAGATAGTGTCGGGCAGTGATCCGCGCTTCGCGGGCCGGCCGCTGGTCGTGTGCGTCATCGGAACGTGGTGCTGCAACTGCTATGACGCCGGCCGACTGCTGGCCGACCTCTACGAGGAGTACCACCCGAGGGGACTCGAAATGGTGGCCCTGGCGTGCGAGGCCACCGGCGACTTTGAGACCGACGCCGAGATGATGCGGGCCTACGCCAGGTGCTGGGATATCGATTGGCCCGTCCTGTATGTGGGGCGGGCGGACAAGAAGAAGACCGCCGAGGCGCTCCCCGACCTGGACACCTTTCTCTCCTACCCCACGACCCTTTTCATCGACCGGCAGGGAAAGGTGCGGAAGATCCTCACCGGTTTCACCGGGCCCGGGACGGGGGAATACCATGAGCGGATGTGTTCAAAGTTTCGAGGAATAATCGAAGAGATGCTTGCGGATTGAGGGAGAGTCTCGGGCGCCACATTCCCCGTACCGTCAAGACTTGCGACCGGACCCCCCTCATTGTTTTCCCTGTTGCCAGGAGCATGATCCGTGCTGACAGGGTGTACTGATCCACGTGTGCCGTGAAAAGGTTTGGTGCTCCCGCAGGTGAAAGTCCTGCCCCGGCAAAGGTCGTATTAGACAGGGATAGCTACACCACCGCCGGGATACCAAACGGGAAGAAACCTTGATCTGCAGGGCCGGGAGGAAGGCGGAAGGCCACCCTCGATGAACAGGGGAGCCTCATTTCCATCATCACGCAATATCCGGGGGTCTTTTGGCGTACCGGCCTCGTTTCCATCTTCTGTACGGGTAAAACGCAATACCCAAGATGAGGAGAAAGAGAAACGGTAAGAATCCCAGGTAGATTGTGAACATGGGATGGCCGGATGGATGGTCCCCCATCATGATGTGTCTGAAGTGTGCGTGCCATGCGAAAGGCCAGATCGGAAAGCCGGTGATGCCCAAGATGATCATGGAGACGGAGATGGTCTTGCGGGCCTGGAAGCTCAGCTCGAGCTCCTGGGAGGGGCGCTTGAGAATGCGCCACCGGAGAACCAGAAACCAGGCAAGGGGGATCAGTACGAGGATGCCGGGAAAGAGAAAGGCAGCGCCCAGAAGCCAGGTTCCCGGAATGACTCTGACACCTGTCAGGGCCGCAGAGAGAACGAACAGGAAGATCACCATCCGCATGAACGCGACTGGCGTTTGTCTCCGGCACTTGAAGGACCAGGTGACGGCGAGAATGATGGAAATGAGGGTGGGGGGAATTAATGATACGGCCAGGATCTCGAGGTCCCGAGGTCCGGCACCGGGGGTTCCGGCTATATCGAGTTGTATGGACCGGTGCAGGCAGAAGCTAATTGTGCTCTCCAAGGACATATGTCCGATAAACATGCACGAGTTTGTCCGGCGAGC